>NZ_JAVDUS010000004.1:0-402231 GCF_031456485.1 Bacillus sp. 3255
ACAGTTCGCTATTTCACCCAAATCCACCCATTCTGCGAATGAAGAGGAAATACGATTCGCTATTGAGCGGTTTGCCACTGAAATTGAAGGAACAACGGCGAGATAAGGTCTTACATTTCCGTATCCTCCCCCAAAATTCCCTCTCAGGCTGAAATAAGGAATCGTATTTCCGCTAACTGCTGGTGAGGGGGAATTAGCCTGTACAACCGTGCACGCTGCTGCCCACTGGATACCATGAGTACTTGCTTGTCACACAAACTGCGCATAAGGTTGCGAGCGTGGCGAGGACTTACGCGAAGATGCGCGGCGAGCTCTGAAGGAGAGAAGGGTTGCAGCAATCTGCGTGCAAAGCGAACAGTTTCAAGCTCGAACCCATTCATGGCATCGGAATTAGAATAAGAAACAAATTTTCCAACCAATTCCAGGATCAGCTGTTGGCACTGTTTTGGCGTTTCCGCGAAAGCAGGGTAGGCGAGCGGCATGACGAGCCAGTCATCTAAACCCAGAAGGCAATGGCGCATGCACAGATCCTTGAACCGCCAAAGCTCAATATCGCGCGCATGGGTGGCGTATCCTTGGATCTCAATGGCAGCTTTGGCGCCGCCAGGCATATAAGCAAAGTCCAAGTAGCGGTACCCATTCGAGAAATCACGCTCCTCGCACTCGGGGTACAAATGATCGAAACTGCCGATTGCCGGATACCACTCCTTTCTCAGAAACTCCGTTTCTCCATGCCCCAACCCCCTTTCCAACCTTTCCCGCCTGGGGCATTCCTCTCCGAAGCAAGCTGTGATGCCATGATGATTTCGAAGGCACGTTCAAACTTCATGAAATCCCTCCTTTCTCCTCGAAATACAAAACGCCGCTCGCATCAAAGGCTGTAGGGGTTCAACCCTTACAGCCTTTGATGAAAGCGGCGTGTGCTTCACGACCGGTTGGTTATTTTATTTGACTGTTAGCGCTAGCGGTGTCACGAACCGTGCTCTCGTGTGTCTGTCCTGCATGATAAAAGACTGTTTGAAGGAATGTGGGCGTGGATAAAAAAAATGTATCGAAGAAAATATTTTTCCCTATTGCAACATTTGTGGTTCTGGTTAATAATGTACATATGATAAAGTTTCCTTAGGTAAACAAATATGCGCTTGTCCAATTTGCAAAGAAGATCCAATCGGGGAGGAACACAATGAAGATTAGAGGGGTTTGGAAGATGGCAGCCCAGGCTGCCTTACTAAGCATTATGTTGACTGTGGCGGCATGCGGGAACATGGGGACTCAGCCGGCCGCGAAGAGCGAGAAGGAGATCCAGGTAACAACAACGATCGGAATGATTACGGATATTGTGGAGCATGTGGGCAAGGAACATGTGAAAGTTACGGGGTTAATGAACGCAGGTGTCGATCCGCATTTATATAAAGCTTCGCAGGGCGATATTAAGAAGCTGGATGAAGCACAAATTATTTTTTACAATGGGCTGCACTTGGAAGGGAAAATGGTTGAGATTTTGGAGAAAATGGGCAAACAGAAACCGACCGTCGCTGTCTCCGAAAACATTGATCGCAAGGCGCTGCGTTCCGGCGCCGAGATGGCGACCGAGTATGATCCGCACATTTGGTTCAATGTGAAGCATTGGATGAAAGCGACCGAGCAAGTGAGGGATTCTCTGAGTGAGCACGATCCGGCACATAAGGACGATTACAGCAAGAACGCGGCTGCGTACTTGAAGGAGCTCGAAGAGCTGGACCGGTATGCAACCGAGCAGATCGCATTGATTCCCGAAGCCACACGCGTTCTTGTTACCGCACATGATGCGTTCGGTTATTTCGGAGATGCTTATCATATTCAAGTGAAGGGTTTGCAGGGAATTAGCACAGCGTCGGAATACGGCTCCAAGGACGTTAGTCAGCTCAGGGATTTCCTGGTCGAGAAGAAGATCAAAGCGGTGTTCGTGGAATCCAGCGTTCCCAAAAAGTCGATCGAAGCGGTCATTCAAGGAGCGAAGGAGAAAGGGCATGAGATTCAAATCGGGGGGGAGCTCTTCTCCGACGCCATGGGCCAGGCCGGAACTCCGGAGGGCACCTATGTCGGCATGGTTCGGCACAACGTAGATACCATTGTCAAAGCGCTGAAGTAGCGACCGAATAGATTCGCATTATTGAGGAGGAACGACAATGAAACATTCGGATGCCCCGCTTTCCATTCATAATATGACGGTTGCTTATCATAAGAAGCCGGTTCTTGAGCAAGTATCCCTCACGATTCCCGAAGGCAAGCTCATCGGGATCGTCGGTCCGAACGGTGCGGGCAAATCGACCTTGATCAAAGCCGCGCTCGGGCTTATACCCAAATTATCAGGCGATGTGAAAATTTACGGCAAGCCGTACAAAGAACAGCGCAAACTTGTCGGCTATGTCCCGCAGCGGGAATCGGTCGATTGGGATTTCCCGACGAACGCCCTGGATGTCGTGACCATGGGACGGTACGGCCACTTGGGCTGGTTCCGCAGACCCGGCAGCAAGGAACAGCAGATCGCGATGGCATGCTTGGAGAAGGTGGGCATGGCCGACTTCGCCGAACGGCAGATCAGCCAGCTCTCCGGCGGACAGCAGCAGCGCATCTTCCTCGCCCGCGCGCTAGCACAGGATGCCAGCTTGTATTTCATGGATGAACCGTTCGTCGGGGTTGATGCCGCGACGGAGAAAGCGATAATTACGCTCCTTGGCGAGCTGAAGAAGCAAGGGAAAACCGTGCTGGTTGTCCATCATGATTTATCGACAGTGAAGGAATATTTCGATTGGGTCATATTGCTCAACGTAGGGATCGTCGACATCGGACCGACCGATGAGGTGTTCACGAAGGAGAAATTGCAGCAAACGTATGGCGGGAAACTGGCGATTTGGGATCGGGAAGATACCCACACGCGAATAGGATGAGGTGATCACCATGTTGGACACATTGCTTCATTTATGGCAGGATCCGAATGCGCGCTGGATCTTGCTCGGCTGCTCGCTTCTCGGATTGAGCAGCGGAGTGTTGGGCAGCTTCGCATATTTGCGCAAGCAATCTCTCATGGGCGACGCCTTGTCGCACGCAGCGCTTCCCGGTGTGTGCGTCGCCTTCATGATAACAGGCTCCAAATCGATCCTGTTCTTCTTGATCGGCGCTGCGCTGGCGGGATTATTAGCTACATTAAGCATCGGTTGGATTACGCGGCATTCCAAGATCAAGCAGGATTCGGCGCTCGGCATTGTCTTATCCGTGTTCTTCGGGGTAGGTATCGTATTGCTAACCCAAATTCAGCACAGCTCCAGCGGAAACCAGAGCGGTTTGGATAAATTTCTGTTCGGGCAAGCGGCTTCGATGGTGCATTCGGATGTGGTCACGATGGCTATAATTTCTTTCGTTCTAGTTGGTATTTGTACGCTGTTCTTCAAAGAATTCAAGCTGCTCAGCTTCGATCCCGGATACGCCAGGGGACTTGGCTTCCCGGTAGGGCTCCTTGATCATTTCATGATGTTCCTGATCGTGGTGGCGGTAGTTGTCGGTATTCAAGCGGTTGGCGTCGTCCTGATGGCCGCTCTTCTCATTACCCCCGCAGTGGCCGCCAGATATTGGACGGAGAAGCTCGGGCTGATGGTCATCTTGGCGGGTCTGTTCGGTGCATTCAGCGGGTTTGTCGGCACCTACCTCAGTACGATGGGCAGCAATTTGCCGACCGGACCGCTGAGCGTGCTGGCGGCTACCGGAGTCTTCGGTTTCTCCCTTTTCTTTGCGCCCAAACGCGGACTGCTGGTTAAACTGTTCCGTCAGTCCTCCTTGAAACAGCAGGTGCAGAAGGATTCGGATCCGTACATCAAGGCCAAAGGGGTGAGCCAAGTTGAATGATTTCTGGATTATTTTGACGGCTGCTCTCGTTGCCGCGGCTTGCTCGTTGGTCGGGTGCTTCCTCGTACTGCGTAAAATGGCCATGATCGGAGATGCGATCAGCCATTCCGTATTGCCGGGCATCGTCATCGCCTTCCTGATCAGCGGGTCGAGAGGCTCGATCTTCATGCTGATCGGCGCTGCGGCCATCGGATTGATCACCGTGTTCCTCATCCAGCTGTTTCAGCAGAGCGGCTTGCAATCCGATGCTTCGATCGGCGTTGTGTTCACAGCGCTATTCTCGGTCGGTGTCGTTCTTGTCAGTTTATATACCCGACAAATCGATTTGGATCTGGACTGCGTGCTGTACGGTGAGATTGCCTATGTGCCGTGGAACACCATCGAGGTAGGCGGAATCAGCATCGGGCCGAAGGCTGTCTGGGCGGTAGGTTTCGCTTTGCTGCTCAGCGCGATTGTCATCGGACTGTTCTATAAACAGTTTAAACTCTGTTCGTTTGATCCGGCGCTTGCCGCAGCTGTGGGCATACCGGTCTTGCTGTTCCATTATCTCTTGATGGGCTTGGTGTCGGTAACAACCGTAGCTTCCTTCGAGAGCGTCGGAGCGATTCTCGTCGTAGGCATGCTGATCGTTCCGGCAGCGACGGCATATTTGTTAACGGAGAAGCTGAGCGTCATGATTGTTTGGAGTATGACGATCGGCGTGCTCTCCTCGGTAGTCGGCTATTATGTCGCTTATTTGTTGGACGCTTCGATTGCCGGCTGCATGATCAGCGTGGCAGGGGCCATGTTCGTTCTGGCTTTCCTTTTATCGCCAACCAATGGTCTCATCATTCGGAAAATTCGTCAAAAACGCGGTTTATCCGGGGTATTTCCCGAATCCGCATCATAAAATGGCTCGAACCTGCTTCTTTGTCCCTTTTACGGAGACGGAGAAGCATTTCTTTTATTTTACATTTCCTGTATGCTTAGAGGTGGCTAGAGTAGAGAGAAAGAAGGTGTCACGATGGAAGGAATTGGACTCGTACTGGAAGGCGGAGGTATGCGTGGCGTGTACACCGCGGGAGTCTTGGAATACTTTATGGAGCAAGACTGGTATTTCCCGTATGTCGTCGGGGTGTCCGCCGGAGCCTGCAATGCGGTTTCATACATCTCCAAACAACGCGGACGCAATAAGAAAGTAACCATCGATTATATCGGTGATCACAGATATTTAAGCTATCGTAATTTACTGCGCTACAAAAGCATATTCGGCATGGATTTTATATTCAATGAATTGCCTAATAAGCTGGTGCCCTTCGATTACGATACTTTCTATAGTTCGCCGCAACAGTTTGCAATCGGGACAACGGATGCGCACACCGGCGAACCGATTTACTACACGAAGCATCAGCTCCAGCTGCAAACGATGCCGATCGTTCAAGCATCCAGCTCGCTGCCGTTTGTGGCCACGCCTATCCATTATGAAGGCCGAACCTTATTTGACGGAGGCCTTGTCGATCCCATTCCTGTGCAGAAATCGCTTGCCGATGGGAACCGTAAGCACGTCATTGTGTTAACGAAGGAAGAAGGCTACCGCAAAACGCCCTTCAAGCAGAGATGGCTGGCCAAAAGCTTTTATCCGAAGTATGACGGACTCGTGGATGTGCTTGTCAATCGGAGCGAGATCTATAACGGAACGCTTGAGCTGGTGAGGAAGATGGAAGAGGATGGAAGCGCGATAGTCATCCGCCCCTCGTCCAAAGTCGTTGTTGGCCGGATGGAGAAAAGTCCGAAGAAGCTGGAAGCGCTGCATGAACTCGGGTATGAAGATGCGAAACGGATCGGCTCGCGGATGAAGGAATGGTTATTTAGCTAAGTTAATGATTAATGTTTGCAATCATTGCGAACATGAGGTATGGTAATATCAAACCAATAAGAACCCACGGGAGCTTGAGGAGTCAGGCTGAGATTGTGACCGTTATGTCGCTAACCGTTAATCTGATCTGGGTAATGCCAGCGTAGAGAATTCATACAAATGCATGTCCATTCGCAATGTTCGGAATGAGAATATCATTTTCTACCTATGGCGCTCCCGGTAAACGGGGGCTTTTTCTTGTGGTTATACAGATAAAGGGAGAGGGAAACAAGAAATGAACTGGAAGAAAATTGCACCACTCATGCTCGTGAGCTTGACCGTCCTTGCCGCAGGCTGCGGGAAGCAAGGAGCGTCGCCCGCTACGCCTGCCGCTTCAACGGCGCCGGCTGCTACCGCCAAGAAGCTGACGGATGTGAAAGTCGTCTTGGACTGGACGCCGAACACCAACCATACGGGCTTATATGTGGCCAAAGACCAAGGATTTTTTGAACAAGAGGGGCTGAACGTTCAAATTATCGCGCCTGGCGAAGCGGGGGCTGACGCGATGATTGCTTCAGGAGCCGCCGAGTTCGGCGTATCCTATCAGGAAGGCATTACGCAAGGCCGTATTCAAGGCGTGCCGATCGTCTCGATTGCCGCAGTTATTCAACACAACACCTCGGGCTTCGCATCTCCCGTTGCGAAAAATATCGTCACACCGAAGGATTTTGCAGGCAAAACGTATGGAGGCTGGGGAGCTCCGGCGGAAAGCGCAATGATCGAATCCTTGATGCAATCGGAGAAAGCCGATCCGAGCAAAGTGAAAATTGTGAACATCGGAGATGCGGATTACTTCACAGCCGTGAAAAGAGATATCGATTTCGCCTGGATCTACTATGCATGGACAGGTGTGGACGCTGAACTTCGCGGCGAACCGCTCAACATGATTTATTTGAACAAGTATTCCGATAAGCTGGATTATTATACGCCGGTTCTGGCAACGAACGAGAAAATGATCAAAGAAAAACCGGAAATTGTAAAAGCGTTCACCGCTGCTGCCGCCAAAGGATATCAATTTGCCATCTCCAAACCGGAGGATGCGGCGAATATTTTGATCAAAGCCGTACCGGATCTGGATCCGAAGCTCGTGATGGCCAGTCAGAAATGGCTGAGTCCGCGTTATCAGGACGATGCGCCTCGTTGGGGCGAGCAGAAGCGTCAGGTATGGGAGAACTATGCCAACTGGATGCTGGAACATAAGCTGCTCGAGAAAAATCTCGATGTCGATGCGGCATTTACGAACAACTTCTTGCCTGCAAGCTCGAAATAATCATCATACCGGAAATAAATCGTTAAACCGAAAGGGGCCGTTCATGTGGCTAATGCACTTGTCAGTATTCAAATCATTCCCAAAACGAAAAACAACGAAGATGTCATTCCTTATGTGGACCGTGCGATCGAAGTCATCGCAAAGTCAGGTGTGAAATACTTCGTCTCCCCGCTTGAGACAACGATGGAAGGGGAGCTGGATCAATTGATGCTCATCATTCAGGATATGAATGCAGCGATGATTGAGATGGGCAGCCCGAACGTCATCTCCCAGGTGAAAATTTATTTCAATCCATCCGGCGCTTCCATGGACAAGCTGACGGAGAAGTACAGATAATGAAGCTGAAGAACGCATTGAAAGCAGGGTGGCCACCGGTTGTTGTGGTCATCCTTCTCTTGCTTATTTGGCAGCTTGCCGTAACGTGGGGAGGGACGGCAAGCTGGCTGCTGCCTAGTCCGCTCAAAATCTGGCGGGACGGCACAACGGATATGGTCAGGGTATGGATGCATACGTGGGCAACTGTGCGTCTGATGTTGATCGGTTTCCTTGTCGGCAGCCTTGGCGGCATTGCTGCTGCAAGCATCCTGCATCGCGTCCCCTTCTTGAAGGCGGGATTGTATCCGCTGTTGATTCTGTCGCAGAACGTGCCGGTTATCGCGCTGGGGCCGCTGCTGATCATTTTATTCGGTTTTGGCATTTTACCTAAAATTATTTTGATATCGCTCGTATGTTTCTTTCCTGTGACGATGTCTACCTTGGACGGATTCATGCAAACGGATAGAAACATGTATAACTATATGCAAATGATCGGCGCAGGCAAACGGCAAATCTTCTATAAACTGGAGCTGCCGCATGCCATGCCGTTCGTATTTACCGGACTCAAAATTTCCGCTACCTACAGTGTGATGGGAGCCGTGATCGCAGAGTGGCTTGGCGGGGGTGTCGGGCTTGGCTATTACATGATCTTGCAGAAATCGGCATTCCGGGCAGACCGGGAATTCGTTGCCATTCTGATCATCGTTATTCTCAGCTTGCTCTTCTTCTGGCTGATCGCAGGGTTGGAGAAGCTTGTGATCCGGTGGAACGCCAAGCGGTCATCTTAGGAAGGGAGAGGAACGAAGTCATGAATGAACGTAAGGTCAAATTAGAGCTCAAAGGTATTCATCATACATTCCCAGGCAAAAAACAACAGGTCGCTGTGCTGTCCGATCTGTCGCTGCATGTGGATGAGGGGGAATTCGTTTCCCTAATCGGCCCTTCCGGCAGCGGGAAGAGCACCTTGTTCCACATCATCGGCGGACTGCTTGCACCCGACACCGGAGAGGTTTGGCTGGATGGCGTCCATGTAACCGGCAGGAAGGGACTTATCAGCTATATGCCGCAGCAGCCCGCCTTGTTTCCATGGCGATCCATTGAAGCGAATGTAGCGCTTTCGCAGGAGGTAGCCGGAGAAGCGCGCTCCGCCGCACTGGCCAAAGCAAGGGAGTGGCTGCCGAGAGTAGGGTTGGGCGGCTACGAGCAGGAGCTTCCGCATGTGCTCTCCGGCGGGATGCAGCAGCGCGTATCGTTCCTGAGAGCTCTGCTGGGCCCGCAGGAGCTCATGTGCCTGGATGAGCCGTTCGGCTCATTGGATGCTTTGACCCGCCAGAGCATGCAGACATGGCTGCTGAACATCTGGGAGCAGAACAAAAGATCCATCCTGTTCATTACCCACAGCATTGAAGAAGCCTTGTTCCTGTCCGATCGGATCTATGTCCTCTCCAACAAGCCGGCGCGTGTTATCGAGGAACTGGCCGTGCCATTCCCACGGCCCCGGCAGGAGACAGTTACCGTGCAGCCCGTCTTCCACGAGCTGCGACAGCATATACAAGATTTGCTGCGTCAGGAGATGAGATCATGAACAGAGCCATTGATGCCCATATTCATCTGGACATGTATGATGAGCTGCAAGCCAGCGCCATCCTGTCCGAGCTGGAAGCAAACAAAGTTGAAGCGCTAATTGCCGTCTCGAGACATCTTGCCTCGTGTAAGGCAACGATGCGGCTTCGTTCGCTTGCTCCGCAGCGGGTGTATGCTGCGTATGGTTATCATCCCGAGCAGGCGCTGCCTGCAGAGGAGGACCTGCAAGAGCTGCTTGCGTGGATCCGGCAGCATGCGGCTGAAATGGTGGCGGTAGGCGAAATCGGCCTGCCCTATTATATGCGGACGGAAGCAGAGGAGCAGGGAGGTTCTTTGGATCTTGCACCGTATATCCGGCTGCTGGAACAGTTCCTTCGTCTTGCTGCGGAGTTGGACAAGCCGGTCGTCCTTCATGCCGTCTATGAGGATGGGGACATCGTGTGCGACCTGCTCCACAAGTACGGCATTCGGAAGGCGCATTTCCATTGGTTCAAAGGCTCGCCGCAGACCATTCAGCGAATGATTCAATCGCGGTACGTCATTTCTATCACGCCTGACGTTCTGTACGAGGATGACATTCGTTCGCTTGTTCGCAGCTATCCGCTTGAGCTGCTCATGGTCGAAACGGACGGTCCATGGCCGTTCGAGGGACCATTCGAAGGCCAGATGACGCATCCGCGCATGATTCATGCCGTTATCGAGCAGATCGCCCTGCTGCATGGCAGAACGAGCGAAGCGGTGGCTGAGCGAATCATGCACACCACCAAGCAATTTTATGGCCTTCATACCGTTGGTTAATTTGGATCTGGACATCTGTTCGCACAGCTCCTATAATGAAATAGAACAAGTGTTCGTTATATTGAAAGGGTGCGTGTATACATGACGGTCAGATGCAGTTGGGTAAATGAAGATCCGTTATATGTCGATTACCATGATCATGAATGGGGTGTACCTGTTCATGACGATCGTAAATTGTTTGAAATGCTCAATTTGGAAGGCGCTCAAGCCGGTCTAAGCTGGTATACGATACTGAAGAAGCGAGAAGGCTACCGGGAAGCATTCGAAGGCTTCGATCCTCATAAGATTATCCGGTATGATGAGAAGAAGCTGGCTGAACTGCTGCAGCATCCGGGCATTGTGCGGAACAGGCTGAAAATTGCGGCTGTCGTTCAGAACGCCAAGGCCTTCCTGAAGGTTCAGGAAGAGTTCGGCTCTTTCGACCGGTATATCTGGGGCTTCGTAGGCGGTAAGCCGATTAAGAACAATTGGGCGGATATGTCGCAGGTTCCGGCAACGTCGGAGATTTCCGACGCCATGAGCAAGGATTTGAAAAAGCGCGGCTTCAAGTTCGTCGGCTCGACGATTTGTTATGCGTACATGCAAGCCGTGGGCATGGTCAACGATCATAATCAAATGTGCTTCCGTTATCATAGCTGAACGAAATAGAGAAGGCCATCCAGGAGGACGAATGTCCGAACCGGATGGCCTTTTGTGTGCTTCACTCAGGCATATTGGAGCAGTTTCTCCATCAAGTTATATTTAATTAAATAAATCCGCTTGCGCACATAGAAGTCGTAGACGGCACCCTTCAATTCTCTCGGTTTGATCCGGTTGTTCGTATCGTTATCTATGATAATCACAGAGCCGTCGTCATAGAACTTAAACGTGTAGTCGGCGTAAGGAGTGTCTGTTTCGTCAAGCATGGCGTCAATCTGTCCGGGAAGAAGATGGTCAGTTTCACACAATGCCTTGTGGTACCAATAATCTCTCTCAATAAAACGGAAATTGTGACTGGTGTTCATCATGTTAACTACCTCCTCATCTATACGGAACATTTGTTCTTGTTTTTATTATATCAAACAAATGTTCGTATTGGAAGAGGAATCTCTGAAATTAAAGGAAATATTTTCATAGAAAATCATAGAAAAAAGACCTTCAATCACTCGGATCGAAGGTTCTTTTGTGCAGCGATATGCCGGGTAATCGCCAGGCCGTGGAGCCGGCCCGTTTCGATGAAAATTTCGTTAGCATCGTATTTAGATGAAGCGACAACACCAGCTACGTATAAGCCCGGTACGGCCGTTTCCATCGTCTCGGGGTTCACGACAGGCGCGTTCGTCTCTTCGTGGAAAACGACGCCGATCGTATCCAGAAGCGTGCGGTCAGGCCGGAAGCCTGTGAGCGCAAGCACGAAATCGTTCTCGAGCGTGACTCGTTCGCTTCCTTTGCGTACGGTGACGTTCATCTCCTCGATAACTTCCACCTGAGAATCGAACCACATTGCGATACGGCCTTTATTCACCATGCTTTCGAAAATCGGCCGGACCCAAGGCTTAATATTGGCCGAGAAGTCTTTCCCCCTGTAAATAACCGTGACTTCAGCGCCAACCTTGAGCAGATCCATGGCGGCATCGACGGCAGAGTTGTTCCCGCCGATAATGGCAACTTTGGCTCCGGCATAAGGATGCGCCTCTTTATAATAGTGTGTCGTTTTCGGAAGATCTTCGCCGGGAATGCCGAGAAGATTCGGGTGGTCAAAATACCCGGTAGCAACGACCACATGGACGGCTGCATATTCAGTCTTCCGACCTGCTGCATTCACTGTATGTACTAGGAAGCCCGCCGCATTTCGCTCCACGGATACAACTTCCTCATAAGAATGAATGCGCAGCTTTTCTCGCCGTGCGACCTCGCGGTAGTAGACCAACGCTTCCTGCCGGTACGGCTTATCGTTAGGCGTGGTGAAAGGGTAGCCGCCGATTTCCAGCAGCTCCGGCGTGCTGAAGAACTGCAAGTACGTCGGATATTGATAGATGGCGTTGACGATGCAGCTTTTTTCTATGAGTAACGGGGAAAGACCTTCGCGCTGCAAGGCGACAGCCGCAGACAGACCGCAGGGTCCGGCCCCGATCACAATGACTTGTTCCAATGTTGACAACCTCCTCCATAACTGTTTCCCCAACTAATAGTAACGCAACCTAACGGGGATGCCAAGCTCAGGGAGGTAAAAAAAGAGCAGACAGCTCTCCGATTAACGTTCGGAATACGCTGCCTGCCCGGCGGATCTTGACGTTATTTCTGGTTCAATTGGCGGCTCTCATCCGCTTCGCTGATGTCGTCTTTGGCTATATTGACGGGCGTTAAGCCAGGTGCGTTCTCCAAGGTGTCGTTCACGAACTCCATGTCTTGATTTTTGGCATTCATATTCGTCGTTCCTTTGTAATTGCCGGTATGCTTCTTGTTCTCCAAGAATCATCATCCTCTCATCGTTTGGTTTTCACTTTCAGCCTTAACGTGTACACTTCGGCAGGATTTTATTCCCTGCAGCAGGGAAGAGGAAGGACTGCTTGCAGGCGTGTAGTTCGAGCGGACAAAATCAGCTATAATAAGTGAAGTTGGATAATAAAGGAGAAATGAGACGATGAGTGCGATGGCGATTAAACATATGGTAGTTTTTAATTTGCATGCAGGTAAGGATACACCGGAAGCAGAGGCGTTCTTGAGAGAAAGCGCCGAGGAGCTCGCCGCGATTCCCGGCGTAGAGCAATTCGAAGTGTTTCGTCAAGTTAGCGCCAAAACGAATTATGATTACGGATTTTCCATGTTTTTTGCAAATCAAGCCGCTTATGATGCTTATAACGTGCATCCAGTGCATACGCAGTATGTTGCCGAGCGCTGGGTGAAGGAAGTCAGCCGGTTTCAAGAGATCGATTTGACGAAGTTCGAATAAGGAGAGAATGCCATGAAGCCGTTCAAAATCCCTAAGGAAGAGAAGGAAGCGCTGATTAGCGATCTGCAAGGTCAATTGGAGAACGATCATGGGATCGAGATGGGCAATTTAGCGGTTGAACAGCTAATTGATTATATGGCCCAGCAGCTGTATGCGCCTATATATAATCAAGCGGTCGAAGATGCAGGCAAACTCCTGATGGAGCGAATGGGTGCGATGGAAGATGACCTGTATGCGATGAAAATCATGAGAAAATCGCGCAGATAACAAGCAGGGGAGGCATAGCCGCATTGAGTAAGCAAGAAGAGCTGTTCGACATTTATGATGACAAAATGAATTGGCTAGGCGCAGCCCCGCGCTCGGAAGTGCATGCGAACGGATACTGGCATTGCACGTTTCAATGCTGGATTATTAGCATGGAGGAAGAGGAACCGGCGCTTCTGCTTCAGTTAAGGCATCCGGATAAAGATTTGTTCCCGAACCTGTTGGACATTTCTTGCGCCGGACATCTGGCTGCAGGCGAAACAGTGGCAGACGGGGCGCGGGAGCTGGAGGAAGAGCTGGGACTTCACGTTGATTTCAGCGAGCTCGTTCCTTGCGGCATTTTTGCAGAGGAAGATTTGGTGTCGGACCTGCTCATCGATCGTGAATATTGTCATGTGTTCCTCTACCGGTGCGATCAACCGTTGTCACAGTACAAGCTGCAGGCCGATGAAGTGACCGCTTTATTCAAAGTAAGTGCGGCCGGCTTGGAACGTCTGGTGCATGGGGAAGCGCAACAACTGGAGGCGAGAGGGGTTAGGAGCGGCGAGAACGGCCGGCTTGAACCAGCCGAACTGGTTGTGACCTTGGACAAGGTAGTGCCGCATCCGGCGGCGTATTATGACCTTGTGTTCAATTCACTGCGGAAGCATGGCCTCCTGATATGAAAAAGAACCGAATCGGGTAACCCGACCGGCTCTCCAAACACGCGAAGGTGTTAGACAAAATACTTGTTCGCTATGTAGGCATAAGCAATATAACCGACGATGGAGAGTCCGATACACAGAATGCCAAGCGCAATTTTACGCTTAAACAGCAGCACGAAACCCGCGCTGAAAGCCGACCCTATGAACAACATAGAAATAAACGTGAGAATACCCATGAATCTTGATCTCCCTATCCTTTGTTTACGTAATCACGTACCATGTCTTCGGTTACATAAGAACGGAGCGGAGAAATGCCTTCTTTGGCATGGGCGATGATCTTGGCTGTTACAGCATTGATCGCATCTACGGTAAACGGCAGCCCGCGTCGGCACAATTCGACGGCAGCTTCGATCGCTTCCTCGCGCTGGGCATCCAGTTCGGCGAAACGAACAAGGTGCATATGCTGTGCATTCGAATGTTTGGTAATCGCTTCATGTACATTCATCTTCAAGTTCTCCTTTCGTGACCAGTTTCTAATCCAGTATACACGATTGTAAAGGGCAGGAACAGTTTTTACAGGGTGAAATCCGAACAATAATCGACAAATGATAGCAAATGATAGAGAAGGTATAAGTGAACAAATGAGCAAATTACCGATTGAAGACGTACTCCCCCAACTGAAAAAAGCTCTCCATACACATGTATGTGCCGTTCTGGTCGCACAGCCCGGTGCCGGCAAAACAACGCAGGTTCCGTTAGCTCTTCTTCAAGAGACCTGGCTGCAGGGCAAGAAAATCGTGATGCTGGAGCCGCGAAGGCTGGCCGCGCGGTCAGCTGCTCGCTATATGGCAAGTCTTATCGGCGAAGCCGTTGGGCAAACTGTCGGATACCGGGTGAAAAACGATACGTGCGTCGGTCCGCAAACGCGGATAGAAGTAATTACGGAGGGCATCCTTACTCGGATGCTGCAGTCGGACCCGGCGTTGGAAGAAGCCGGAATCGTTATTTTCGACGAGTTTCACGAGCGCAGCTTGCATGCCGATTTGGGGCTGGCGCTCAGCCGGCAGTCCCAATCGCTGCTGCGGGACGATCTGCGGATCCTCGTCATGTCGGCGACCATCGAAGCCGAACCGGTATCCGCAATGCTGGATGATGCGCCGGTCATTTTGAGTGAAGGGCGCACGTATCCTGTTGCTACCCATTACTTAAGCGCGTCCAAACAAGACGAAAGACTGGAAAACACGGTAGTCAGAAGCATTAGGCATGCCTTACAAACCGATGAAGGCAGCATCCTCGTATTTCTTCCCGGCGCACCGGAAATTCATCGCGTAGCCAGCGCTCTCGCCGCGCTGCAGCTTGACCATGTCGCGACAGTTGCGCCGCTGTACGGGAACCTGCCCCAGGATGCGCAGGACCGCGCTTTGGCGCCGTGCCAGTCGGGGAAGCGGAAAATCGTCCTGGCCACGTCGATTGCCGAAACGTCACTGACCGTGGAAGGCGTCACGGTCGTGATCGACAGCGGCCTGATGCGGGTGCCGCGCTTCTCGCCGCGTACCGGCATGACCCGTCTGACGACGGTTCCGGTGTCCGCGGCTTCGGCCGACCAGCGCCGGGGTCGGGCCGGCCGTCTCGGTCCAGGCGTATGCTACCGCCTCTGGACCGAGACCGAGCAGCGCCAGCTGGCGCCGAGCTCTACGCCGGAGATCCGTGAAGCGGATCTGGCCCCGCTCGCGCTTGAGCTGGCCGCCTGGGGCGTGTCAGACCCTGCGGAGCTGGTCTGGCTCGACCCGCCGCCTGCTGCTGCCTACCAGCAGGCGAAGGAGCTGCTCTTGCAGCTAGGCGCGCTGCAAGAGAGCGGGAGCCCCAGCGCGCACGGCAAACGCATGGCGGCGCTGGGGCTGCACCCGCGGCTTGCGCACATGGTGCTGCAAGCCATTCCGCTCGAGCTCGGCGCGCTGGCGTGCGAGCTCGCGGCAATGCTGAGCGAGCGCGATGTGCTTGCAGGCGCTCGCGGCCGGGATGCGGATGTGCGCACCCGCATCGAAGTGATCTGGCGCGCTGCGCAAGGCGAGCAGCGCGATGATGTTGACTTTGGCTTGTGCCGCCGGATTGCGGCGGAAGCCAAAGCATTGATGGGCGCGCTCGGCATACGGCCTGGCGCGCAGCGGTCTGCGGCGAGCGGATTGCTGCTCGCCTTCGCGTATCCCGATCGGATTGCGCAGCGGCGCACGATCGGGCGGTTCCTGCTCAGTAGCGGGCGCGGAGCCGTGCTGCCGGAACTGCAGGCGCTCTCGAACGAGCGCTACGTCGTGGCGGCGGAGCTCGACGACAGCGGTGTCGAGAGCCGCGTGCTGCTCGCTGCGCCGGTCAGCGAGGAGGAGCTGCTGAACGCTTTCGAGGAACGCCTGCTGCAGGAGCAGGAGGTGCTCTGGGATTCGGCGTCCGGCTCCGTTAAAGCGAGAGAGCGCCTGCGGCTTGGCGCCATTGTATTCAAAGAAAGGCCGCTGCCTAATCCGAATCCCGACCTGCTCGTCGGCGCTTTGATCGCCGGTATCCGCTCGGAATCATTGGAGCTGCTGCCCTGGAATCGGGCTGCGCGTCAGCTGCAAGAACGCGTTATCTTCGTGCACCGCCATTTCGGTGACTGGCCGGACATGAGGGATACGGCGCTGCTGGATACGCTGGAGGAATGGCTTACCCCTCATCTTTACGGAATGACAGGCAAGGGAGCGCTCGGTCGTTTGAATTTGACACAAATTTTGGAAGGCATGCTGACGTGGGAGCAGCGCCGTTCACTCGATGAATGGGCGCCTACACACATCATTGTCCCTAGCGGCTCGCGCATTCCTGTTGATTATAGCGACATAGCCTCTCCGACACTCTCGGTCCGGCTGCAGGAAATGTTCGGCTTGGCCGATACGCCGCGCATCGCAAAAGGCCGGGTGCCGCTGACGCTGCACCTGTTGTCGCCGGCGCAGCGTCCGGTTCAAGTGACGAAGGACTTGGCCAGCTTCTGGCGGGATGCGTATTTCGAGGTCAAAAAAGACCTCAAAGGCCGCTATCCCAAACATTACTGGCCGGATGACCCCATGGCGGCGATTCCGACGAATCGCGCCAAACCGCGGGTTTGAATGATTGCACACGCACATACTGTGCGTTTGAAGGGATAGAAGTTACCGATGACTAAGCACTCCGTCCCCGGAGAGATCGTGATTTATATTTCCGCAGGCTTCGCAACGGCGCCGGATTTTCTCGACCGTTTTGGCGATGCGCTTGCCGGCTGCTTCTCGGAACAGACGGGCGCCCGCGTCCGCATTGTCATCCATTTTCCGTACGGTGACTGGAGCCGGAGTCGTCGAAGGCAGCTCCTCGAAATCACCGGCGATCTATGGAACAATGCCCATAACAAGCCATCTCGCTACGGGGGCAAAAACTTAACGAAGCTCATACGCGAGCATTGGCGCCCGGGACAGCAGCTGCTCCTCGTCGGCCACAGCGCGGGTGCCGTCGCATCCATTCAAGCTGCGAAGGCGCTCATGGAGCACGGCGTGCCCATCCTCGGCGTAATCCAGATCGGATCGCCGAGATGCGCCGTCCCGCCTGCGTTGAAGGACCGCATCCTTTATTTGCACGGAGCGAATCCGCAGGATCGGAAGCTTGATCCAATCCCGCGGTTGGGTACCTGGGGCGGCTGGATCAAGGGGCGCTACGGGGTCTTTCAGTGGCATGGACAGAAACATGCTCCCTCTCACCGCCAAACAATTCCGATGATCGGCGGGCACGCGGATTATTTTAGAGACCACAATCCTTACATATGGCAGGAAACGACGAACATGCAAACGACCATCGGAACGATTTGGGCATGGTTAAATCAATTGAAAGAGCTTGAGTTGAATGGCGAACATAAATTTGAAAAGGAAGATGAATATGATTGAAGTTTTGAAGGCTGACATGGAGCACAGCGAAGAGGATGGCTATCTTGGACATGTGCAATTTAGCGTGCAAGGCCATGAACACCCGTACGAAATTACGCTGCAAAGCCCGCGCGGCAAAAATGATTGGAGCTACGCGCTGAACTTTTTGCGGGAATCAGGTAAGGAAGAAGAGATTGAAGCGGTAGAGGAGCTTTTGGAGGAGGACGAGTGGTTCGATCTGCTGGTCCAAGCAGGGCTTAAAGCGCTTGAGAAATAGTTGCACTTTGGGAGACGGATTAGAGGAGAAGAGGGGGAATTGATTTGTCGGATGATATTGAAATGAAGCAGGTTCTCCGGACAAGCTATGATCAGCAAGCCAGACAAAGGAACGGCGAATCGATGCAGGGGTGGAAAATCGAAGAGCTTGACCGTTTTTTGACCAGATTGGGCGGAAGCGGGAAAACGGTGCTCGATCTGGGCAGCGGTCCTGGACATCAGGCGGAGTACCTGCGAGAGCACGGCTGCGAAGTCACCTGCATCGATCTATCGGAAGAAATGGTTGGCATCTGCCGTGAAAAAGGCTTTGAAGCGCATGCGATGGACTTCTATGACCTTCATTTGTCTCCCGCATCGTTCGATGCCGTGTGGTCCATGAACACGCTGCTTCATGTGCCCAAAAGCAGTCTCGTCCAAGTGCTCCAGAATGTAGAGCGAGTTCTTAAGCCCGACGGCATTTTCTATATGGGGCTGTATGGCGGTTATGAAAGCGAAGGAATTTGGGAAAACGATTCGTATAGGCCTCAGCGTTTCTTCGCCTTTTACGAGGATGAGCGCATCCAGAAGAAGGTTGGCGAGGTGTTCGAGGTCGAGCATTTTGCTGTGCTTCCGATGGCGGATATGCAGCCTGACTATCAAGCGATTATAGCGAGAAAAAAACAATTGAACCCGTGATTTCACGGGTTTTTGTCGTCGCTATCCCCATCGCTCAGTGCTGTGTGACGGCCGTTGCGATCGACACTATCCCCACCGCTCGGTGTAGCGAGTTAGCCGCCGCTATGGTCACTATCCTCACCGCTAAGTGTAGCGGATCAGCTGTCGCTATGGTCACTATCCCCACCACTCAGTGCTGCGGGTCAGCTGTCGTTATGGTCACTATCCCCACCGCTCAGTGCAGCGATTCAGTCATCGTTATCGACACTATCCCTACCGCTCAGTGTAGCGGGTCAGCTGATGCTATGGTCACTATCCCCATCGCTCAGTGTAGCGATTCAGCCATGGCTATCGACACTATCCCAACCGCTCAGTGCAGCGAGTCGGCTGTCGCTATCGTCACTATCCCCACCGCTCAGTGCAGCGAGTCGGCTGTCGCTATCGTCACTATCCCCACCGCTCAGTGCAGCAATTCAGCCATCGCTATCGACACTATCCCAACCGCTCAGAGGAGCGATTAGCTACCGCTATCGACACTATCCCCACCGCTCAGTGCAGCGGGTCAGTTGATGGTATGGTCACTATCCCCATCGCTCAGTGTAGCGATTCAGCCATCGCGATCGACACTATCCCCACCTTTCAGTGCAGGGATTCAGCCATCGCTATCGTCACTCCAACGATCAGTGCCGCGAGCCTGAGCGAAGGGGATAGTGTTCCAAGAGCAATGCGCCAAACCTGAGCGAAGGGGATAGTGTTCCAAGAGTATCGCGCCGAGCCTAAGCGAAGAGAATAGTGCTCCAGGAGTATGGTACCGAACCTGAGCGAAGGGTATAGTGCTCCAAGAGTATTGAGCCGAGCCTGATCGAAGGGTATAGAGCTCCAAGAGTACGGCGCCGAACCTGATCGAAGGGTATAGCGATCCAAGAGTATCGCGCCCGAACCTGATCGAAGGGTATAGCGCTCTAAGCGTATCGTGCCAAACCTGATCGAAGGGAATAGTGCTCCAAGAGTATCGCACCCGAGCCTGAGCGAGGGGGATGGTTCTCTAAGCGTATCGCATCGAACCTGAGCGAGGGGGATAGCGCTCTAAGCGTATCGCATCCGAGCCTGAGCGAGGGGATAGTGCCCAAAGGAGAGCGTGAAATGGCAACCTGCAGAAGGGAGGCGAATATGTACATACAAGTTGAGGCGGTGTATAATACGTTCAGAATCAAACGCCTGAGGTGAATCATGAAAGAAAAGCAAATGCCGAAATACTTGCAGTTGAAACAGGAAATTTTATCGTGGCTTCACACCGGGAAGCTGAAACCGAACGATCAGATGCCGTCGGAGAATGAGATTGCGGAGCAATTTCAGATGAGCCGGCAGACGGTTCGCCAAACATTCGGCGAGCTGGAGCAAGAGGGCTGGTTGTACCGGATGCAGGGGAAGGGAACTTTCGTCTCCACGCCTCAATCGCAAAAAGGCCGGGATGTGCAAACGATCGGCATCCTGACTACGTATATATCCGATTATATTTTTCCGCACATCGTCAGAGGGGCTGAGTCCGCTTTGCGGGCGCGCGGCTACAGGCTGCTGTTGTCGTCAACAGACAATGACAAGGAGAAAGAGAAGGAAAGCCTCAACATGATGATGAGCCAACCGCTCAGCGGGCTTATTATTGAGCCGACGAAAAGCGCGGAGGGGAATCCCAATCTCAATTATTATCTATCTCTTGATTATCAGCATATCCCCTATTTGATGATCAATGAACGGTATCCGGAGATGAATTGTCCGTCGCTGGTCGTTGACGATGAAGAAGGCGGGTTCAAAGCCGCGCAGCATTTGATTGAGCTGGGGCATCGTCGTATCGCGGGATTTTTTAAGACGGACGATTTGCAAGGAGTTAACCGCTTGAAAGGGTTCATTCGGGCTCATCACCACTACCAAATCCCGCTGCTGCCGGAGCTTGTGATCCATTACACAACTGAAGAAAAACGGGAGAAGCCCTACGCGAGCGCCGTTTCGCTCCTTGCCCAAGCGGAAGACAGGCCGACGGCATTCGTTTGCTACAACGACGAGCTGGCGGTGCACCTGCTTGAGGCTGTACGTACATTTGGCCTGCAAGTCCCGCAGGAGGTTTCGATCGTGGGCTTTGACGACTCTTTTTTGGCTACGGCTACGGAAGTGAAGTTAACGACGCTCACACATCCGAAGACGGATCTGGGGTCCGATGCCGCCGAGCTGCTGCTTGATATGATTGAGAATAAGCGCATTAGCGGGAGAGAAACCGGTAGAATCTATAAGCCTGAATTAATCGTCAGGGAGTCTACCATGCGGATTTAAGGTTGGAAAATTATTTCTGGTCAACTTGTACGTACAAGTGTTATACTGGGAGTAGAGATTGGGATTTGGAAAGGGCACTCTATAGCTAATAAGTTAGCAATCGGTGTTAACGATGGAACGGAGCCCGGTCGTGCCGTATTGGCCATGTTTGATGCAGTGGTCGCAGTTCATAAGTACCAGGCGTACAGCGAGCGAGCAGGATGATCGTTCCGGTCGTGGCGGGAATGACGTTATGAAGCGTCTGCGCATGAACCGGGAGGAGGCCCGTTATAATTTCCAAAGCTCTTTTACTTAATTCCAAGGAGGCTAATCGCCATGAACGCTCACTCTGATAAAGTATTTTGGTTCGTTACGGGAAGTCAGCACTTATATGGTCCTGAGACATTGCTGCAAGTGGAGAATCATTCCAGACAAATTACGGAAGGAATTGACCGCGACGCGTCGATTCCGAGCAAGCTGGTGTTCAAAGAGGTTCTGACGACGCCGGATGCTATCCGCAGATTGTGTCTGGATGCCAATGCGGACGATAATTGCGCCGGAATCATTACCTGGATGCATACGTTTTCTCCGGCCAAGATGTGGATTGCAGGTTTAAGCGAGTACCGCAAGCCGCTGCTTCACCTGCATACGCAATTCAATCGCGACATCCCATGGGAAACGATCGATATGGATTTCATGAACCTTAATCAGGCGGCGCATGGCGACCGCGAATATGGATTCATCGGGGCGCGCATGGGCATTTCCCGCAAAGTTGTCGTCGGCTACTGGGAAGATCCGGCGGTCATCTCCCGCATTGCGGGATGGATGCGCACTGCGGTTGCGTTCGTTGAAGGACGTGAGCTGAAGGTAGCCCGTTTCGGCGATAACATGCGTCAAGTTGCCGTAACGGAAGGGGATAAGGTTGAAGCGCAAATCAAGTTCGGCTGGTCCATCAACGGATACGGCGTAGGAGATCTTGTTCAACGTGTCGGGGACATTTCCGAAGCGGAAGTGAACCAATTGATGGACGAATACAACGAGCTGTATGATATTACGCCGGAAGGGCGCAGCGCTGGCCCGGTTCGCGAAGCGATCCGCGAGCAGGCGCGCATCGAGCTCGGCATGAAGAGCTTTCTGCAGGAAGGCGGCTTCGGGGCGTTCACAACGTCTTTTGAAGACCTGCACGGCCTGAAACAGCTGCCTGGCCTAGCTGTTCAACGGCTGATGGAGCAAGGTTACGGCTTCGGCGGCGAAGGCGATTGGAAGACGGCGGCGCTCACTCGCGTCATGAAGATCATTGCCGGCAACAAGGGGACGTCGTTCATGGAAGATTATACGTATCATATGGAACCGGGTCAGGAGCTTGTACTCGGTGCGCATATGCTGGAGGTTTGTCCGACGATCGCAGCGACTCGCCCGAAGATCGAGGTTCATCCGCTAGGCATCGGCGGAAAAGCCGATCCGGCTCGTATCGTATTCGACGGCGCTTCCGGCGCAGCGCTCAATGCTTCGCTGATCGATATGGGCAACCGCTTCCGCTTGCTGATTAACGAGGTGGACGCCGTACAGCCGGTTAAAGCGATGCCTAAGCTGCCAGTGGCCCGCGTCTTATGGAAGCCGCAGCCTTCGCTTAGCGAATCGGCGGAAGCCTGGATCTATGCAGGCGGTGCGCACCATACGGTATTCTCTTACAATGTCAGCACGGAGCAATTGGTGGATTGGGCGGATCTTGCCGGCATCGAGGTAGCCATTATTAATAAGCATACATCGCCGCTGCAATTCCGCAATGAACTTCGCTGGAGCGAGGCTGCGTGGAGACGCTAGGCAGGCACAGGTTATAAGCGAAGACCGTTCTTCCTTTGCGGAGGACGGTTTTCTTGCATTTGCATTGACTTCTTCGTTTCCGATGCTTTAAAGTAAATTGATATGAGCTTGTCCAAATGATGGACAATGTGGTAGGAGGATGACTCGAGATGACAACGAAAGCTTATGAAGGATCATTCCAAGGAGAGAAAGCGGTGTGGCTGCAGGCGGGCCGCTACGAAGCCGCTGTGCTGCCGGAAATCGGCGCCAACCTGATTGCTTTTAGAGATAATGAGAAGGATTACCGTTTCCTCCGCGAGCCGTCCTTGGACGAAATGGAAGCGTTTAAAGCACGTCCAATTATTCACGGCATCCCTGTGCTATTCCCGCCGAACCGTTATGAAGACGGCAAATTCCCATGGCAGGGCAAAGTTTTTCAATTCCCGGTTAACGAACCGAAAACAGGCAATCATCTCCATGGCTTCGTCCATGATATTCCTTGGGAAGTGGAGAAATTCGGCTCCGATGAAAGCGAGAGCCGTGTGACTCTGGCATTGCGCGTTCGCGAAGGCCATTCCGTTTATACGTATTTGCCGTTCGATTTCACGATTCGCCTTACGTATGTGTTGAACGAGTTCGGTTTGCACCAGCATATATCGGTACATAATGAGGGCAGAGAGGCAATGCCTTGCTTGATCGCCTACCATACGACCATCAACGCGCCATTCGCTCCTCATTCGCAGGCTTCCGACTACAGCTTCAAAATGACGATCGGCGACCGCTGGGCGATGAGCGAAAGAATGCTGCCGACTGGCGAGTACCAACCGCTCTCGGACGAAGAAGCGAAAATGAAAGTAGGCGGCCTGTCGCCGTTCTTCGAATCGATGGATAATCATTACACCACATCGCCGCAAAACGGCCGCAACTACATGGAGTTGACCGACGCCCGTGAAGGTGTCAAATTGGTTTATGACGTCGGAACGTCTTATAAACAATGGATGATCTGGAACAACGGCGCTACAGAAGGGTTCTTCTGTCCGGAGCCGCAGATGAATCTTGTCAACGCGCCTAATGTGGATCTTCCGGCAGATCAAATTGGATTGGTCAGCTTGGAGCCAGGTGAAGTATGGGGTGAATCCGCACGTCTTTATACGATTGAATTAAAGAAATAGATCCTAGATTACCGTAATGCCCCCTATGACGCATGGAGAGAATCCGACGTGATGCTCGCTAAGCGGCAAGGGGGTATTTGCATCGAAAGGTTGGGCTGTATGGACAAAGAGCAGTTACTTGCAGAGATTGAAAAGCTGAAGCAGGAAAATGAAAGGCTGAAACAGGAAATCGCGAGGCTTCGCGGAGTCAAACGAACGTCGGCCGGAGCGATGGACAGCATGTCCACGAAATTGAAAGAAGCACTAAGAGAGTAAGGTTCCCGGCACAGTTCGACAAAACGGCGATCATTCGCTATAATGAGTACTGGTAAAAGGAGGGAAATGAAAATGAACGAAACATTACCGCCAAAAACTTGCTCGATCGATCGGCTTGTTACGAAGGAAGCTGAAGTGAGCAAAGTGCTTGCAGGGCAAAAAACAGCGTGCAGACGCAATGGCCGTTATGCCGATATCGGGGAGACGATGGACCTTCAGGGTACAACGTTTCAGGTAACGAAGGTATATCAGCAGTCGCTCGGCGAATTGACCGTGGAAGATGCGAAGGCTGAAGGACATGAGTCGGTCGAGGAGTACCGCGACAGTATTTTGGCTATGCACCCGGGCATGCCGTGGCTGCCGCAAATGAAAGTTTGGGTTCACGAATTTCAGAAAGTTTAACAGCGCAAACCAGTGCGAATCCGAGATTCGCACTGGTTTGTTGAATTTGACGTGAGAATGGATGATGAGGTTGTCTTGGTACGTATGGCTTTTATATATTCATATTTTTAGCGTTGTGCTCAGTATTGGGCCGTACTTCATTCTATTTCCCTTGTTAGCGAAAATAAGAACGGCCCCCTTCGAGCTGCTGCCCGAATATTTGGAGCCGTTTCGCATTACGGTGAGGCTCACGAAGCATGCGGGCCATGTGCTGGTGGCAACAGGCATTCTGCTTACATGGCTGACCGCCTGGACGTGGAAAACCTCATGGATCGTCTTCACCGTACTCATTATGGTAGCCTCGCTCTATTTCATTGCCAGGGCGTTCTCGCCGCTCCTCCGCAAGCTGCGCGCACCCCATGAAGACCGGGATTTGCTGGTGAATCAACTGCGCAAAGCGCTGATCTGGTACGTGATCATCACGCTGACGATGATGTGGTTCATGGTGGCCAAACCGAGCTTCTGGTGATGGCGGGGATTCAGTCCGCCGGCTTGCGGGCGTACATGACGACGAAATTGTAGTACTTGTAGATACAATCGGCGTCGGCGAAGCCGCAAGCTTGAAGCCAGTTCAACTGCTGGTTCAGCGGGGCCATCCGGTCCAGCTTCGTTCTCTCGTAAGCCGCCTTCAGCGCTTCCGGGCTTAGGTCTGTGGCTTCGATTTTCGCTTCCCAGTCCGACCGGTACAGACGATCCAGGTACGGGCTCGCGCCTTGAACTTGATCGGCGTTCACAAAGATGCCGCCAGGCTTCAGCAGCCGGTAGATGCAGTGGAACAGTTTTTGCTTATCCTCATCTTCCAGATGGTGAATCGAAAGCGCGGACACGATGCAGTCGAATGGTTCGGAGGACTCGAAAGCCGTGTAATCACCGGCAACAATCGTCAGATCGAACGGTTGGCCCTCGAAGCGCAGTCTGGCTACATCGAGCATGCCTTCCGACAAGTCGATCAGTGTAACCTTGGCCGCAGGATACTTTTCCAATATGAATGAGGATAACAGGCCCGTCCCGGCCCCTAAGTCAAGGATGCGCGGGGATGCCGTATCCGCCTCAACGAGCGAAGCGGCGGTTTGATAGAAATCATCGAAGCAGGGAATCAGTTTTCTGCGCTGACTGTCGTATTTCTCTGCGATCTCATTGAATTTGGACGTGATCTGTTGGTTGGCTTGATCTTTCATTGAGCTTCAACTCCATTTCCTAAGCTGGTGCTGTGGATATCTTGGCTTCATTCTATAGGGAAAAGGAGGAAAAAGCTAAGATATAAAACCGATCATCGTTATAGGTAAAATCTATAAAAGTGTGGCGACCTATTGGAGTAGGTCGGTGAACTAAGCTTTTTTCCGCCGGACAAGCTGATTCAGCACCTCGGAGAAGACGAGGCCCATCGCGATGGCTCCGGACAGCATGAATGCTTTGGCCGCGAGCTGCACGGCCACGTCATAATGATTGAGCACGACGTTGCGCATCGCATCGTAGGCCAACCCGCCCGGCACGAGCGGGATGATTCCGGCGACGCTGAATACGATGACCGGCGTTTTGTAGATGCGCGCCAGCAGCTGGCTGATGACGGTCACGATGAAAGAGGCGATCAAGGTGGCTACGATCGCATCCAGCGAGACCCGCTGCAGCGATATATATAGCAGCCAGCCGACCATTCCGACGAAGCCGCATTGAACAATCGTGCTTCTGGGCACATTGAACAAGATGGCGAAAGCCGCCGTTGATACGAAGCTCGTGATCAACTGTTCCAGCATGTTCATGCGATTCCCTCCCCGTTATAAAAGGACAGCACGAAGGCGATGCCGGCACCGATGGCAAAAGCCGTTAAGAAGGCTTCCGCTCCCTTGGAAACGCCTGACACAAAGTGTCCTGCCATGAGATCCCGTACGGCATTCGTAATGAGAAGGCCCGGGACAAGCGGCATCACGGAGCCGATGATAATGGTGTCCAGGTCATGTCCGACTCCTGTCCGGACGAATAAATACGCAATGCCCCCGATGAGTAGTGAGGCCAAGAATTCCGCGAAAAATTTGATCGGCACCAATCGGTGGAAATAGCCGAGAAAGGCCAGCCCGGCCCCTCCGGTGACGCAGGCCGGCAAGAAATCAGACCATGTCCCTTGAAACATGATCAAGAAGCAGCCGCTGGCAATTGCAGCGGATACAATTTTGAACCAAAAAGGAAAGCTCGTGTTCGCGGCATCGATGTCGGAGAGCTGCTTATAAGCATCTTGCGGCGATAACTTTCCTTGGGCGATCCGTCTGGAAATCGCGTTGACGACGGTTACTTTGTGCAGATCCGTCGATCTTGCGGAAATGCGAATCAGCCGCGTCGTCTGCTCGGGAGCGTCGATCGAGAAAATAATGCCGGTAGGCGTCACGAAGCTGTGCGAGTTGCGAATACCGAAGCCTTCTGCGATATGGGTCATCGTATCCTCGACCCGGTAGGTTTCTCCGCCGTTCTCCAGCATGATTTTACCGGCCAGCAAACAGACTTGAGCGATTTCATAATTGGTAGCTGCATGAGAAGGGAGATGCTCCATGAACGATTCTCTCCTGATATGTATTTGCCAAAAGTATATACCATTTTGACGCTAAAACCTAAGGGCAATGCGGCTGCCGTTCATAAATAATAATGAGCTCTGGACAAATGTATACCCTATGGGGTATTATGTATACCCATAGGGGTATACTAAACTTCAGGAGTGATCTTACATGAGAAGAACGATTGTTATTGTCGGCGGAGTTGCCGGAGGTGCTTCCGCGGCCGCGCGGTTACGCAGGTTGAATGAAAATGATGATATCATTATGTACGAAAGAGGCGAGCACATTTCATTCGCCAACTGCGGGCTGCCGTATTATATCGGGGAAACGATCGCGAACCGCGACAAGCTGCTCATCCAGTCCCCTCAGGCGATGAAGAACCGGTTCGGCATCGATGTCCGCGTTCAGACGGAAGTTACGGCGATCGATCGGGAAGCCAAAAAGGTACGCTCCCGCCATGTAATTACCGGTGCGTTGGAAGAGCAGCCCTACGATATTTTAATTTTGTCGCCGGGCGCCAAGCCGATTGTTCCGGGAATCGCAGGGATTCAAGAGGCGGATAACGTATTCACACTGCGAAATATCCCGGATACGGATCGGATTAAAGCGTATGTCGACCATGCCCGGCCGAAGCATGCCACGATAGTGGGCGGCGGTTTCATCGGCATTGAAATGGCCGAAAACCTGCGCGAGCGCGGTTTGGATGTAACAGTTATCGAACGAAATCCGCAGGTGCTGGGTCCGCTCGATGTGGAGATGGTGAAGCCGGTTGAGCGGCATTTGCGGCATAAAGGCGTCCAATTGATTATGCAGGACGGCGTCCTGGCGGTGAAAGACAGCGGCAAAACCGTTGAACTGCAATCAGGCACAAGGCTTGCCACCGATCTTATTATTTTATCTGTCGGCGTAAAGCCCGAGAATCGATTGGCGGAAGATGCCGGCTTGGCATTAGGCGTCAAAGGAGCCATTCAAGTCAACCGGCATCTGCAGACGAGCGATCCTGCGATTTATGCGATAGGCGATGCGATCCAGGTAAAGGATCGCGTCCAAGGCTTCGATACGGTTGTGCCCTTGGCATGGGGCGCGAATCGTCAAGGCCGGCTCGCAGCCGATCATATCAACGGCCTTCAAGCAAGCTACGAAGGCGCCTTCGGCACGGCGATCGTCAAGGTGTTCGATTTGACGGCGGCGGTTACCGGCAATAACGAGAAGACGCTGCGCCGCTTGGGCGTGCCATATGAAGTGGTTCATATTCATCCGAATTCGCATGCGGGCTATTACCCTGGAGCGGCTTCCATGGCGCTCAAGCTTCTTTTTGACAAAAAAAGCGGACGGATTCTCGGCGCTCAAGCCGTCGGCGCCGACGGTGTAGATAAGCGTATCGATGTGATTGCAACAGCGATGCGCGGCGGGTTGCGGGCAGAAGAGCTTGCCGATCTGGAGCTGGCTTATGCGCCGCCGTATTCGTCGGCCAAAGATCCCGTCAATATGGCCGGTTATGTAGCCTCCAACGTTATCGGCGGTCTCGTCGATACGATGCAGTGGCATGAGGTCGACGCCTATGTGGAGCAAGGCGGCCTGTTGATCGATGTCAGGGACGAAATCGAACGGGAAACGGGATATATCCCCGGTTCGATCTGCATGCCGCTGAATGATATACGGAGCCGGCTGCATGACATTCCAAAAGGAGCGGACGTCGTTGTCTCCTGCCAGGTCGGACTGCGGGGGTACTTGGCGGCATGGCTGCAAGGTCAGAAATGTGGATGGCGGATACAAAACGTATGCCGTTATGAAAGAGGAGGTGCCAACGCCGCCTCCATCGGTCAAACGTGCGGACCGCGCGCCGGAACTTACTGTGCCTGCGGAACGGCCTCCGGTTCTCATCGATGCGTGCGGCTTGCAGTGCCCAGGTCCGATTATGAGCGTGTACGAAACGATGCAGGGCTTGAAGGAAGGGGAGCGGATCGAGGTGCATGCGACCGATTTCGGATTCGCCGCGGATATTCGGAAGTGGGCGGATAAAACAGGGAACACGATGGAAGCCATCGATACCTCGTCCGGTATCGTGAAAGCTATCGTACGCAAAGGACGGACGGCATCGCCCGAGCAGAGGACCGATGCAGATGCCGATGCAGATGCCTATGCCGGTGCCGCAAGCGCGAAAGGAGCAACGATGGTTGTCTTCAGCGGAGATCTGGACAAGACGATCGCTGCGTTCATTATTGCTTCGGGGGCGGCTGCGATGGGGAAGCAAGTGACGATGTTCTTCACGTTCTGGGGGCTTAACGTGCTGCGCAAAGAAGAGGCGCCGCCGGTTGCCAAGGATGGCTTAGAGACGATGTTCAGCATGATGATGCCGAAGGGAACGCGTCAGCTCCCGATGTCCAAAATGAACATGGGCGGGATGGGATCCAAAATGATCCGCCATGTGATGAAGCGCAAAAACGTGGAGTCACTCGAGTCGCTCATGCAGGGGGCTATCCGGGCCGGCGTAAAATTAATTGCATGTACGATGAGTATGGATATAATGGGTATTAAAAGAGAAGAGTTAATAGATGGCATTGTCTATGCCGGAGTTGCCAGTTATTTGGGCGAAGCGGAGGATGCCGGCTTGAATCTCTTTATATAAGGAGAGATGGACGTGGAGTATGATAAAGCACTGAAAAATAGACTGAAACGAATGGAAGGCCAAATTCGCGGCATCCTTGGCATGCTGGAAGCGGGGGAGGATTGCCGGGAAGTTGTGACACAGTTGTCGGCGGTCCGCACGGCGGTAGACAGAACGATCGGCGTCGTGATCGGCTCCAATTTGAAGCATTGCATACAAGAGGAGCTCGAGAAGGGGAATTCACCGGACAAAGTGATCGAAGAAGCCGTTGAGCTGCTTGTGAAGAGCAGATAACCGTAGACCAGACAAGCAAACTGGGGCTGTCTCAAGATCGGAATGACTTGAGAACAGCCCTTTTAATGTACCGGTTTTGCCGGCTGAACCGATGCTTTGATCCAATCGAGCAGCAGCTTGATCGTCTCGTCTCTTTGTTGTTCGGGCGTCATTTCGGCTGGAAGGTCCCCGTTTTGCAAGCCGTAGCTGCCGAACTGGGAGTGATTTCCTCCCTGCAGCGTATGGTACTCCGTCGTGCTTGGCAAATACAGTTTGGCTTCTGTCAGCGCATCCATGTTGACAGCGCCGTCTCTTGAGCCGACCAAGGAGATGACGGGCAAATTGGCCGAGACCAGACTGCCCTTGGGATCCGGGTACGAGGCCAGAAAAAATACGCCGGCGAATTCGGCTGCATGTGCGGCGGCGAACCGGGCTGCCATCACGCCTCCAAGCGAGTGCCCGTCGATCAGGAACGTTTCGTCCGGATGTTTGGCCGTTATAATCGGCAAGGCCCGGTCACTGCCGAATATGGCGAGATTGAGCGGCATTTTCACGATATAAACACGATGTCCCGCTTTGGCAAGCTCTGCGGCATAGGGAGCGTAGCTCGCGGGCTTGACTAAGCCGCCGGGATAATAAATCATGCTCGGTTGAACCGGAGATTTTGGCTCAAAATACAATGCCTGGGCATCTTCAGACACTTGAACTTCCCCGGTTGATTGCATGGCGGCCAATGCTTCCGATTCAGGTTGATAGGGCTGCAGCAGCCAAGTAATCGCGGCAATCAAGATCAGCAGGAGAGCTAATCCCCATTTCCACCAGTGACGTTTCAAAGCTTTCACGATCATCACCTCTCGCCGATTAATTTAACAAGGGAGCAAGGAGCTGTCAAGGGAACATCTGAAGGAGGATGCCATATGAAAGATTATTTTTTGACGGACTTGGACGGTACATTGCTTCGTTCCAACGCGACCCTATCCGAGCACACAGCCCGTGTGGTCACGAAGGGCTTGGAGGAAGGAGCCGTCATCAGCTATGCGACGGCAAGAAGCTATCAAAGTTCCATGGCTGTTGCCTCACAAATTCCATGGCGGTATCCGCTTGTGCTTTATAATGGGGCTTTATTGTTCGATCCTATTCAGAAGCGGGTGATGGACGGTTTTTTTCTCGATCGGACAAGTACGGAAGCCATTGTTGCGATCGGCCGAACGATGGGGTTGGTGCCGCTTTTATTCGCATTGGATCATGAGGATCGGGAGCGTGTTTTGCATGAAAAGCTGGTCAGAAGCGGTGACCTTCAGTTTGCAGCCAGCAGGCCGGGGGATCCGCGGTTTACAGAAGTGAAGGCATTGAGCTGTCCGGAGAATTACCGGACGCTGCTCGTCACCTATATAGGCATGCTGGAAGAAGTCCAGCCGCTAAGAGACGCGATAGCAGCAGCGTTAGGCTCGAAGCTTCATATCCATATGATGAAAGACAATTACATTGCAGATCATTATTTCCTGGAGTTCAGTCATCCGCAAGCGAATAAGCGGGAGGGACTGCTGCTGTGGGCTGAACATGTCAGGTGTAGTTGTGAAGAGATCACTGTTTTCGGTGATAATCTGAACGATGTCGGGATGTTCCAAGCGGCAGGTCGGAAGATTGCCGTGGCGAATGCCCATCCGGATTTACTCCAACTGGCAACTGAAATCGCAGCGCGCAACGATCAGGACGGCGTAGCTCAATATCTAGAAGCTCGATTAAGAAATGGTGTATAATGGGAATTAATATGCACAAGCGGAGGTTGACTTTAATGCCCTATAATGACGAGCACATGAGCTACAAGCATACATTTATTCAAGTAGCTCCGGATTGTCCAGTAGAAACGGGAACGATTCCCGCCATGAAAAAAGAAGGCAAAACCGCGCACCGGATCCAATACGAGCTTCTATCGCAAAATCCGTACAAGTATTCTCAAGGCGACCTTATTTATGAGGTTCACTTGGAGCATAAGCAAATTCCGCAGGAGGAACGCGAGCTGCACGGCGATGAAATTCGTTCGGCATTGTTTTCCAAAAACCATCCTTGTTTAAGGGCTTCTATGCTGCCCAAAAAGCATGGGTGGGGCGTGCATTTCAACGAAGAAGGAAAAATCGCCCTATATGCGATGGAATCGGAACAATACCGGCAATTTGTGGAAGCCGGAACTCAACAGCAGGACGGTCTCAAGCTGTTATTCGCCATGCGGAATTCACGCGGATAACGGATGCGGTCAAGATACTAGCTCCGAGGCATAAGCCTCGGGGCTTTCCTTATGTGGCGGCAATCCGCCGCTTGAAGAAAGCGGCAAGCTGCTGACCTTGCGGTACAACGGATACGAGCTCCCAGCCGTTTCGTCCCCATGCAGCCAGCGCCAAATCAACAAAATTGCCGCCGGTCTGCCCTTTATAAGGTCGGAGCGCATCGGCTAGCCCGGTTTCTACGCTGTACTCCCATTTGGAATAGGCATCGACGTCAGGCATAGCTTGGAAGCTGTCTTTCGGTTGTTTGACAACACGCATGACGGCATAGCTGATGGCTTCAAGAATATCCTCCCGTTCGGTGACTTCAAGCGCAAATGCACGAGGGGCATGCGGGACGTTGAAGTTGACATGCGAGTGGTAAATTTGCAGCACGAGAGTGCCGATAGGAGTGCCGTCCGCCTTTTTGATGACGTACCAGGCACAGCGCTCCCGCTCTTCGGGGGGACCCCAGTTCTCGATTGAATCTGCCAAATTAAAGCCATGGCGGGTGTGGAGATCGTTTTGGGACAGTTGTTCGAAGAAAGGTGACATGAAGTGCTGAATGTAGACACCGTAAGCACGGTCACCGTATTCGATAAACATTCGGGTAAGCTCAGCTTGTTCCGTCCTGAGTACGTTCTGCCAAGTTTCGTTTAATACGTAATTGGCATATTTAACGATGGTACCGATAGCAGGTTCTTTGTCGTGCAGGTAAGAGCTTAAAGTTTTCATTTTATTTTCTCCTTTGCTGAGTGCTTGTGATTTCAATTAATCTAACGGTGTTAGAAATTAATTTATTGGTGTTAGATTAAATCAGTGTGATATAATTGTCAATACATAAATGATAAGAAGGCGCAAAGGCGGTAGACGGGTGGATGGGAAGAAGACGGATTCAATCGGCGCAAACGGGGACGAGCAGCGAGGCGGACGGTCAGCTGCATACGCCATTAGATAAAGAACGCATCATTCGCCATGCTTTGGAACAGCTCAATGCGTTAGGGCTTAAGGAGCTTAGCATGCGCAAGATAGCCGATTCGTTGGGAGTAAAGGCGGCATCGCTTTATTACCACGTGAAAGATAAAGACGAGCTGCTGCAGCTTCTCGGGGATTATATCAGCGACCAGTTGGCGTGGCCGGAGGGGGATATGAACTGGAAAGAGCGAATCATCGGCTGGGCCATAAATTTTCGCACGGCGCTGCTTTCCTATCGGGACTCGGTGGACATATTCAATGGCACCATTGCGACCAGTTACGGACGTTTGCGGCATATTGAGACTCTTTACGGCGTGCTGGCTGAAGCGGGATTTCAGGACAAGCATATTCCATGGCTTGCCGGGATGTTGAAGAATTACATCACCAGCTTCGCCGCCGAAGAAGCCAGGCATATAGATATGGCTCGGAGTGTGGAAGGACCGCCGGAAGCGTTTGGCTCCGCTTATTTAGCTGTTTTTCGGAGCTTGCCGGCAGAGCAGTTTCCGCACATGATCCGTCTTGCAGCTTATACGACCGGCCCCGATGAAGAGACAGAATTTCTTTATGGACTTGGCGTTTTGCTGGATGGTTTTTCCGCGCAATTTTCCAATCCTCACTAAAGCTTTGGTTAAGTAATGGATTTACCAAGATTTTTTAGTATAATCGTATGTAGAGACTGTAAACTCTCACTACACTAAAAACTGTAAGGAGTCGTATCATGTCAAAAACACTTATTTTCGGACATAAAAATCCGGACACTGATTCAATCACATCCGCAATTGCATATGCAGCGCTGAAAACGAAACTGGGCCAAGAGGTTGAGGCTGTTCGTCTGGGCAGCGTTAACGGTGAAACGCAATTCGCCTTGGATACGTTCAAGGTTGCGGCGCCTCGCCAAGTGGATACGGTTGCGAACGAAGCGGAGAACGTTATCTTGGTTGACCACGTTGAGCGCCAGCAAAGCGCTACCGATATCGATCAAGTACGTGTAGTGGAAGTTATCGACCATCACCGCATCGCTAATTTCGAGACGAGTCACCCGCTCTACTACCGCGCTGAGCCGGTTGGTTGTACAGCAACGATTTTGAATAAATTGTACAAAGAGAATGGCGTTGCCATTGACAAAGAAATCGCAGGCTTGATGCTTTCCGCTATCATTTCCGATTCGTTGTTATTCAAATCCCCTACTTGCACTGAGCAAGACGTGGCAGCTGCCCGTGAACTTGCGGCTATCGCCGGCGTGAACGCTGAAGAGTACGGTCTTTCCATGCTGAAAGCAGGCGCAGACCTGAGCGACAAAACTGTTGCACAGCTCATCTCCCTGGATGCCAAAGAGTTCCAAATGGGCAGCTATAAAGTAGAAATTGCCCAAGTCAATGCCGTTGATATGAACGACGTGCTGTCCAAGCAAGCGGAAATCGAAGCTGCCTTGAACACGATCATTGCCGAGAAAAATCTTGACTTGTTCTTGTTCGTCGTAACGGACATTTTGAACAATGATTCCGTAGGTATTGCGCTGGGCCGCAAAGCGGTGGCAGTTGAGAAAGCTTACAACGTAACGCTTGCCGACAACAAAGCTCTGCTTAAAGGCGTAGTTTCCCGTAAGTCCCAGATCGTACCGGTGCTTACTGACATTTTTAACAGCCTGTAAGTGCTAGGAAGGATGCCTCAAGCCATTTCATGGCTTGGGCATCCTTTTTTTGTTGCTGCTGCCGGCACTCTACACTTCCGCTACGAATAAGCAAGCAGCCGACAGACGTCTAACGGACACCACAGCCGTTATCCCAGAGTTAGACGGCCCGTTGTGTATCCAACGGACACCACAGCGCTTATTTGGCCGAAATCGAGGCGAAATGCGGTCAGAACGGCGATTAACTGCGCTGGTGTCCGTTAGATTTTCATAGTTGCACAAAATCGCCGAATAAGGTCCGCTGTGTCCGTTAGCCGGGCAAGGAGGCGGCTTCTACCCAGTAGCAGACGCGAAGATGAAGTGCTGAGTAGTTGCAGGTCGAAGGCATCCTCACCGTAAATCGCCATCTCCTGTGGTATCTGCAATCCTCAACAAACAAGCAAGCAGCCGCAATACGTCTAACGGACACCACAACCGTTATCCCAGAGTTACACGGCCCGTTGTGTATCCAACGGACACCACAGCGCTTATTTGGCCGAAATCGAGGCGAAAATGCGGTCAGAACGGCGAATAGCTGCGCTGGTGTCCGTTAGATTCATACATTGGCACAACTTCGCCGAAATAAGGTCCGCTGTGTCCGTTAGCCGGGCTAGAAGGGGCATGTACACGGAGACTTCGCAGCGACTTTTGGTTATCGCGCGAACTTTTGGTATGATAGAAGTGATTTTATTGAAAAAGAGGTGGAGTAGAACATGGATGCTAACGTTCAGCAAAGCAAATACGAGAAAGCGACATTTGCCGGCGGATGCTTCTGGTGCATGGTCACGCCGTTTGAGAAACTGCCCGGAATCATCTCTGTCGTCTCAGGCTATATAGGCGGGCATACGGAGAATCCGACATATCAAGAGGTGTGCTCGGAAACGACAGGTCATGCCGAAGCCGTTCAAATTACTTTTGATCCCGAGCTCTATCCTTATCATAAATTATTGGACACCTACTGGCGCCAAATCGATCCTACCGATGCCGGAGGTCAGTTCCATGATCGCGGTTCTTCCTACAGGACGGCGATCTTCGCGCATACCGACCAGCATTTCGCCGAGGCGGAGGCGTCCAAGCAGGCGCTGGAGGAGAGCGGCCGCTTCGATCGGCCGATCATGACGGACATCGTGCGGATTGATGCGGATGCCTTCTATCCGGGGGAAGAGTACCACCAGGATTATCATCACAAAAATCCGATGCGTTACAAAGCGTACCGCAAAGGCTCAGGCCGCGATGCGTTCATCGAGAAGCATTGGAACACAGCCAGGGATAAAGAGGAGCGCAGAAAGCAGCTAACGCCGCAGCAGTATGAGGTTACGCAAAATAACGGTACGGAAAGACCGTTCGACAACGAGTTCTGGGATTCTCACGATGTCGGATTGTACGTGGACATTGTGTCCGGAGAGCCGTTATTTACGTCCATGGATAAATTCGATTCGGGCTGCGGATGGCCCAGCTTCACGAAGCCGGTTTATGAAGGGCACGTGAAAGAGAAAATCGACACGAGCCACTTCATGGTCCGGACGGAAGTTCGGAGCACGGAGGCGGATTCGCATCTGGGCCACGTCTTCAACGACGGCCCGGGGCCGACTAAGCTCCGGTATTGCATCAATTCGGCAGCGTTGAGGTTCGTTCCGTTAGCCGATTTGGAGAAGGAAGGCTACGGAGCCTATCTTCGTTTCTTCGAAGAAGGCAAATAAGAAAGACGCCAGGCAGGACTTAGTCCTGCCGGCGTCTTTTTTCATGCGTTTATTCATCATACCAAGGATTCAAATGAATGAGTACTTCATCCACGTCCTTGTGCCGGTCCATGATCGATTTCTTGATGATCCGGGTAATATCGTGGCCCTCTTGAACGGTCAGTTCCCCCGGAATGGAGATTCTGCAATCTACCAAAATGTAATGCCCATGCTCGCGCGCGCGGATGCGGTCGATGCGCTTCACCTGCGGGACTGCCTCAATAAGGTCGGTATACTGCTGCAGCTTCTCGTGATCGACGGTTTTCTCCATCAAAATATCGAAAGATTCCCTGCCCATTTCGACTGCCAGCTTCAGGACGAGGAGCGAGACGATAATTCCCGCCGCCGCATCGCCGTAAGCGAGAAAGTGAATGTCGTAGGCTCTTCCTGCAAATGCGAGGCCGATCCCGACGACAGCGGCCAGCGATGCATACACGTCTGCCAGATGATCCTTGGCCGTAGCAATAAGACTTTTGCTGCTGGTAGAATGGCCGATTCGCATGCAGTATACATAGAGTCCGTATTTCCAAAGGGTAGAGATGACGGCGGCCGTGAAAGCGATCCAGCTTGGCGAAGTCGGTTCATGGAATAAGGCAAGAGTAGAATGATAGCCGATATAAAGCGCCGCGATGAGTAAAACGAAAGCGACGAAACCGGAGCCCAGCACCTCCGCTTTGCCATGGCCATAAGGGTGGTCTTCGTCGGCCGGGAGCTTGGATATGCGCATAGCGCTAAGCGCCGCAACCGTAGCGATAATATCTCCCGCATTATGGAGACCGTCGGCCAATAAGACCTCGCTTTGAAACAATAGCCCGATGATAACTTTCATCAAGGTTAGGACAATGTTGCTGATCAATGACAGCCAGATTGCGAGTACGGAAGATTTGTTGTCTGTAATCATGAATGATGACCTCCTACAGAAGTGTTTCCCCAAGGAAAAAAAATCCCTTGACCTGGGTACTGCTCAGGTCAAGGGATTTTTGAAAATCTCTATATGATAATCTAGTAAATAAAAATAGGGCATATTCAACACTTCACTTTACACAAATATCTTTGTATAATACCACACATAGCGGGAATTAACAAATCATGGGCCGGGAGTTCGCGCAAGTAGGCTCAATGATGGGTGGAAGGAAGAAGACGACTCATATGTTGAAGCCTTGGTTAGTAGAGATTGAACATCAATTGTTACCGCAGCTGGAACTAAATAGCGAACAACCGTACGAGCCGATCGTTGTACATTATATTCCGAAACCTTGGAAAGTGGTTGGGTCAGGCAATTATGCGGCTGTTGTCATGCATCCGAGTTATCCGGATATTGTGGTCAAGGTCTATGCGCCAGGCCGGCCGGGGATCGAGGAAGAAACGGAAGTGTACCGCCGGTTAGGCCCGCACCCCGCATACTCCGAATGTTTGCATGCAGGGAGCAATTATTTGGTCCTGCGGCGTTTGACGGGCGTTACTTTATACAAATGCTTGCATCGCGGTATACCAATCCCGCGCCAAGTGATTAAGGATATCGATGAAGCCCTGGCTTATGCGGTCAGCAGAGGCTTAAATCCTCACGATGTGCATGGCAAGAATGTGATGATGAAGGATGGCCGGGGACTCGTTGTCGACGTCTCCGATTTTCTGAAGACCGAATATTGCCCGATGTGGGACGATTTGAAAAGCGCTTATGACCGGTTTTATTTTCCATGGGTGGGGAAAATTCAGATCCCCGATTTCGCGCTCAATGTTGTGCGGAGAAGTTACCGAAAATGGAAGAATTTTCGCAGAGCTCGTGGTACAATCTAGTTGTCATGATTAGTTTCCCTACATTTTATACATGAGGAAGGCGCGTCTATGAGAGTACATGAATTTGAAATCCATGCGGATTTGCAGCGGCATGATTTGATTGAGATTTCATCCAAGTCTTCTCATTTTATGTCGGACATTATCATTGATTTTGAGCATGACCATATGCCTCATAGTGTGGATGTCAAAAGCTTGTTGGGCATGCTCTTGATACCGATCAAGGCCGGTACGACACTGCGCCTCTGGACCAAGGGGAAGGACGAAGAGGAAGCGATGCACTTTATGTTTGATTTGTTCGAATCTTACCGGTGATGATCTATAGGATAGGATGAAAGGGGCAAATACGGTGAGCACATATCAGATTGTAGTCGTTGGCTGCGGCAGCATGGCCAATGTGTGGGTGGAATATGTATTGAAACGGGCGGACAGCTCGATTGTCGCGCTTGTCGATATCAAAGAGGAATTCGCGCAAGCGATGGCGGATCGGCATCGTCTGACCTGCGGGATATACACCGATTTGAATCAAGCGATAGAGGCGACGGGCGCGAATCTCGTGCTGGACATCACGATCCCGGCGAGCCATTATACCGTTGCGACGACGGCGCTTGGCCACGGATGCAGCGTGTTCGGCGAGAAGCCGATGGCCGCTACGATGGCCGAAGCGCGGGAGCTTGTGCAGCTATCGGAGCGGACAGGCCGCTCGCTCTCCGTCATGCAGAACCGCCGCTACGATCCGAATATCCGCGCGCTGCGTGAACTGCTCCGCGCGGGAACGATCGGACGCGTCGGCTATGTGGGGGCCGATTTCTTCCTCGGCCCGCATTTCGGAGGCTTCCGCGATGCTATGGCAAGCCCGCTGATCCTGGACATGGCGATCCATACCTTCGATCAGGCACGCCTTCTGACAGGAGCAGATCCCGTCACGGTGTACTGCCATGAATTCAACCCGCCCGGCTCCTGGTATGCCGGGAATGCATCCGCGATCTGCATCTATGAGATGTCGGACGGAACGGTGTTCTGCTATCGCGGTTCCTGGTGCGCGGAGGGAGCGCCGACCTCATGGGAGGCGTCATGGCGCGTAACGGGCGAGAAGGGCACAGCGATCTGGGACGGTGCGGGAGTGCCGTATGCGGAGGTCGTGGCGAGCGGCGATCAGACCGGCAAGTTTATCCGCGAATCTACGAGAGTGGAAGCGGAGGTCAATTGGACCGGCCAGAAGGGGCACGCGGGGTGCCTGGACGAGATGTTCGAGGCGCTGCAATCGGGCAGACGTGCAGAGACCGACTGCCGTGACAACATCAAGAGCATGGCGATGGTTCTCGGCGCTCTCGACAGCGCGAAGAGCGGCCAGAAGGTGGATCTGAGGAGCTATTGGAGTTAAAAAAAAGGTTGGACAGGTGATGATCCTGTCCAACCTTTTTGGTATCGCTAGTGAATATCTTTCTTCTTGAAGCGCCCGCCTTTGACATCATGAATGTTGCCGATGGCAAGGAAAGCTTTGGGATCCAGCTCATCGACGATGGATTTCAGCTTGGCTTCTTCCAACCGGGTGATGACGCTGAAGATGACTTTCTTATCATCGCCGGTAAACGCTCCTTCACCTTGCAAATAGGTAACGCCGCGGCCCAAGCGCGATGTAATCGAGTCGCCGATTCTGCTGTACTCATCGGAGATGATCCATACGGACTTGGATTGGTCAAGTCCTTCGATAGTAATATCGATCAATTTGAAGGCGATGAAGTAAGCAATCAGCGAGTACATGGCATGATCCCAACCGAATACGAAGCCGGCGCTGCCGAGAATGAAGAAGTTGAAAAACATCACGATTTCGCCGACGGAGAAAGGCGATTTCTTGCTGACCAGAATCGCCACGATTTCCGTACCGTCGAGCGATCCGCCGGAGCGGATGACAAGTCCGACACCGATGCCGAGAATGATCCCGCCGAACACGGCGGCCAGCAGCGGATCTATGGTAATGGCCTGGACCGGGTGCAGCAGGGTGGTTCCAATGGACATCAGGATGACGGAAAATAGCGTAGATAAAGCAAAGGTCTTCCCGATCTGTTTGTAGCCTATTAACAGGAACGGCAGATTGAGCAAAACAAGAAATATACCGAGTGAAAAATGAGTCAGATGTGACAAAATGATCGAAATGCCGACGATCCCGCCGTCGATAATATTGTTCGGAACGAGAAAGATTTCCAAAGCGACGGATACTAAGGCAGAACCGACGATCATGAACATGATTCTGCGCAGAAAGGTGATGCGGCTAAGCTTTTGGTGCTTGGAAATGGCTTGTTCAGCCCCAGTTGACAGGTTAGACATGTAGATTCCTCTTTTCCATAATTCATTTCCATCTTACGCCTATGAATAATGATAAATGAGGCCCGTGTAACCAGAGGAAAATTTCAGGAATGAGAGCAGAATCGCTTTTAAACGCAGCCATATTTTCGAAAGGATGAAAACAATAAAGATGACGAATACGGTCGTTTCATAATCAGCAAAGAAGTCATTGTAAGAATGAAGGTCATCGATAAGCGTATAAATCGTTTTTTTGGTAGGCGTCGGTTCCTGTATGGTCAGAACTTGCGTCGTATTGGCCAGCACAAGCACTTCGGTATCGTTAGTAAAGTGATGGGATATTGGCGGAGTTAAAGGAAAAATGAAAAGGCCGAGAATGATCCAAACCAATATTTGCCATTGGTGCTTTCGAGTAAAACGATGCAAGGGTCATCCCCCCTTTGGATAGCATGAAACCAAATGTGCTTGAATTGTAGCACTTCAAATGGGTCTAGTCAAACGTGCTGGGTGCAATTTGTATTTTCAACCTGTGGCTGCGGTGATAAGATAAGATAGGCGGCAATAACAGATAAAGCCGAGTGAAGCCAATAAATGATTTGGTTAATTTTGTAAGCGTATTCAAAATTTGTAGGAGCATTTTTGGAGCAGGAGAAGGGGCTATGGAGGGCCGAATAGTATCTTTAACCAGCTAACAGATCGGGTTAGCATGTTTGGGGGAGCTTGCACGATGAGACAATTACTGCATAAACACGCATGGCTGCGATATGTCGTTGCAGGGACAGTTTCCTGCGGCTTGTATCTTGGTTTGTACCATATGATGACTGTGGAAGGGGCGGACAATACGCCGCGATTCATGATGCTGCGGTTGGAGGACATCGGGCCGGGAGGCTATTACAGCTCGCTCGAAGGCTTGGGCAAGTTAAGGGCGGTAATCGACTATTTGGATGAGCGCCAGGTTTCCTTCAGCATGGCCGTCATTCCTCGTTGGATCAATATCACAGCGGAAGGCGCTCGTTATGACAAATCGATCGACCAACTGGACGATACCTATATACAAGCATTTAACCGGATTATCGCAGGTGCGGCTGAACGGCGCGGAACAGTTGGGATGCACGGCTATACGCATCAAGCAGGGGATACTTACAGGAATGACGGGCATCATGCTTCGGGGATCGGCAACGAGTTCGATGTTGCGGATCTGCCGGAAACGAAGACGGTTTCGTTCGCCGAACGGCGTGTGCAAGAAAGCTGGGGGAGGTTTCAAAGGGCCGGTATTACGCCCCATTTCTGGGAAGCCCCGCACTATCATACGGCTCCGGAGCAGGATCAAGTGTTTCGCTCCTATTTCGGGCTTCAGTACCAACCGGATATGACGATAGATCCGAACCCGCCATCGGCCAGATATGAGAATGTGCCGAACAAAGGATTCGGAGGCACGTCACTGGGCAGCGTCTACGTGCCGACAACTCTGTCATATATTCCCGACGGCAAAGATGAGAAATTTATTCTCAACCAACTAAGTGTGCCGGAGCGCATTCATTCATTTTTCTATCATCCGTTTCTGGAATTCAGCCATCTAGTGCCGGTTGTCGATGAGTTCGATAGGCCGGTGATCCGAGACGGCATACCGGAGTTCCGCTATGAGGGAGATCATTCAAGCGTGCTGCAGAGGCTGATTGCCCAGCTTCAGAGCAAGGGATATCCCTTCTATTCGATTCTCGATTATGTGCCGTTCACACCCGCATCGCGGTTGAAGCTCGGCAGCCCGAAGACGACGCAGGTGCTAATCGGGCATGTCAGCGGCAGAGACCAATCGGATGCCGTCCTCTGGGATAAGAAAATCGGGAGCATGTCCGTCCTGCAAGGACAGTTCAAGCAGCTGCGTAATGACGCTCAGCCTGCTCCCCGGAAGTGGGCGACGATCCCATACTCGGAAGGCGCTGCATTTGCCTTGAACAGCAGGTCGGATGAGCACAGGAATGGCCTATGGATCGTGCGTCCAACCGGCAAACTGGAAGCCTACGCATCAACCGGCAGCTCGTTTACGCTCAGCCAATCCTGGACGATTCCCGCCAATCGTTGGCATGACTTATACGAGCTTGATCAGCCTAACGGGGATTGCATTCTCGCCGGGCAGTCGCAAGACCGGAGCAAACTGCTTGGCTTGTATATTCATAACGGCCAAGTGAAGAGCATCAAGCCCTATACGTTCCGCTCCAACTCATCCCGAGAGCTGATCGTAAGGGACTTGGGAAGAGCCCAGGGCCGGAAGTTGATGCTGTTCAAGGAAAATTCGTCGCAAGGCGTCGAGTTTGAGCTGGATGCGGCCGGCATGCAGTGGCAGTTGAATAAAGTTGAGCTGCCCATTCCTGATGAGCTTGGCGGCATTCGATTTGGCGATTTCAATGGCGACGGACAGGAAGATATTTTGCGCTGGGATGCGGATAATTTGACGAGCCGCGTGTACCAGCAAACTCCGGAGCATACGTACCAGCTGCTCTCCGTCTTCGGGCCTTGGGGCAAAGCGAACGGACGGCTTACGGTGGCGGATTTCGACGGCAACGGCAAGGCGGATATCGCGATGTATCCGAGCGACGATGCTTCTATGGATGTGGCTTTATCGTTTCAGACACTTCATGTAAAATAAGATAGATTAATAGGGACATGAACATGGAGGATCGCAATGCGCACACCTATATTGTATGGTTCGGTACACATTTTATTTTATCGAAACGGCGAAGTGCTCCTGCTCAAGCGGCAAAATACCGGATTTCAAGACGGCAATTGGAGCGTCGTTGCCGGCCGGATGGACGGCAACGAGGAAGTCGTTGCTGCAGCCATAAGAGAAGCCAAAGAAGAGGCGGGAGTGGACATCAGACCCGAGGATATGGAACTGATCGGGGTCATGCACCGCAAAAACATGAGCTCGGAATGGGTTGATTTCTTCCTGATCGCACACCGCTGGCAGGGTGAGATTACGAATCTTGAGCCTGACAAATGCGAGCAGTTACAATGGTTTCCTCTAGATGAGCTCCCTTCCAATATGGTTAGTTATATTCGGGTTGCCGTGGAGCACAAGCACGAAGGGCTATGGTTCGAGAGTATCGGGTGGAGTTAAGCATTTTGATTTTGAATTAGAGAATTCATCTAGTACACTATCAACGCATATGAATAAACTAGGGATATAGCGTTGTAAAGGTGGTATCTTAGTGTGAAAAATCGGGTTTTGGTTATCAAAATGAATTTATTGCCCTGGTATAATGAGTTGACCGACGAGTTGGATATCGGGCACCCGGGCTTTCCGGCCGGCGCCCGCGAGCGTATCCAATCGCTTGGCGAGTACAGCATTGTTGCCATCAGTAAGTTTGAAACCAGATTAAGGCAGGACCGTCAAGAAGAAAACCTCCAAAATCCGTAATCCTACGGTTTGGAGGTTTTTTCTTGGAGCAGGGCGGGGTACGCCCTGTATTCGCGGTACCATTGGAAGAGCCAGACGGCAAGCGTGAAGCAGGCGCCGCTGGCCAAGTATCCGCCAATGACATCGCTGGGATAATGCACGCCCAGATAAATTCGGCTTATTCCAATCAGCAGAATCATCAGCGAGCTGAGCAGGATGACGGCGATTCGCCCGATCCCGGAGGAGATATGCCGCCACAGCAGGAAGGCTAGCGAAGCATACAGCGCGAACGCGCCCATGGAGTGGCCGCTCGGGAAGCTGAAGCCCGCCTCCTCAACGATCCGGTGCAGATCCGGCCGCTCGCGGGCAAATGAAAGCTTGAGCAGCTGATTTAGAATGGCCGAGGCCGTTTCCACCAGAACGAAAAAAAGCAGCTCGAACCGATGATGCAGTGCAAAATAAAGAAAGGCTATTGCAGCTAGCGAAAGCGTGATGACCATCCAGGTAGAGCCGATAAAGCTGAAAAATGCCATCATCGGGGTTAACTCCGGTGACTCCAGACTTTGCACAGCTTGAATGACGGCATGGTCAAAGAACTGAAGCTGCTCGCTATGAATTTGCGAGGAAACCGCGATAAAGCAAACAAGTGCGGCCATACTCAGCAAAAGAACGAAGGTTACTTTCAATTTAGGTGCTGTCACAGCTTAAACCTCTCAATCTGATCCCATTGCTGCTCCAGCTCAAGGATTTGCTTCTGTACCGGTCCGAATAGGTCATAATGGGGATAGGACGGGTTATGGTGAATGTACCGGGGATTGAGACCGTGCGATACGCACCAAGCGGTAAGCCGTTCCAAATCCGAACACCCTACCTTGGTCACCGTCCGAATGTCGCCGAAGCGGTCATCCAGCCAGTAGTGAGTTAAGAAGGCGATTTCTCCGCGCTTCACGGCTTCCTTCCAACGCATAAGTTCCTCTCTTTTTACGCCAAATGCCATAATGGGATCCGTCCTGTTGTTATTTTTACCAGATCAAGCTTAGAATAAATAAATATGTGTTATAATTTACAATATATCAAGAAGAAGCAGCATTTGTACAATTTGACGGAGGCTTATATGCTTAGTGTAGAAGAAAAGTTAGCGATTGTGGAATCATTCCCCGAGCTGCAGCGCAGAGATGTTTCGATGGGGCGCATTAATTTTCATTATGAGGCAAGTAAGTATGACAAGAAGATTGTCGTCTATCATTTACATCCGAACGGCAATGGCTTCGTGTATGCGGAACGGATGAAAGGGTATGCGACCGACCCGAAAGGGTTCGTCAACATTCGTGATTTCGGAGCCGAGGAGCTGCGCGAGATCGTTCGCCTTTCCATCCAGTCTTTATCCGGGGAGAAGCCGTCCGTTACGGATCAACCGGAAACGCTCAACAAGGTAACGGAGGAAGAACTTTGGGTAAGCAGCGAAGGACATCGGCTTGCCGTTATCTATGACGAAGAGCAGGAGCTCTGGTACGTCTATGCCGGGGACAATCTCGACAGCGCGTTCGAAACCTACGAGGAAGTTGCAGAGTACATGGATGAGGAAGGCTTCATCAAGCAGTAATCATAATTCGAGTCACATCAAGAGGATCGTGGGGGAAGGACATTGAAATTTCGGCCGTGTATTGATTTACATAATGGAAAAGTGAAACAAATTGTCGGGGAAACGCTAGGTACCGAGGGGAAAGCGGTTGTTGAGAATTTCGTATCATCGTACGGCTCCAGGCATTATGCGGAGATGTTTAAGAAAGACGAGCTGCTCGGCGGACATGTGATCATGCTTGGCGGGGGGAACGAGGATGAGGCCAAGCATGCGCTCCGCGCTTATCCGGGCGGGTTGCAAATCGGCGGGGGCATTCATGCTGACAATGCCGGGGCTTATCTCGCAGAGGGGGCTTCCCATGTGATTGTCACCTCCTACATTTTCCGTGACGGCGAGTTGAACCGTGACCATCTGGACCGAATTGCAGCGGCTGTGGGAAAGGACAGGCTCGTCATCGACTTAAGCTGCAAAGAGAAAGACGGCAAATGGTTCGTTGCGACGAACCAATGGAAGCTGCTCAGCAATTTCGAGCTGAATGCGGCCAATATTCGCTTCCTGGAAGCGTATTGCGATGAGTTTCTCATTCATGCCGTTGATGTAGAAGGGAAGCAGAGCGGCATCCAGCAAAGTCTCGTCCGCACGCTGGCGGAGTGGGTTACGATTCCGACGACATATGCTGGCGGAGCGAGATCTTTTGCTGATATCGAACTGTTCAAGTCGTTATCCGGGGGCAAGCTCGATATTACGATCGGCAGCGCGCTCGATATTTTCGGCGGCAAGCTCTCGTATGATGAGGTCGTAGCTTACATGAAGAAGCAATAATGGCAAGGTGATCGAGTAGCGGACGCTCAAGCGGAGTGCCTGCTACTTTTTTGCCTTCAAGAAGGGGAAGTGCGTACAATGGCTCTCTGGCAAAAGCTTTATTACGCCGGTATGGTCTTCGCCATGCTGCTAATCGTGACAGGCGAATTGATTTGGCTGCCCGATCCGCTGCGGATTGGCGGGGTCGTATATTGGATCGATGTCATCGATGATCTGATCTATGTGCTCGCGCTCATCCCCATAATCTGGACAGTCGGCGCGGCGCTTCACTTCCGCTTGGAGACGCAATTATGGGTACGGATCAGGACGGCTGCTGTGTGCGCAGCTGGTGTGGCTAGCGCCGTTATTCTCATTGCGATACCGAAGAAATTGGAATTTTCGGCGGGAGCATTCATCCTAACATGGCTGTTGGTCTTCCTCGACCTCTGTATGTATGAGCGAAGACGCCGCAAACTGCCCGTTCGGAGTTTGTCCGCGTTTGCCGTAACGGTCGGTTTGCTGCTCGTCATGTTCTGGCCCACGAAGTATTTGGTGACGTACCCCGGATTAACCTTGAACATGAACCGTTATGCGCAAGTGAGCGAAGGAGCGGTGCATGGGGACATATCCGGCGTACTCGTGTTCGAGCGGCCCGCTTTTCCCATCGATTGGCTGTATGCGAAGCTGTTCGCCAAGTATTCGTTCGAGGTCGAGAATCTGGGGATGACACTTGGCGAATACAATCAAGAGGTGCGTACGATGAAGGCTGATGCGAATGCTGCCGGAAGCGCCGTTGCCCTGCAAAGGGTCGGCAAAGGGAAGGGGATAACGACGAGCGGCGTCAGAATTACCGCGATCCTGAAGGATAGCCCGGCTGCCGGCTATTTCCGGCTTGGAGATGTGATTCAGCGAATGAATGGGCAGCGCATCACGATGATAACGGAACTCACCGAGCGCATGAAGGCTGCGAAGCCCGGCGATGTCGTAGCCGTCACGGTGCTGCGGGATGGCAAGCCTGTCAGCGTCCAAGCAGCGACGCGAGCGAATCCGGATGACGCAAGCCGGGCGGCCTTCGGTATTCAGGTTGCCAATGAGATGAGCTATGATATTCCGCTGCCCGTCAGCTATCACAATTACTTGCTTCATGAAGGCGGTCCTTCTCACGGCGCAATGCTGGCATTAACATTAATCGATCAGCTCACACCGTGCGGAGTGACTTATGGTAACCACGTAGCCGGCACGGGGACGATGGAAGCGAACGGAATCATCGGCGCGGTCGGCGGGCTTGAGCAGAAAGCATATACGATCAGCAGAACGAATGCCGACGTATTCTTCGTCCCGGCGGACAACGAGGCTGAAGCGAGGAAAGGTGCGCCGAATCTGCTGATCGTTCCCGTACGCACGCTGGACGATATGCTGAATTGGCTTCAAGACCACCCGAAGCCAAGCTATACGCAGGGCTGCTCTTAGTCTCTGGCAGCCTCGTACAGTTTGCGGGCTATGCGCTGCGGCTCGAATTGAATGGTTGTCATATGGTCGCCAGGCGTTTGGATGAGGCGAAACAAACCCAGCCGGCTTGACATATGGGGATGCCACCCATAGTCGGGATGGCCCATCGGAATCGCGGTATCTTCCGTCAGGTATACATAGCTTCTAGGAACCGTGAGGCTGTAAAATTTTTTCAAATCGAGCTTCTCGAAAGAAGGACCGGCCGGTTCAGGCGTTATTTTATTATACAGGGATTGGACTTGCGCTAGGCTGCCCAAATTCGAGAACTGCTCGCGGTAGACAGGGAATGGCAGCATGATGGTGTCGTCCTTCGAGCTTTGTCGCAGCTTCTCGAACATATCCAGCATAGGGGCCGGAAATTCATCGGCAAGCCGTTCACCGTCTTTCAGGACGAAGGCATTGATAAAGACAAGGCGTCTCAAGCGATCGGGAACAAGCTCCGCTGCTTTCTGCACTAATGAACCGCCGAAGCTGTGCCCGACGAGAATGATGTTGTTGAGATTGCGGGACCGAATATAATCGGCTATCGATTTGGACATCATGGCATGGGTAACAGCCTTGTTAGGGTCAGCTCCGTGTCCCGGATATTCGGGGACGTAGACGGTATGGCCTTTTTTGCGCAGTTCCGCGGCCACGCCGGCCCAGAAGGAAGCATCCGCCCACGAGCCGTGTATAAGGACGAAGGTCAGCGGCTGCTCCCTCTCGCGGTACTCCTGCCCGTCTTCCTGTTCTGAGGGAGCAGGCTGCGCGAATGGCCAGCCCTCCTGGGGGAACGGGAACTGAGGCGTATAAGGAACCGGCCAATACAGGGGAGGGTATGGGCGATTATCGAAATAGGGATTCATCGTGTACTTCCTTTCAAGAGGTAAGATGTAATACTATATGCCCAGAATGGCCGGTTGCCCATGGAAAAGAAAGAAAGCTGTCCCTGATAGGGAGCTGGTCTTAGATATAAGGGGAATTTTTGATTGACCAATCAATAATGTAAGGACGGGTAGAGAATGTCATCAATCGATACGAAACTTTATCGTTTCAGCGAGTCGCCGATCTGGGAGCTCCAGAGAGCCTATTACGAAGAGCAAGGCATTCAGGCATGGCAGCAGCATGAGGTTCCGCAATATATTACGAGCAATCCTGTGATCGCTGCCGTCTATGCGGAAATGATTTATGGCTTCCTGCAGGACCGCTCCCGCCTAGGCTGTGTGTCCGAGCCGGTTACGATTGTCGAGCTGGGCGCCGGATCCGGCTTGCTAGCTTATCATATTCTCCATGAGCTATGCGCGATGATGGACTATGCGGGGGTTGAGCTGCCATCATTTCGCTATGTGATGACCGATTTGGCTGAAGCGAACACGGCGTATTGGCGGCAGCACCCCAGCTTGCAGCCGTATGTGCGGAGAGGCATTTTGGACTTTGCCCGGTTTGATGCGGAGCAGGATGCAGAGCTGCATCTGCTGGAATCGGGAATGGCCATTCGGCACGGGGACTTGAAGCAGCCCTTGGTCGTCATTGCGAACTATTTCTTCGATAGTATTCCGCAAGAGTTGATCTACGTTGAGAACAATCACATGTATGATTGCATGGTATCTCTGTCGCTCTCCGAGGAGACGGAGGAACCGATAGGCTCTGAACTGCTCAGTCGGATTGTGCCGACATTTCAGTACCGCTTGGCGGACGAGATGCGGCACAAGGATCATCCGTACCATCCGATCATGGAGCTGTACGCGAGCCAGCTGGAGGATTCCCATATTCTTTTTCCAACGGTCGGTTTGCAATGTCTGGAACGTCTTCACCGTCTATCCGCCGAAGGCGCCGTAATCTTGACGGGGGACAAGGGCGAGCATACCTTGGAAAGCTGGGCGTACAACGATCCTCCGGAGCTCATTCATCACGGAAGCTTTTCTTTGACGGCCAACTACCATGCCATTCGGTTTCATTTGGAGCAAAGCGGGGCTTTATGTTTATTTACGTCCCATCCTTATCACCATTTGAACGTTGGCTGCCTGCTGCATGTCGCAGAGCCGCATATGTACGGGAACACCAAACTTGCGTTCAGAAGGTTCGTAGAACGATATGGGCCCGACGATTACATCACGATCAAAGAATGGTTGGACGGTTATTTGGAGCAGCTCCAAATCCCGCAGTTTCTCGCTTTCTGGCGGTTAACCGGCTATGATGCGCAGTTCTTCATGCAATGTGCGGAACACATCGCCGAGCAGCTGCTTCCGGGAGAGGAGTGGCGGTGGGAGTCGCTGTCCCAAGGCATTACCTGCATGTGGAACGGCTACTATCCGCTTACAAGCAGGCATGAGCTGGCGCTGGCCAGCGCATCGCTGCTGTACCGGATGGATAAATACCGGGAAGCGCTTGATTATTTCGAACAGACGGATGAAGCATACGACACGAATGCCGAAGTGCAGTATGAGATGGCGATCTGCTATTACGAGATTGGCGAGCTTGAGTCTGCACGGCACCACGCAGACAGAACGGTCGCATTAGCGTCAGGTCATCAAGGCGCCCTGTCGCTCTTAGAGCTGATGTGACCTGCTGCGCCAGAAGTTGAACCAGCCGACACCGCAGATGAGACACATGACGAGAATGCCCATGAGGTCGAACCATTCTTCCTGGAGCAGCTGCAGGATGCCTGGTTCCTTTTTGATTTGCAGCACGGCAAGCTGGGCGAGCAAACCGGCAATGGCAATTTCCAGCCAAGGCATTTTGCTGAGAAACTCTTCCATTTTGTACGAGAAGAAAAAGAGCAGAAATAAGGCCGGCAGTACGCCGGTCGCGATGAAGACCACATTCCCCGACAATCTGGCGGAGAGCAGAATGCTGTCGATCCCCATCACCAAATCGAGAGCGGCAATGCTGGTGAAGATCCAAAGGAGGGAGAAATGTCTCCTCATTTCTTTCTTCGGCATGACCATGCGGACGGCAAAGGCAAACATGATGATCGCTGTCGCAATATTGATGTACGGCACTTTGGACCAGGATTGGACGCATGCGATATAAACAATGCGGAGTACGCATAAAAGTACGAGCAGATAGACCCTGAATTTACTTCGTACGCTGAACCGGTTTAAGGAATTTTGAATCATAATGGCGTTATCGACGTTGGTTAACAAATTGTAGATAAATATAATGAACCAATTTTGCATCGAACGTTTCCTTTCCTCATGGCATAGGCCAGTCCGTACAGCTAAGTTCATTATATGAACCCATTTACCAAATTAAGCCATATCCTTTGCAGATAGGCAGGGTGAATCGATGAACCTAATTTTGATGGATTCGCTTGCCGCCTTTGCAACATTATTGAGCTGTCCTGCGTTAGGAAGAGTAACCATGAAATCAACCGTTCAAAATGCAAAGGAGAGATTGAAACATGAAGAAATTAGCTGCATTGACGTTAACGTCCCTCTTGGTCAGCGCCTTGACGATCAGCCCGGCATTCGCCTTTACGGATCTGGAGGAAGGCCAGTCTGAGGCGGTGCTGGCACTGAAAGACCGCGGAGTCGTAAGCGGTATTGATAACGAGCATTACGTGCCGAGAGGCAAAATCAGCTACGCTCAGAGCGTGCAAATGATTGTGAATGGCTTGAAACTGAACATGGATACGATTCGTTTCATCAAAGAGCCGCTGGCTTCGGACACGTACACGAATATCCCGAATGATGCCTGGTATGCGAATGCTTTCATAATCGCCCATTACAACGGGTTGGAGATTCCTAAGGATGTAAACCCGAATGCGGCGATTACGCGCGAGCAATTCGGTGATTTGTTAGTGCGTGCAATGGAAACGAAAGGCAACTTCCCGCTTATCAAAATGTATATTATGATCAAAGATGAAGATCAGATCAATATCAATTATCAAGGCGCTTTGCAACGCTTATTGCTGTACAAAATTACCCAGCTTGATAAGGATGGCAACTTCAATCCGAAAACTGAATTAACGCGCGGAGAGGCGGCCGGTTGGGTGTATCAAGCGATTCGCTTCGTAGAAGCCCATGCGCAGAACGAGGCGCCGGCCGCGAACGTAACCGTGAATGTGGAGAAAGTAAACGAGGAAGTCAACAAAGTGACATTGTCCAAAGAGATGCCGCATCCCGGATACGGACTCACGATTACGGGAATCGAATTCCAAGGAAACGGGCAGGCGGTTGTGCACTATACCGTACAGCAGCCGAACCCCGATATGATGTATCCGCAGGTCATCACAGAAGCGAAAGCGGAAACTTTCGTCTCCTCCAAATATCAAGTCATAGCCGAGCCGGCGATTGCCAAGTAAGTAGAACGTGCCCTGCCTTGAAGAAGGCGGCGGCACGTTTTTTGTGTCCTTGCAGCCTGTCATTTGAACATGTCCGATACGCAATCTCTCACATAGCATATAGCATCCTATTTTCATAGGAGGTGAGAGAATTGAAATTGAACTACTACACATTATCACTAGGATTGCTTGGAGCAGCCAAACTGATCTTAGACGCGTATGGGGTGAACATCATTGAAGATGATGACATAAATGCAATTGCCAACGGCGTTGCCGCGCTGCTTTCGGTCGTGGGGATTTATACAAACCATCAAAAATCCTAAAGCTCTCGACAAGTTCGTGAATAAATCCCCTCTGGCGGCAGAGGGGATTTATACGTTGGGGCATACTATGCCAAAGGATGCCTTTGGAGGGATGCCGTTTGCTCAGAAATCGCAAAGTTGTCTTCGTCCTGCTGCTGGTGACCCTAACCGGCTGCTTCTATACCCATACGGGCGGGCCGGCCGCGCCTCAAGAGCCGAGGCTGCATGTCCAGCAAGCGGAGCCGCCGGCTCGGGGGATGCAGCCGTCGCCGAGGGCCGTGCCCGAGAAGCCGGAAGTGAACAAGGCGACGCTTGCCGCGATCGGCGATGTGCTGATACACAGTGAAGTGTATCAAGATGCCAAGCAGAAGGACGGCACGTACAACTTCACGGGCATGTTCGAAGCCGTTCGTCCCTATATGCAGGCACCCGATATCCTCGTGGCGAATCAGGAGACGATGATCGGAGGAGCGGCGCTTCGGCTGTCCGGTTATCCGGCGTTCAACTCCCCGCATGAAGTCGGAGACGCGTTGAAGGCAGCCGGTGTCGACGTCGTCACGGTGGCCAACAATCATACGTTGGATCGCGGGGAGAAAGTCATCCAGAGCGCACTCTCGTATTGGGATGTGCTGGGCATCCCGTATACCGGCGCATACAAATCCCAGGAGGATAGACAAAAAATCCGCACGCTCACCGTTAATAAAATAACGTTCTCATTTCTGAGCTATTCGTACGGTACGAATGGGATCCGGCAGCCAAAGGGCAAATCGTACTTGATCAATCGCATCGATATGCCGCAAATGGCTCACGACGTCGCACAAGCCAAGCTCGCATCCGATGTCGTCGTCGTTGCCATGCATTGGGGCAACGAATACGAGCCTCTGCCTAATGACAGCCAGAAAGCATTGGCGTATAAGCTGGCTGAACTGGGCGTGCACATCATCATCGGCAACCATCCGCATGTGCTGCAGCCCCCGGCATGGGTGACGGCTCGGAACGGGCATAAGACGTTCGTTCTTTACTCGCTGGGGAACTTCATTTCCGCACAGGGAGGCATCCCCAAACGGACTGGCGGCATCGCGAGCATTCTTGTGAAGAAAATATCGACGAAAGAGTCTTCCAGGATAGAATTAAGCCAGCCGGCATTTCTGCCTACTTTCACCTACTACCGTCAAATGGCGGAGTACAAGGTGTTCCCTCTAAGCAAGCTGTCAAACGGCCAATTAAGCGGCGTCAAGCTGCATGAATCACAGCTCCGCAAGCATATGCGGACCTATATTCAGGACCTGGCGTTCAACGATGGTTCGATCTGAACATACGAACCACCCCTCAGTGTACCGAGGGGTGGTTGTTCTTTGCAGCTACGAGAGCGTATCTTCGTCCGCATTCGCGGTTTGTGCGGTGCGCGCTTCAGCCAATTGGGCGTGTGCGGCATCGAGCTGCTCCTGCGCTTCTTGAATGGCTTGACGGCGATCGTTATTGGCGGTTTGCGCGGCATTCAAATTGCTTAGCGCATGAGCGACGGCATTATGCGCTTTGATTTCTGCATCTTGCAGATCGGATTGATAGTCAGACATGGAGCGACCTCCTAGGAAATGGATTTTTGCCTAGTTAATATTCCCAAGAAGGCAGGAATCATTCACGAACGTCTGGAACTTAAGAGGGGAGACGAGGAGGGACAAGAATGAGGCTTAACGGTATCAATCACTTGCTATTTTCCGTATCCGATCTGGACGCGTCGATCCGGTTCTATTCGGAGGTGTTCGGCGCGAAGCTTCTGGTGAAAGGGAGGAGCTTGGCGTATTTTGATTTGGGCGGGACCTGGCTTGCTTTGAATGTGGAGCAGGATATTCCGAGAAGTGAGATCGCCCAGTCGTATACGCACATTGCCTTCTCGGTAGATGAGGAAGATTTTGACGGGATGGTAAGCAAGCTGGAGCAGCTGGGCGTTCATATTTTGCCGGGCCGCACGAGAGATGAACAGGATAAACGTTCGGTCTACTTCACAGACCCGGACGGGCATAAATTTGAGTTCCATACGGGTACGCTGCTGGATCGGTTAATGTACTACAGGAACCATAAGCCGCATATGCAGTTCTATGATCTGTAGAGCATGGAACGGACGCAGCGAAAGAACAAGGGCTATCCCGAGTCGGCAGACTTGCGGGATAGCCCTATTTGAACTCAACCTATGTAATTATTGATCTTGAGATTGGTTGTTCGAGTTCGAGTTCGGATTGGATTGGAAAACTTCCGCCGCTTCCTCTGCGGAAAATTCCGTATCATCTTGGCCTGGAACCGGTAATTTATTAAATTCGTCAGACTGTACTTGCGCTTTGGTCGCTTGCTCATTCTGATTCGCCATGCTAACACCTCCTTCGTTCAATAAACAACAAAGGTTATTGTGTCACGATCCCGGCCATTTTATACGGCTTATGAAGAAATGACCGAATAAATCAAATCTTGAATGTTCACGAACCGTCTTCCGCCGGACAGCATGTGTTGGATAATCCGCTTCAGAGGCGTTCGCTCCTCATAATAGGGAGGCGCATATTTGCGGATGTGAATATAGGGAAATTCAAGAAACGGATGGTAGAAGAAGGACGCCAAATCCTCCTCACCGTAAGCGGAGCTTTCGCTCATTATTCGGTTCACGTCACCGTCGATCTGTTCCCCGCTCACATAGCCCAGAGGGGTCGGCACGTAATACGTTCTACCCACTAGGGACGCCGTTCTGCAGGAAGTCACTTGACGCCGGGAAGGCTCCCGGGGGTTATTCTCGTAGATGAGCCAAGCGCACGCTTCCAGCAGTTTGCGCTGCACGGGGGAAGCCGCATAATGCGGCGTCTCAAACCAATCCGGACGCAGGCCGGCGGTTTGAAAGGCGGACAAGGCCATGTGAAACCGGCCGTAAGCGTACGATCGCTGCATATGAACGGAGCCTGAAAGAGAGCTCGGCGCATCGTCCGGAGGACAATCCATCTGACAGCCTTCATAGGCAAATTCATAGCCTTCGCCGCTGACCGACTGGCCGTATTGATGGGTATAACCGTGCATGCCCAGCGATGCACCTCTTGTGCGAAGCGTTTGCAGCATGTCGACAAATCTGACGGAGACAGCGTCAAAGGGATTGCTCATGGTGCAGTCGTACCCTCGCTTCGGATCTATGAATCGCGGGATGACAGCGACGTGAAACGGAATATGCTGCATATATAAATAATCCGCAACGGCACGCAATTTCATTTGACTTTCCGTTGTCTCATAATAACCGCCGGGTCCGATATCCTCCAGCCGAAGTAATGCTTTCAAGTTCCAATCCCTCCGCGTTCCCTTAAGTTGAATACTGCCAATACCATTGTATGTGTCGGACTTCGGTTTCATTTCGCCGGAAAAACACGAGTCGCCACGTGAAGGTATGTGTCGATTTATGGCGAAAGAGGTCATTTCGTGACGGAGGGGAAAACGGGAAAAGTAAGCGATTTCACCTCATGTTAAAAATCTGTAAAAGACCAAGTAAATCAATAGGTTAAACGCTTACCCGCATTTTACGAAAGATTAATAAAAAACATGTTGTAATTTGTTAGTAATCCACTATAATAAAAATTACGAAGGGCGTTAAACCGGTTTAATTAAACCGCTTTAATGAAACATACAACATGCCTCGACAGATGCATGAAGGGGGTGGATGAATGGCTACCATCGATGACGTTGCCAGGCTGGCGGGCGTTTCCAAAGGAACCGTCTCCAGCGTATTTAGCAAGAAAAGGCCGATTTCTGCAGGCGTTACCGATCGGGTGCTTTCGGTAGCCAAGGAATTGGGTTACTTCCCAAATCATATCGCCAGGAGTTTGGCCATTAAGAAGACGATGGTTGTCGGACTGAAGATGCCCATTTCCAAAGCGGGCTCCTTGTCCCAATTTGAGATTCAAATGTTAAATGGCGTCATTAAGGAGTGTACGAAGCACGGTTACCGCATTCTGCTCGATACGCTTCCCGAATTCGACGATCTGACCCAGTTTTCAAGCGATCCCGTCGACGGCGTCATCATGTTGAATCCGCGCAAGGACGATCAGCGCATTGCCAGATACGAGCAGATGCGAATCCCTCTGGTTCTCGTCGGCCGTCCCGATCCTTTGGACAGCGCAATTTCCTATGTGGATAATGACAATGAGAAGCTGGCCTATGACGTCGGCACGTACCTGCTGTCGGAAGGTCACCGTTCCATTCTCTTCCTGAACGCCTCGAACGATATGACGGTTTCAGTCGATCGGGAGAACGGACTCCGAAGAGCTTTCGCGGAACAAGGCATTTCGTTCAGGAACGAGCATGTCATCAATTATGTGAGGAAACAGCATGCATCGCCGATCGATTACGGATACATAACGACGATGGGAACATATCGCAAGCTTGGTTATACGGCTGTCATTGCGGACACAGACCGCGTTGCGCTCGGTATTTTACGGGCTACAAGAGAGCTGGGGATGGAAGTGCCGAGAGATCTCTCCATTGTCGCATTAAGCAATGATGTGAGACTTGCCGAAGAAATGACACCGAAGCTGACCTCTGTGGAGCTTTCGGCGGAAACGCTGGGCGCGGAGGCAGGCCGCATCTTGATTCAGAAGATGAACGATCCGTCCGCTACCGAGCAGCGTATTGTGCAGGCGGAGCTGATCCGCAGAGAATCCTGCAGAACCGTCTAGGAGAGTTGACTCTCTTCCTAGAGAGGTTTGCCGCTTGGAATGAAAGCGCTTTATTAAGGTTTCGTAAACGAGCTTCACCATATAAACGCCATTACGGAGGGGTAATATGAAAGCCAAGAAAACGAAAATTGCAAGTTCGATGCTGGCTGTACTGCTCGTAGGAAGTTTAACGGCAGGTTGTACGACGGATAGCGGCAGCGGAGCGCCAGCACCTGCCGGTTCCGATCAGCCTAAGGCCGAAGGGAAGAAGGAAGAGCGCTCCCTGCGCATGATGTCCGCCGTCATTGGCGGCAAAACGCCGGAAGAGAACGTCTTGTTCGAGAAGGAGATCGAACGCTTGACGGGTATCAAAGCTAAGCTGGAGAAGCCTGCGTCCGACTATAACCAGAAGCTGATGGCGGCCGTTTCCTCCGGCGAGAAATACGATCTGCTGCAAGTTAGCAAAGAGTTGATGAACACGCTGACGGCCCAAGGCATTCTGATGCCGCTGACGGATCAGGTAAAGGCGTCCAAAACCTTGCAGGATCCAGACGTGCTGCCGACGCAGGAATGGGATCAGGTGAAAACGAAGGATGGCCAAATCTATGGCGTCTTCAGCAAATTCCAGGGCGGAACCATGCCGATCGTACGGGCCGACTGGTTGAAGAAGCTCAATCTGCCGGAGCCCAAGACGTTCGATGACTACTATAAGGTATTGAAAGCTTTCACGGAGCAAGATCCGGACGGCAACGGCAAGAAAGATACCTACGGACTTAGCACAGCCGGAATGTACGAGCTGCAGGGCTTCTTCAGCGGCGCCGGTCTTAAGCAGCGTTATGTGGAGAAGGACGGCAAGCTGGACGTGCCTTACTCGACGGATGCGGCGATTCCCGTCTATGAATGGTTGAACAAGCTGTATAAAGAAGGCATTCTCGATCCGAACTTCGCAACGAATGACACAGGCAAAATGCGTAACCTGTTCCTGGCTGACCGGGTTGGCATGATTACTTACTGGGATGCCTGGGTCGGCATGCTGAACAATACGCGTAAGCTGGCAGATAACAATACCGCCTTCGATGCCAAAGGCTTGCCGGGTATCGCCGGCGCCGACGGGAAGTATATGCTGCGCCGTGGCGATCCGGACGTATGGGTCATTCCGGTAAATGCGCAAAGTCCGAAGACCGCTTTCGAATTCATTGAGTGGTGGCATTCCAAGGACGGCATCGTGCTGGGCAGCATGGGGATCAAAGATACGGATTACACGGAAAACGGCGGCAAATATGAGCTGACACAAGCAGGGAAAGACCATGCGATGGACCATGGCGTACCGTTCTGGTATAACAAGAAGTTTCCGAATCCGTTCGGACTGCTGCCGGGCGTGAAAGAAGCGCAGGATCTGGTGATCAAGAACGCAACCCTGGAACTGACGCCCCCGAAATGGGCGGATGCCGAGAAAATTATTAACGAATACTCCTTCAAAGCGATCCTCGGCGAGATGCCTGCTGCCGATGCGGTGAAGAAAATGCGCGAACAATTGAAAGCGGCGAAATTGATCGATTAGCTTCTGCACACAGGGGAGTATGCACCGTCATAGTCCCCTGACTATTCATAGCATGGTGGTGACTTCGTTTGAAAGCTATATGGAGATTCAAAGCGCTATACCTGATGATGCTTCCGATCATGGCCTACTTTGTTGTTTTCTCCTATTATCCGCTTGTAAGAGGCTTTATCATCTCTTTTCAGGAGTTCCGGTTGATCGGTAACAGGCCGTTTGTCGGGTTCGACAATTACTTGACGGTGCTCAAAGATCCTACATTCTGGGAGATGCTGCAAAATACGCTGCTGCTCGGCGGGGGTATGCTGATCATCGGTTTCGTCATGCCGATCGTGCTGGCGCTGTCGCTAAATGAAATTTTACAGGCTTGGTTTAAAAAAGTGATTCAAATGATCGTCTATATCCCGCACCTGTTCTCCTGGGTCGTCGTTGGCGGCATGTGGATTCTCATGCTTTCCCCGGACACGGGAATCGTGAATGCGATCTTGAAGCTGCTTGGTTCGGAGAAGCCGGTTGCATTCATGTCGGGTACCGATACGGCCCGATGGGTCATGGTACTCACTTCGGTGTGGAAAGAGATGGGCTTCATTTGCATCCTGTACTTGGCGACGATCGTCGCGATTAATCCGGCGCTGTACGAAGCGGCCCGCATCGACGGGGCGAACCGCTGGCAGCTGGTCCGGTACGTGACGCTGCCGTCGCTTGTTTCGACGATGAAAGTTGTCATCATGCTGAACATCCTCAGCATTCTGCGGATCTTCGATCAAATCATTGTGATGAGAAACGGCGCGATCGCCAAGAAAGTCGATGTCATCATGATGTACACGTATCAGAAGGGGATTCTGGAGTTCAAGGTCGGATTGGCGACATCGGCAGGTTTTTTAGTCATTTTTGCAACGTTAATCATTACGTTCGTGACCCGAGCGGTCATCCGTTATGACGAGGGGTGAAGAGAACTTCATGAAAGTCAACAAAATGAATACAAGCTGGGGAAGCCGGTTGTTCGATGGAGTTAACCTTCTTTTTCTCATGCTGCTGCTTGCTACGATGCTCATTCCATTGCTCAATACGTTCGCGCTCGCGTTCTCATCTAATTTTGCTTCCATGCAGCCGGGCATCATTCTATATCCAAGAGAGTTCAGCCTTCAAGGCTTCACAACCGTTTGGAATCGCATGCAATTGTATTTGCCGTTCATGAACAATGTAATCGTAACGCTTGTAGGTACGGTATGCCATGTATTCTTGTGCTCGATGGCAGGATACGTACTGATCCAGAAGGGACTGCCGGGTAAAAAGCTGATGGTCTCCGCAATTTTGCTTACCATGACGATTCCAGGAGAAGCGATCATGATCCCGCTATATGTGGTGAATAAGGAGCTTGGCCTGTTAAATTCATTAACGGCATTAATCATGTCCGGCTTGGTGTCCGGATTCAGCATTTTGCTGATGCGTAATTTCTTCTTGTCCGTGCCCGGCGAAATGTCGGAATCCGCTACGATGGACGGAGCCGGAGCGTTCCGTATTTTCTTCACCATGTATATCCCGCTGGCAGCGGCAGGGCTTGCGACGGTAACGCTGTTCGAATTCGTCAGCCGGTGGAATCAGTTTACGCCTGCGCTGCTGTTCATCAGCAATCATGCGAAGTATACGCTGCAAATCGCCTTGAAATCGCTAATTGTCGATACGGATTCTACGTCGAGCAATTTTATCGTGACGACCAACGTGCGAATGGCCGGTATTGTCATCGCGCTGATCCCGCTCGTCATTATTTATCCTTATGTGCAGAAATATTTCGTCAAGGGCATTCTAGTCGGTGCCAATAAAGAGTAAGCGAAAGGATGCGTGAAAAGCGATATGATGTTGATGGATCAACGAAGAAAACAAATCGAAACGTATCGAAGAGTGATTGTGCATGCGGAGCAGAGCACTTACCTTGAGGTGCCGTTCCAGATGCCTGAGCAGGTAGAGGAAATTCATGTGAACTTCATAGTGCGCTCGCTTGGCGAATCCAGACCGGTCATCGATCTGGGCATAAGGGACAGCCGGAAGGTACGAGGCTGGAGCGGCGGCGCCCGCACCGGGTTCTTCATCGGGCTGGAGAAGGCGACGCCCGGCTATTTGCCGGGGGAGCTGCAGAGCGGCGATTGGGCGGTGCTGCATAACGCTTATAAGGTGCCGGAGGAAGGCTGCGAAGTGGAGCTGACCGTAACGTTCTATTTCCAGACGCCGCGATGGTTGAAGGGAGATCTGCATACGCATAGCGTTAACAGCGACGGTTCTTATACCTTAGAGGAAAGCGCCGCCATTATGGAAGAGCTTGGCTGCGATTTCATCGCCATGACGGATCACAATGCCGTCAGCCAGAATTATACATACCCTCGCAGCACATCGGTCGTCATGATTCCGGGCATGGAGTTTACGACCAATTTCGGGCACAGCAATTTCCTGGGGATTGCCGAGCCGATCGACGATTTCCGGGTGAGCAATCAAGCGGACGTGAACGCCCGGCTGGCGACTGCGCGCGAGCGAGGCGCCAAAATCGTGCTTAACCATCCGCATTGCGACTATTGTCCGTGGGAGTGGGACTTGCAGGTCGATCACGATTGGTGGGAAGTATGGAACGGCCCTTGGACGGCCCGCAATGATCGTGCGCTGGCGTGGTGGCAGGAACAGCTTGCTTCGGGCCGGCGGCTTGTCGCAATCGGGGGCAGCGATGTGCATCGCCCTGATCCGTACGTCAAGCATGCCATGCCGTGTACGTGGGTATATGCCGCGACGAGAACGGTTCCAGGCATCCTGGAAGCGATTGGCCAAGGCCGCGTTGCCATCACGTATTCGCCTGAGGGACCGTTCGCGCAGCTGGCTTGCGGCGCTTACATGACGGGAGATGCGGTGCCCGCTGACGCTGCGGAGCCTGTTAAGGTGCATGTGCAGCAGCTGCTCGCCGGCGATGAGATCAAGCTGATCAGCGAACTTGGTGTCGAGCGGACGGAGATTTGTACGACTGCCGGATCAATCGATTTCGAGGTTGAACGGAGCGGCCGGCTGTTCTACCGCGTAGAAGTATGGCGCCATTTCGAGGAAGTGAATCAGACCTTAATGGCGGGACTTACCAATCCGATATATTTCGAGAAGTGACCGGAGTGCGAGGAGCTTGCATTCGGCTAACGGGCGGGAGGAGACAGGGGCATGACGGTAGAGAAAATTTATGTCGTATTTAAAACGCATTTTGATATTGGTTTTACAGGTTTGGCATCCGATGTCGTGCAGAGATACAGAACGGAGATGTTGAAGGATGTCATCGATATTTGCGAAAAGACGCAAGACAATGCCGAGCGTGAGCAATACGTCTGGACGATGTCGGCGTGGCCGCTGCTTCAGTCGCTGATTGGCAGCAGCGCAGAGGAGCAAGAGAAGGCGCAGGCTTTTCTGCACAACAGGCAGTTGATTTGGCATAAGCTCCCTTATACGACGCATACGGAATTTTGCGGTTTGGAGGAATGGATTCGCGGCATGTATGTCTCGAAGGGACTGACGGACCGCTTCGGATATGACCCGAAGGACGCCAAAATGACGGATGTCCCGGGACATACGTGGATCGTGCCGTCTTTGCTGAAGAAAGCCGGCGTGGACATCCTGCACCTCGGCTGTAACCCGGCAACGACGCCGCCTGACGTGCCGCCTGTTTTCTATTGGGAAGGTCCGGACGGCGAGAGGCTGTTGACCTTCTATTCCAAGGGCTCTTATGGCACGGGAATTTTGCCGCCGCCGGAATGGAAGCATCCGGTCTGGCTCGCCATGATTCAGACCAGCGACAATCACGGACCGCATGAGGCCGGCATTATCGAAGAGATGAAGGCCTCGATTCGGGACAGCGGCTCGTCCGCTCAACTGCATATCGGCTCTCTGGGCGATTTCGCTGCGGATTTCCTCTCGAGGAATCCGGAAATACCGGTGGTGCGCGGCGATATGGCCGATTCATGGATTCACGGCGTAGGCACTGCACCGCGTGAGGTGTCCAGAGTGAGAGCGCTGCGGAGTGAGATTGCGGCGGTGGAAAGCGCGCTGGCGGTCAGCCGGTTAGCCGATGAGAAGCCGGGAAGCCGAGAGGCGGCCAAAGCGGTCATCGATGCAAGCTACGAGCAGACGCTGCTGTTCGGCGAGCACACATGGGGAATGGATTGCAAAACATTCCTGTTCCCGAGGGCCGCATACGACAAGAAGTCATTCCTGGAGTTGAAGCAAACGGAGCGTTATCAGCGAATGGAGCAGTCCTGGGCGGAGCAAGCCGATTACTTGAACAAGGCTGAAGATTTGCTCAATGAAGCGAAAGCGATGCTGCATACGGAGCCGTCACCTGGCGAGAAAGCGCTGCGGGTTCATCACTCGCTCGGTTGGAAACGCAGCGGCAAAGCGTTCATCGCAGCCTGCGACCTGCCTGACGAGCATGAAACGCTGATCGATGCGGAATCGGGTGAAGCGATTGTACTGCAGCCTTGCGAGGGCGGCGCGGAAGCTTGGATTGACGGGCTCCCTGCGCTCGGGTATAAGACGCTGCGCTATGTGAAGACGGATCAGCTTGGCGCCCCGGTACCGCAGGTGACCGATAAGCAGTTGAAGAGCTATGTAACGGAGACCGAAGCCGTCATCGAGAACGCGCATATGGTCGTTCAGGTGGACCGCCGCACAGGTTGGATTCGAAGTCTCTGGGACAAAAAGCTGCGGAAAGAATGGATTGACCGCACTTCTGAAAACGGTTTCGGACAGTATGTCTACGATATTTACTCCAATCAGGAAATTACGCGGTATTTGAAGAAATATGCTTACCGGTTCTATGATTGGGGCGTTCACGATTTCGGTAAAACGGATTATCCCGAAGGACAGCGAAGACTCACGTTTACGACCGACCGCGTTGACGTGCGTGTCATGGAAGAGGGGCATGCCGTCCGTATCCTCTGCTCGGCGATGTCCGAGACGGAAACAACGTCAGCGTACGGAAACGCGCCCAAAGTGGAATGGAGCTATTCCCTGGGTGTGGATGCGCCATACTTGGATTTGGACTATATGCTGCATGACAAGCAGGAAACGCCGCTCGCGGAGTCGGGCCATATCGTGTTCCCGCTCATGCTGGAACGGCCGCAATTCAGCGTGAACAAGCTAGGGTCGGTCGTCAATCCCGTCACGGATACGATACGTTCCTCCAGTACTTTGCTGCACTGCTGCGAACACTTTGTGGATGTCTCCAACGGCTTTGCCGGCATGGCGATTATTGCCCAGGATTCACCGCTCTTTTTCATCGGGAAGAACGGCATGTGGGACTATGAGCATGCGTATAAGCCCGAGAAACCGGAGCTGCATTTCAATCTGTTCAACAATTGGTGGGGAACGAATTTCCCGCAATGGAGCGGGGGAGATTTGCGCTACCGCTACAGGCTTGTCCCTCATGCCGGCGATTGGCGGCAGGGCGAGGTTTGGCGGATCGCGCAGGAAACGATGCATCGGACCGTGACGGCTGCGGTGCAAGCCGATACGCAGCATCCCGTTCAGGAGCTGCTTCCGGCGGGGCTGGACGGGATGGCAGTCACCTGTCTGAAAGCCGCAGAGAACGGCGAGGGCTTCATCCTTCGTCTCCGCGAATGCAAGGGAGAGAGCAGACTCGTCGAGATCGTGCTCCCGGAAGTCGTGAAGGAGCTGCGGATCACGAATCTTCTAGAGCAGGATGAGGAGGTCGCAACTATGAACCGGCACCATTACGGGCTGTTCACGAAGCCCTTCGAGGTGCATACGCTGCGGCTTGTTATGTAACGGCGGCCCTTCATATTTACAGTGTGCGGATCTTATCGTATGATAGACCCAAAATGCGATAGAACCGAACGTTGAGAGGGGCATGGAATGAAACCGACTATCTACGACGTGGCGCAAGCCGCCGGAGTATCGATCGCCACCGTATCCAAGGTGATTAACGAGACGGGCCGCATCAGCGAGAAAACGCGGGCGCATGTGCAGCAGGTCATGCAGCAGCTGAAATACAAGCCGAGCATGGTCGCGTCCGCACTGACAGGGAAGAGCACGTATACGATCGGGCTCACGCTGCCTGATTTGGCCAACCCGTTCTTTGCCGAAATAGCCCGTGCGGTGGAGGACAGGGGACACGAGTGCGGCTTCAGCGTGTTTATTTGCTCGACGGATAATGATCCGGATAAGGAAGTGAAATATTTATCCCTGCTCACGCAGAAGCGGGTGGACGGGATGATATCCGCAACCCGGATTCAGAACGACCGCTTTCTCAAGAAGCTGATCCAGCACAATATCCCGATCGCTTTAATTACTGGCGAAATGCCAACTCTGGCAGTCGATACGGTGATGGTCGACGATTATCTGGGGGGATTCCAAGCAGGCAGCCATCTGGTGGAGCTGGGCCATAGGCATATTGCGATCCTTGTGGAAGATCCGGATAATACGAGCAACCGCGAGCGGATCAGAGGCTGCAAGCAAGCCTTAGCCAATGCGGGCTTACAGGTGGAGGAGCGGCATATCGCTACCGGAGGCTTCACGGTAGAGACCGGCCACAAGGCGATGGCGCAGCTGATCGGATTGGAGGATCGCCCGACCGCCGTGTTCGCCTGCAACGATTTGCTGGCGATCGGCGCTATACGGGCAGCCAGGGAAGCGGGTCTGCAGCTGCCGCGCGATCTTTCGGTCGTAGGCTTTGACAATACGATTCTGGCAACGTTAATTGATCCGCCGCTCACGACGATCGCACAGCCGATCCAGGAGATCGGACGCCGGGCGGTCGACCTGCTCGTCCAGGAGATCCAAGGGGAGAAAGTGCTGAAGCAGCGGGTTGTCCTGCTGCCGGAGCTTGTATTGCGTCATTCAACAGGTACATACAGGTAGACAGTAGACTGTCCCCGCTTGCTGCGTGAACATGCGGCAGGTATGGCGGTCTAGCTTTTTGTCAAAAGGTTAAGCGCTTACCTTACCATGGATGGGTGCGGATACTGTGATTAGGGAAGCTAAAGCCAAAATAAGCATGACCAAAGTCAGAAGGGAGAATGTCATCACATGACGGGAACTGCGAGTGTGTGGACGATTAGTCATAGCGAGCTGTTATTGCGGTTAGTGCTCGCTGTTTTCATGGGAGGGGCAGTCGGGATCGAACGGGAATGGCATAATCATGCTGCGGGCTTCCGAACGCATATCCTAGTATGCTTGGGTTCGACGACGATCATGCTGCTGTCGATGTACGGATTCTCCGAGTTCGCGAACGAGCCGAACGTGCGAATGGATCCGGCCCGCCTGGCCGCTCAGGTGATCAGCGGAATCGGCTTTATCGGAGCCGGTGCGATCCTGCGGAACGGCTCCGTGATCAGCGGCTTGACGACGGCCGCTTCGATCTGGGTCGTTGCCGGAATCGGCTTATGTATCGGTGCAGGCTTTACTTATGCAGCCGTCTTCGCGACCATGCTTTCCCTGATTTCCTTGTTCGCCCTGAACAAATGGGAGAAGCATGTGATGCGCAACCGGCGGTATCACGAAATGACCATCAAGACGCTGGATAATCCGAGTGCGCTGGCGCAAATCGCCACTGCGCTAAGCAGGGAAGGCATTCAAATCATGAAGGTGAAAATGTCACGCCATGAGGCTTCGAGGAACTCCGGGGAAGTCACTTCCATGCAGCTGGAATTCGTGCTTCATGCACAGAATTCGGTTAAGCTGATGGAGGCCATGGAGCAGGTTCATATGTTAGATTTCGTCATCAAGACGGAATCCGGGGGCAAGGCGCTGGACATTGCCCAACGCGGTATTCGGCAGGTACATTAGGAAGGAGATGGGCATATGGAAGTGTTCCCCAAAATAACCGCTCATACCGGCTGCATGGGCATGCCGGACAATACGCGGAGATCGCTTGAAGCCGGACTGCGCAGCGGAGCCGATATTCTGGAGGAGGATCTGCTCCTGACGGCCGACGGCGTCCTGGTGTTGTCCCACGACGATCTAGTTCGGTTGGCCGACGGAACGGAGCGGCTCATCTCACAGTTAAGCTTCGCCCAGCTCAGCGAGCTGGAAGTGAGAGCCCATGGCGGTGTGCCGGGCGAGATGATGAAGGTGCTTCCGTTGGATGCCATCCTGCCTTTCTGTGAAGCGCCGGGCATCGCGATGAATCTGGATCTCAAATCCGACGCGTGTGTCGAGCCCGTTGCGGCATGGGTAGAACAGCATGGGCTGACGCAGCGGGTACTCCTGTCGGGTTGTGAGCTCGAACGTGCGCTGCTCGTTCAACAGGTGAACCCGCAGCTGCGTAAGCTGCTGAACGTCGATCCGGCCGTATTCACCGCGCACGGCTATATGGACGCGGTTCGTCTCATCTGCGAAGACGCTGTCCGTGCTCATTGCTTCGGACTCAATCTAAACTATTCAGTCGTAAGACCGGAGCTGATTCGATTCGCTGCGAAATACGGCTTGGAGGTTTATGTCTGGACGGTCAATGACGAACCGCTGATGAAGACGTTTATAGCAATGGGCGTTCACTCGATTACAACAAGGAATGTGGCGGCGTTGATGGGTTGGAAATATAAATACCAGAATGGAACGGTGAATGAATAGCCGTCATCGTGATGGCCCTTATGCAAATAAAACCCGAGGCATGCCTCGGGTTTTTCCTGCGTAACGGAAGTGTGCGTATGTACGCTCAAGTGAGCGAAATCGGCTCTTCCAGATTCGATTTCAGGGGTTGTCCTTCTTTATAGTACAGGTGCGGCGAAAGCAGGATGAAGAAGATGTGAACCTCACCGAAACCGTGCGCGGCCAGCAGGTTGTTCATGGCTAGCGCGATGCGGTCGTGCATGTCCTGATCTCTCGGGAACATCATAATCTCCAGCGATTGCGGGGAATTGTTCAGCTGCTCGACCAGGAGAAGCTCAATTTTTACTTTTTGCTGCACAACACCTGTAATTCTAGAAAACTCTTCAATAATATCGCTTGAAATCGAAGTCACGAAATCGCTCTGAAATCCTTTGAAACGGAGAAAAGGCATGCTGATTCCTTCTTTGCATAGTTGTTAGCGAATTTAATCATTCTATTGAAAAGTCATCGCAAAAACAAAATCAATTTTAGATGATATCATTCTCGGAACTAGATCGGTAAAGGCAGGAAGGGCCTCCCCGCAAAAAAATTCAGGATGGCGTGAACGATCTTCCGGGCCTGGACGTAATATAGTTGTTCATAACAGAAAAAGAAGGCATGGAGGGATTCCAATGGCAAGAAATATTGAATTTACGAAAGATAGCCTTATTCTTCATCTATCAGGATTAACAAGCGCCGCGGCGTTGAAACGCGAGGTAGACATTCCATATAGCCAAATCAAGCTAGCCACCGTCGACGATTACAAGCTTTCCATGTTTCGCTTCAGAGTCGGTACTTCGATTGCTGATATTCGCGAGGGCCGGTTCCTGATCGGTGACCGCTGGTGCTTCGTATCTTACGAAAATCATCAGGACGTCGTCATACTTGAGCTTGAAGGACACGAATTCGGAAAAGTCATATTTCAAATTGACGAACCGCACGCTGTTCTAGCCACAATTCATGAACACCTGCCTGCCGTCCATTCTTAGCCATCAAATAAAAAAAGAGAGAGTTCAGGATTAGCATTTCCTTGAACTCTCTTTTTCAATCCGGCGGGTGCTAGTAATGTCTAGCTGTTATGTATCTGCTGCCCCAGTATCCGGTGTTCAATGATTTGATCACGACACCTTCACTCTTCGTGTTGCTGATGAAATTGCCATTCCCGACATAAATGCCGACGTGGTCGATCTGCCCAGGCCTGCTGACGCTGAACATGACCAGATCGCCGATCGCCAATTGGCTCTTGCTAGGCACTCTGGATCCGAAGCTTGTCTGCGCCTTGGAGCCCCAAGGAAGATTGACGCCGTTCTTCTTGAATACAAACTGCGTGAACGCGGAGCAATCGAACACCAAGTGTTGAGGATCTCTCGTACCGAAACGGTAGGTTACTCGACCGATATATGATTTTGCTGTATTTACAAACTTATGGCCGTTGGTCGCATAAATTTCTTGAGCCGAGGCGGAAGCAGGCATGGACAGTCCCGCTGTCGAAAATAAAACGGATAGAGCAACCGAAGTGGAAAGAATTAATTTTTTCAAAAGAAATCGCACATCCTTTTTCCAGTTTTGGTAGTTAAGCGTTTGTATGGGATTACTGTACCATAGAAAAACTTAGTGATCCCTAGTTGATTACTGGGTCTAGTGGGGATATTGCCCAAGGTAAATATTGTGAGTCGATGAGATGTGGCAGTCGGACGATATACATAAGGAGAGATGTGTTAGTGAGAACGGAAAAAGAAATGATGGATTTCATTCTTGCCTTTGCCGAGGAGAACGACTGCGTTCGAGCTGTCATAATGAACGGTTCGCGGGTGAATCCGGAGGCGCCGCGCGACATTTTTCAGGACTATGACATCGTGTTCTTCGTCACCTCGGTAGCCGCATTTGTCGAGGATCGCAGCTGGATCGAACGGTTCGGGGAGCTGATTATCATGCAGACGCCCGACGAGATGGACGGCGAATGGATGCGTCCTTTGCAGCGTTTTGCATTTCTTATGCAATTTACCGACGGCAACCGGATCGACTTGACGTTCTGCGCAGCAGACAGCATGGATACACTTTCAAGAGACAGCCTCAGCAAGCTGCTATTGGATAAGGACGGATCGATCGAGCCTTTTGCGGAGCCCAGCAATAGCGACTATTTGACGAAACCGCCGACGGCTGCCGAGTTCGCCGCTTGCTGCAATGAATTCTGGTGGGTCAGTACGTACATTGCCAAAGGGCTGTGGCGCAGGGAGCTCTCCTACGCGAAATTTATGTATGAAAGGCCGGTGCGCGATATGCTGGTCAGGATGCTTCAGTGGCATATCGGGATAAGAACGGGGTTCACCGCGGATTCTGGGAAATGCGGCAAATATTTCGAGCAATGGCTGGAGCCGAGGCTGTGGGAGGCATTCGTGCGGACATACCCGGACGGTGATTATGACCATATCTGGGAAGGACTTGAAACGATGTGCGGACTGTTTCGGGAGACGGCGAAGGAAGTGGCCCAGTATGGCGGCTTTGCTTATAATGTCCAGGAAGATGAGCGGGTTAGCGCCCATCTCGCTCATGTTCGTCAGCTGCCACAGGATGCGGCAGCCATATATGAATGAGCGGGAGGTTTCATCGAGCAATGAAAAAGGTGTGGTTGGATACCGATATCGGCGGCGATATTGATGATGCCCTTTGTTTGGCCTATCTGCTGCGCCAACCTGCTTGCGAGCTGATTGGCATTTCTAGCGTTGGCGGAGAAGCGGAGAAGCGAGCCATGATTGCGGACGCCATCTGCAAGGCTGCAGGCCGAAATATCCCGGTATATGCAGGGGCTGACCGGCAGCTGCTCCCAAGCAGTCTGTATCCCACGCCGGATGGGGCGCGGCGTCTTGACCAGTTCCCCCACGATACATCCTTCCGCAAGTATGAGGCCGTAGACCGGATGCGGCAGGTGATCCGCGAGCATCCGCACGAAATTTCGCTCGCCGCGATCGGCCATTTGACGAATATTGCGCTGCTCTTCGCCGTTGATCCCGGCATTCCGAAGCTGATCAAAGAGCTGTACATCATGAGCGGCGTATTCTCGGAATCGTTGGAGAGAAGCTTGAATATGCCGCAGGATAACTGGAACGCGTGGGTGGATCCTCACGCCGCAGCCATCGTTTATGCGGCGGATGTGCCGGTGATGCGCACGTTCGGGTTGAATGTCACGACGCAGCTGGTCCTGGCGCGAAGCGAGAAGCCTGATCTGTTTCAATCCGCCGTGATGCAGGCGGTGGAGGCTTTCGGCTCACCCTGGCTTGAGCACCATGAGATGACGTTCCACGATCCGCTTGTAGCGGCTTGTCTGTTCGAGCCGGAGCTGTGCGCGTACCGCAGAGGAAAGATCGAGGTGGAGTTTAGGCAAGAGCAGAGGCTTGGCATGATGGAATTTCAAGCGAGCAGCGCCGGCTGCCATGAGATCGCGTCGGATGTGAATCGGCAGCGATTTTTCGAGCACTATTACAAGATTGTCGGCACATGACCGGGAACTGAAGGGGAGGGCACTTATGCGAGAGCTTGTTGGGCAGTGCAGTGTTTGCGGCAAAGATATTTTCTGCGCGGACGGTTTCCTGGAAGGCGTGATACGGGAAGATAAGCAGCTTGAATGCTTGACTTGTTCCGAGGGCCGTTCGGAAACCGGACTACGTCTGGAGACGGATACATTTTAAATTCTCCGGTCCGATGATCTCCTGCGTCCGCGAAGGTAAGATTAACCTATACCAAATAAGTTGAAAGATGAGGTGTAGGTGTGAATAAGCAAGGCAATGACAAAAAACTCATATTAATCGGGCTCCTGCTTGGCTTGGTATTCTCGGAGCTGGATCAAACCGTGGTCTCCACGGCGCTGCCGACAATCATCCGTGAGCTGCACGGACTCTCGCTCTACGGCTGGGTGGCGGGAATTTACATGCTTTCGATCACCATGTTCATGCCGATCTTCGGCAAACTGGCCGATATTTACGGCAGGAAGAAAATTTATTTGAGCTGTGTGACGCTCTTTCTATTGGGCTCCGTCATCTGCGGCTTGTCGGGCTCAATGACGATGCTGCTTATCGGCAGATGCATGCAAGGCATCGGCGCCGGGGGATTAATGCCGCTCGGCATGATCATCATCGGCGATACGTTCCCGCTGGAGATGAGGGCCAAAGTACAGAGCCTGGTCGGTCCTTTGCTAATTCTGCCTCAGTTATTGGGCCCGACCGTCGGCGGTTACCTCGTCAGCCATGTCAGCTGGCATTGGATATTCCTGATTAATATACCGGTTGGGATGACGTCGGCCATCTTCGTCGCCAAAGGCTTGCGCGAATCCGTGAGCGACGCTAGGAAATCGATTGACTGGTGGGGAGCCGTCACGCTGGTTCTTTCCATGCTTTCCCTGTTATTGGCTCCCGTACTTATCGACGTGAAGGGCTACACATGGGGCTCGCCGGCCGTTATCGGCCTTTTGGTGCTGTCCGCTGCGCTGATTGCCGTATTCATCCGCATCGAGTCGAAAGCCCTGGAACCGATTATTCCGCTGGCCTTGTTCCGCAACCGCTCCGTCGTCGTATTATCCTGCATTGTCTTCATCACGATGCTCGGCATCATGGGCGGCATCTCCGCCTTTCCGTTCTTTGCCCAGAACGTTATGGGCATGACGCCGACAGCCTCCGGTTATTTGTCGCTGGCCTTCATGGCGGGCGCCATTCCGGCAAGTATCATTTGCGGGCGATTGATTACGCGGGTTGCCTACAAACGGCTGTTTATCGTTTCCTTTCTATTCCCGGTCGCCAGCTTCATCCTGCTGTCGCGCCTTCATACGGACACCACGGTGCTGTATATCATCGCTTCCTTCTTCATCATGGGACTGGGCATCGGGGTCTTGTTCGGTTCCGACAACTTGATCGTTCAAGAGTCTGTTGCCAAAGAGCATTCCGGCGTAGGCGTAGCGACCGTGCAATTATTCCAGGCGATCGGGACGACGCTCGGCTTCAGCATCTTCGGCAGCCTTCTATCGCGACAAATCGTCACCGGCATAACCGGCTTGTCAGGGCAATTTCCGTCAGGCACAAGCGAGACGATTATGAACGGAGGTATGCCTCAGGGGCTTTCGGCTGACCTGCTGCTGAAGATCAAGCTGGTGTTTGCGGAGAGCTTCCAGCACATATTTGCGATCAGCATCGTCTTCGCCATTGCCGCCTTCGCCGCCTGCCTGCTGTTGAAGAAGGAAGTGCTCTCCTCCAAGGAAGAGCTTCCGTCGGCACCTGCCGCAGCAGATGCCGGCATGTAAGGATATGCCAGCCCAGGTCCGTGACGAACGGGACTTGGGCTTTTTTTCAACTTTCCACATGCTGGAAGCGTCTATTCTCTGTATGGGAGATGATGATGTTTGGGGAGCGTGCGGGGACAATGCCTTGGCCTATGGTTCATTTTAGTATTGCGTTACGAGTTTGGGAGGAGGAGTTGACTCCTGAGTTCCTATTGGGGAGTTTGGCGCCGGATGCCATCCATATGAGGGAGGGGACGAACCGGCAGGACAAGGGGCGGACTCATTTGTGTCTGGACGATGGCACGATGCCGGATCTTGCGGTCATTCATCGTTTTTGCGAAGAGCGCTTACGCAGTCGGGATCCTTTCTTCAGGCAATTTGCGCTGGGCTATGCCGCTCATATATGGACGGATCTGCGTTGGACGCAGACGGTCTGGCAATCGTTTGTCGAACAAGCGGGACAGCAGCGGATCGAACCGTTTGGAGATTTGAAAAGTATCTATAACCGGGAAGTATGTCAACTGGATTATGACTTACTGAGAATGGAGAAACGAGCGGATGCTATGCTTGCTTCCGTCGCCCGTTCTCGTGCGTATTCCCTGCCGCCTTTGCTGAAGGAGCAGGAAATTGCTTCTTACGGTGATCGGGTTGTCAGGGACTTGCGGGATGCATCTATGGAGCCGCGGATCACTCCTGCGTACATAACGATGGATACGATTCAGGAGTTTATGGAACGGACATCGGAGGAACTTAGGGAGCTTATGAAGGAATGGGCACAAATGACGCGCTTGACGTAATTAAATAACTTAACTAAACTTGATTACAAATAGTAAGTCAAGGAGGCGACAGCATGAGTTCAGTTTTACCTTCGGATATGAAGCTTGGTGTCGTGAAGCTGTATGTTTCCAATCTGGAGCGCTCCATCCGCTTTTACCGGGACATCGTCGGGCTGCGGCTGGGAAGTTGCGATAGAACGAAGGCGGACCTTACGATTGACGGCAGCGAACCGTTTCTGCTGCTCGAGGAACTGCCGCATGCCACGGTGACTCCGCGCAGATCGGCTGCCGGATTGTATCATTTTGCCATTCTCCTGCCTGACCGGGCAGCGCTTGGCCGAAGCCTGAGGAATCTGATCGCTTCCGGCATCCATATCGGTCAAGCGGACCATTTGGTGAGCGAAGCGCTGTACATCACCGATCCGGATCAGAACGGGATCGAAATTTACTGCGACCGCCCGCGAAGCGCTTGGCAGCGGGACGCCGAAGGTTATTATGTGATGGCCGCGGACCCGATCGATTGGGAGGGCTTGCTGAAGGAAGCGGAAGGAACGGTCTGGAACGGGCTGCCAGCGGGCACCACAATGGGCCATATCCATTTCCATGTCAAAAGTCTGGAGCAATCCAAAGCCTTCTACTGCGATGTACTTGGCTTTGACATTGCGGCCGATGCCAGAGCCTCGATGAGAGCTTTGTTCATCTCGGCGGGCGGGTACCATCATCACATCGGGCTGAACGTCTGGGCGGGGGAAGACGCCCCGTCACGTCCGCCGCACGGCACGGGGTTAGCTTATTGCACCCTCATTTTCCCGGATGCCGAGTCCCGGAACGAAGCGGCGGAACGGTTGGCGCGCGCCGGATCGCGCTGCGCGGCAGACGGCGAGGCCCTGATCGTTACGGACCCGTCGGATATCCAATTGCGGCTGATCGTTGCGCCATGAATATGAACCTTCAGAAGCAGATGCGGAGAAATCCGACATCTGCTTTTTTGATATGCCGCTAAATCTCATTCGCGGATTGTTTGCCGGATTGTCCGTTTCGTTTCCAGAGAGACAGACATACAGTAGCAGAGAGGAGAGCATGTACAGAGGAGGCGTGTTTCATTGCGTAAGGTTGCTAATAAATGGGTGAAATTTGCAGTCCTGCAGCAGCATTCCGGCGTGGCCAAGCACATCCCGGCTATGCGCCGGTTTAGCCCGGAGAATCTGGAGGCGATGCTTCGTCAGCATTCGTTTATCGTGGCCAAACCGATAGTCGGTACAGGCGGTAACCGGGTCATGAAGCTTTACAAGGCGGGCAGCGGCTTCGTACTGCACCATGCAGGGGTGAAGAAGACGTACGGCAGCATGAACGAGCTGCTGCAAGCCATTCGGCGAATCGGCGGGAATCGGGCGCTCATGCTGCAGCAGGGAATTCATCTGACGACGATTGACGGCAGACCGGTGGATTACCGCGTCAAGCTGGCCAAAGTGGGAAGGAATTGGGAGATCCGCGCGGTTGTAGGACGGTTGGCGCGTCCGGGATTATTCGTTACCAACCTCTGCCAAGGGGGGACGCAGCTGAAAGGCAGAGAGGCTGTTAGGCGGACGTTCCCTGCATCGATCGTTAGAGACAAAATCGCCACGATGATCGGCGTCGCCCGAACCTCGACCATGCTGCTGGAAGCGCGTTATCCGGGCATCGGCATGCTGGGGTACGATTTTGGCATCGATAAGAAAGGGACCGTCTGGATTTTCGAAGTGAATACGAAGCCCCATTAGCAGGCTGCGCGCCCACGCCTTTTGATCTTGAGCGCATACCTATAGGATAGGAGCATATGGAGATCAAGAGGTGACAGGAGGCCTGCATCATGTATAAGATCATTTGCCACTGGAACCGGTTGGATTGGCACTTCCCGCAAGAAGCGAAGAAGCAGGATTACGAGAGTCGTGAAATTTGGAAAAAAGCAATGCCCGCCGGCGTGAAAATCGATCATCACGGCCAGTATTACGTCTCTGTACCGCGCTGGGTATCCGGCATTCCGGCTACGATGAACCGCATCGTATCCAAGGACGGTAAGCCGCTGCTGGACGCCTTTCCCAGCTGGGAGTGGAATGAAGAGGGACAGGCGGATGCCCTGCAATCCGTGCTCGGCTATGAGATCGATGAGCACAACCGGATGTGGCTGCTGGATCAAGGGAAAATCGCGTATCAGCCTTCGCCGGAAGGCTCGCAGAAGCTAGTGATCTGGGATTTGAACGCGAACAAGCTCCTCGATTCCATCGTCATCCCCGATGCGATTGCGCCGTACCAAACTTCTTTTCTGAACGATTTGGTCGTGGATAATAGAAACGGCTTTGTGTATATAACCGATTCCGGCTGCGGCGATCCCAAACGTCCTTTGCGCGGAGGCATCATCGTCTATAACATGCGAACTCGAACGTTCCGGCGCGTATTGGACCGGCAGGACAGCACGCAGGACTTTCCGGGCTTCCATTTCCAGATCGACTACAAGCCGGTTTACAAAAAAGTTCCCTTGCGTATCGGCGCCGACGGGATCGCCTTGTCCGCAGACAGGTCGACTTTATTCTACTGCCAAGTAAGCGGCCGCAATTTATATGCGATCCATACGGGACTGCTCCGGAACGAGCAAGTTCCTGCGGAGCAGTTGAACGCCTCCGTGCAAGTGCTAGGCAGCAAAGGCACGACGACAGACGGCATGCATGCGGATAACAGTGGGAATTTGTTTTATACGATGCTGGAGGGGAAAGGGGTCGGCTTCTTCGATGCCAGAGACCGCAGCTTCCACAAATTCGTGTCGGACGACAGGATGCTATGGGTGGACGGCGTCGCTTTCGATCAGAAAGGCTCGATCATTTTCAACAGCAACCGGCTGCACGAAATGTACGGCGGCTATGAGATCGACTGGAGTTATCCCTATAATCTCATCATTTGGAAAGCCTATGTGGGAAAAGATGTGAAATCGTACCTGTACGGATAAGATCGATGTGAGAGGAATCGGATGCGAGACCTGGCGGCGTGCCAGGTTTTTTTCACCCCACAATTCGGTTGTGAAAACTGTGGTGAAGCGATGCATCCTGAGTATTACAAAGGTATTCGTGGGCATGAATACAAGTTTACCGATGTTCGTCAAACTTAAAAGGACCGTTAGGGGGATATTCCCTGACGGTTTTTCTTACTGCGGCGTGGCGGGGCTCTCTCGTTGAGGGAGCCGAGCTTTTCTTGGTCAAACGCAGGGCGTAACTGGAATTTCTCCCGTTATTCGCGAGAAAATTAGCCCAGTTGTACGAATAAAGGGAATTCCTCCCGTTAATTCGTCCCCATTTCGCGTAAAGGCTGCGAGTACGGGCTGAATAACGGGAGGAATTCCTGTTATTGAGCATTCGAGGATCCGCCAGGCTGCATGTAACAGGAGAAATTCCCGCTATGGGCGGGACTCTCGGTAGAGGCTTGGCTCTCTTAGAGGAGCCGAGCTTTTTTGTCGTGAGGCGCCGCCGCCCGGTCTGAGCCGGAGCCGTGGCGGCCGTACCATTTTTCAGCAAACGTTCAGACAGCTTTCAACTTTTATTCAGCCGCCGCTCAGTATGGATTCAGCCGTGTCCCTTACACTTCAACTTGTGAGATGGTTATGACGAAGACAATCGTGGTCTTGGAACTTGGAGAGGGGAATCATCAATGAGCGTAAGTCGGAAGAAGAAATGGATCATTATCGTCTTGGCAGCGATGCTGTGCGGTGCGGGAACTTATTATTACATACAGAACAAGGCGCAGCCTGCGACAGCCGCCACACAGCAGCAGACGGCCATGAAGGTGTCCAAAGGAGCGATCTCCTCCTCGATCTCTGGTACTTCCCAGCTGGATGCGAAGGACAAGCAAAATATCGTCATCCCGGTGGACGGTATCATCAAAACGATGAACTTGACGCAGAATCAGCCGGTGAAGAAAGGCGATGTGCTTCTTGAGCTCTCCGTTCCTTCTACCGAAACGAATCTGAAGGAGGCGCAAGTCACCCTTCAGCAGTTAGAGAAGGAGTTGGCGGAGCTGCAGAGCGAACAGAACCATATGTCCGTATCTGCGACGATGAGCGGCAAGCTGACGCTGACCGCCAATTTGGATGCAGGCAGCCAGGTGAGCAAAACGACGAAGATCGGCACGATCTCGGATACGTCGCAATTTAAGGTGAAGCTGCCGTTCCCGCTGCAGGATGCGGTTCAATTGCAGAAGGGCGGGAATGTCGAGCTCTCGGTGGACGGTTATTTGCTCACCAAGGTGGGGACGGTATCCTCCGTTTCGCGTGAAATCAAAGCGGATGCGAACGGAAACAAGATCGTCGACGTGGAAGTGTTGGTTACGAATGACGGGACGCTTTCGGCCGGTTTGAAGATGAAAGGCAGCGTCGGAAGCGGCGACAGCTTGATCGAATCGACCGAGCAGGCGGCCTTGGAATACGTGCGGACGACGCCGGTGTTCGCTGAAGCCGGCGGCACGATCAAAACGATGAAATTCAAAGACGGCGAGACGGTGAAGCAGGGAGACTTGATTGCGTCACTGTTCAACGACGATCTCCAGCAGAACATCGTAAGCAAGCAAGCGGCTATTGAAAGCCAGCAAATCAAGGTGGACGACGCGCAGCAGAAGGTCAACCAATTGACGATCACCGCACCGTTCGACGGCGTGTTCTCGGCCGACTTCGCCAACAGCAAGAGCAATGTGCTGCGCAACTATCCGGTCGGTGCGCAAATCACGGCCAATACGACATTAGGCGCTGTGGCCAGTTTGAGCACGATGCAGCTCGCCATTGCGGTGGATGAACTGGACTTGACGAGTGTGAAGGTAGGCCAGAAGGCTGTCGTGAAAGTCGACGCGATTTCCGGGAAATCGTTCGAGGGCGAAGTGACCTCGGTTTCCAATGTAGGAACGACGACGAACGGGGTCACGACCTATGATGCGGTTGTTTCCATTCCGAACTCAGCGTCCAATGAGCTGAAATATGCCATGACGGCAACGGCGGAAATTTATATCCAGGATAAGAAAGATATTCTCGTGCTGCCGATTCAAGTCGTGACGACAACGCGCGGCAAATCGACCGTTACGCTGAAGAAAGCGGATGGAACCGTGGAAGAGCAGCATGAAATCAAGACGGGAATTCGCAGCAAAACGCAAGTCGAGATCGTCAGCGGATTGGCCGAAGGCGACGAAGTCGTTATGCCGACGCGCAAAGCGACGACGACGACCGGCCAGCAGCAAACGGGAGGCTTCCCTGGCGGCGAAGGCGGTCCGCCCGCGGGCTTCCAAGGCGGCGGAGGCAACGGCGGCTTCCAAGGCCAAGGCGGGGGAGGAACGCGTCAGTGATCACTCATCCCGCAGAAAGGAGCCAATCGCATGAATATCATTGAATTATCCGGAATTACCAAGAGCTATGCCCGTGGCGAGGAAGAGCTGCAGATTCTGAAAGGAATCACGCTGAACATCGCACAAGGCGATTTTGTTGCGATTATCGGTCCCAGCGGCTCCGGCAAATCCACCTTGATGAATACGATCGGGCTGCTGGATATCCCGACCTCGGGCACGTATGCGCTGGACGGCGTTTCGACGGAGAAAATGTCCGATAACGGACTGGCCGAGCTGCGCAACCTGAAGATCGGATTTATATTCCAGCAGTTCAACCTGCTGCCCCGATTGTCGGCGATCGAGAATGTCGAGCTGCCCATGATCTATGCGGGCGTTCCGGCCAAACAACGCCGGGAACAGGCGCAGCGCATGCTGGAGAAGCTCGGGATGGGCCAGCGCGGACATCATAAGCCCAGCGAGCTGTCCGGCGGCCAGCAGCAGCGTGTCGCGATAGCAAGGGCATTGGCGATATCGCCCTCGCTCATCCTGGCCGACGAGCCGACCGGCGCGTTGGATTCCAAGACCGGCATTGAAGTGCTGGAGCTGATCCAGGAGCTGAACCGGCAGGGAAATACGATCGTGCTGATCACCCATGACAATCATATTGCCGATCATGCCAAGCGTGTCGTCACGCTTCGCGACGGTCAAATCATCAAGGATGTGCGCAACGAACCCGTGCCGGCGGCGGCTGGCCAGGAGGTGGTTGCGTTATGAGGCCTTGGGAGCTTATTCAGATGGCCATGGCGACGGTTAGAGCCAATCCGCTGCGCACGATTCTTACGATGCTCGGCGTCATTATCGGGGTTAGCTCAGTCATCACACTCGTTTCTATCGGGCAAGGAACGTCCAAAGCGATTGAGAAGCAGTACGAAGGCTTGGGGACGAACCTGCTGACCGTCAACCTGCTTGGCAACGGCCGGGCTACGCAGCTGAAGTATGACGAAATCATGGAGCTGGAGGGGACATCGGGCATTAGCGGCATCGCGCCGACGATGACCAGAGCGAATACGAGCATTAAATTCGATCGAACTACGCAGACGTATAGTGTGATCGGAACGAATGACCGTTATTTGGATATGCAAAAAGGGGAGGTCGGCACCGGCCGTTTCCTGGCACCGGCGGATTTGGATTTCCGCAACCACGTTGCCGTGATCGGGACGGAGGTTGCCGCCAAATTTTTCGGTAAAGAAGATCCTCTCAACGAAGAAATCAACGTCAACGGTTACATGTACACCATTATCGGCGTTTTGAAAAGCAAAGGTTCCAATACGAGCGGAACGTCGCTCGACAGTGCAGTCATCGTGCCGCTGCCGACGATGAGCCGGGATTTCAAGCTGGGCAACATTCGTTCCACGTATGTGGAGGCGGCTACGGGTGACGATATAAGCCGGGTACAGGCGGTATTGGAACGCTGGCTGTATAACAAATTCAAAAGTACGACCGGCTACAATATTTTCAATTCCTCCGAATTGATAAGTGCCAGACAGGCGGCTTCCAGTACGTTGACGAATCAGCTGGTCGCCGTTGCCGCCATATCCCTGCTTGTAGGCGGTATCGGGATTATGAACATCATGCTCGTGACGGTTAGCGAGCGGACGCGGGAAATCGGCATTCGCAAGTCGATCGGCGCCAAGCGGCGGAACATACTGCTCCAATTCCTCGTGGAAGCAACGCTGATTAGCGGAATGGGCGGATTCATCGGCCTTGTGGTCGGTGTCGGGTTATCGCTGGCTTGGCCGTATATCAATCCCAGCCAGACGACCAGTCTTTCGCTTAATGTGGGGGTATATGCCTTCTTGTTCTCTGCGCTGGTCGGCGTCATCTTCGGCTTGTATCCAGCGAATAAAGCATCCAAATTAAAACCGATCGACGCACTCCGGTACGATTAATTCGGCGCAACCAGCAACCATATCTAGCTCTGGGAGGTTATTCATCATGATACGCAAATTCAAATCGATTCCATTCAAGCAAAGCAGCCTGGCGCTGCTCTTCACAGGCAGTTTATTGGCTGCGGCGCTGCCCGGCGGTTCCGCGCTTGCGGCGGGCGAAGCCGTATACATCACGTCCTCATCCTACTTCATATTGAATCAAGCGGCGCTTTCGTCTTCATCCCTTCAGTTCGAAGTCGCTTTGCATAACGGCGACAGCAAGGCCATCGATTTCAATCAATATGGTGTCCGAGTAACCGATGATGCAGGACACAGCTTTACGGCCAAATTAAGCGAGAAGAAGAGCGCGAGCGTTCTTCCCGGTCAGGAGCAAAGCTTCCGCTTCTATGCGAATCTGGGAGAAGGGGAAACGGCGGACCGGCTGAAGATTGACGTCTTCCGCTGGGATGCAAGCCAGGTTGATTTCATGAACCATTTGGGAGATTTGCCGGTCAGCTCTGTCATCGGCGAAGGACAAACGACGGTCCCTGAGGAGATTGTGAATCTCCACTCCATCGACAGCACCCTCCCGAACGATGCGGCCCTTGCCTTCCAGTTGGGTCAGAGCGTGCGGGTTTCGGAGAATGGCAAGTGGTATTTGTACACGCAGGTGGCGGCCAAGAACCTGGGCTCCAGCAGCGTGAAGCTGCCGACAGGCTTGCAGCTCAGACTCGTAGACGCAGCCGGTATGGAATACACATCGACGGTGCTGGACGGGTCCGGAACAACCTTCCTCCCGGGCGAAGGGGATACGATTACGCTGAAGACGCCAATTTCCAAAGGGATGAACCTGAACGGAGCGTCGCTGGAATTTTATTACTTGAATCTGACCGAGGAGGTTTCGCTCGGCAGCATGAGCTTGCATGCATCGATGCAGACGACACCGCTGGATACGAAACAAGCCTACATCGGGCAGCAAACCGGGGAGCAGATGACGGTTCGGGCCAACTCGACGCAATATGCGGAGCAAGCCGACGGTGTACACGTGCAAACGATCGTGACGCTTAGCAATGACGGGAAGGAAAGCGCAGCGATTCCTTCGTTTTTCGCCACCTATCAGGTTGGCGATTCAGGGACAGCCGTTACGGCAGAGGATAATACGGCGCGCAGCAGCTATCTGGCTCCGGAAGAAACGGCTGCCTATTATTTCAATGCGGTACTGCCGGCAGGCACCGACCCGAATTCGGCGCAGCTTGTCCTCTGGGAGAAGACATCGTCATCTTCGACGGCGAGCAGCGCGTCCGGCACGGCGGCCTCGGGTACGGCAGCCGCAGCGACAACCGGCTCCGGCTCGAGCTCTGGCAGCACCAGCAGCAGCAGCACCGGCACCTCCGGAAGCTCCGGAAGCTCCGGAAGCTCCAATGCCGGTGCTTCGGGGCAAATGCCTGTTGCCGTGTTCCTGCTTAAGGGTGCCAAGGAAGCCCCAAGCGGGTTTACGACTGCGGTGAGCTATGATTTGGGTACGAAGCTGAAGTTAACCGACAACTCGGTTCTGAACAAGAATGTGGATGTCGCTCTGGTCGAGCTCCATGCCCACGAGAACGACGATCTCGGCTATAAGACGGCCATCGCCAAGTATAAGATTACGAATCACGGATCCACGACCATCGCGCTGCCGGAGCTGCAAAATGAGCTCCTGGACAGCAGCGGCAATTCCTACACGGGCACGCGCCAAAGCACCGTTGCGGCTCAGCTTACGCCCGGCAGTTCTTATGTCGTGAGCTACTCGTATCTGCTTCCGAACCGGACAACGGAGGATGACGAGTCCTTCGCCCTGAACATCTATGACGATAAGTCCGTCTCCGAAGGCAAAGTCTCGCTAGGCACCTATCAAGTCGCCTTGCAGCAAGATATTGGCGGCGATACGATAGATCTGTATCCATTCTCGTTGAAGGTGAACAGCGATTCGATCTCCTGGCTGTACAGCGGAGGCAGCTATTCCTATCAATTAACGCTCGATCTTACAATCACGCATGAGGATCAAGTGATCATCGATTCGAATTTCTCGACGATCGAATTCGAAATGGTGGATTCGCTAGGCCGCATCGTCGGCACCCAAACGTCCGCTCTTACCGGTACCGCGAAGCTGACGAACGGCGTGCAGAAGGTCGTCGTTTCGGGTCTCAAAAACGAGCAGGTGGACACCGGTGTCGTCGTCAATATGTACGAAGTCATCGCCACGCCTAACGGCACCGCCAAGCGTTTGATCAAACAATTTCATTAATCATGTCGCCAAGGCGTCCGTATGCTTGTCAGCGTACAGACGCCTTGCTGCGTTCTTTACAGAGGGGGACCCATTGTGGTATGAATACAGCAAAGCTCATGAAGATAAATGGAAAGGAAATTCCATATGGAGGAGATCTATCGGACTTATCATAAGCTGCTTTTCGCCGTCGCTTACCGCATGCTTGGGTCTGCAGCTGATGCGGAGGACATCCTGCAGGAAATTTATATGAAGCTTCCATCGGTAGATTTGGCGAGCGTCGACAATCTGAAAGCCTATTTGGTCAAAATGGTAACGAACCGCTGTCTGAACGTCGTGAAATTAGCGCGCAAGACGAGGGAAGTCTACGTAGGACCGTGGCTGCCGGAGCCGCAAATTCAAAACGCCGCCCATGATCCGATGCGGCGCATCGAGCAGGACGAAACTGTCAACTATGCGTTCCTTGTCCTGCTCCAGAAGCTGACAGCCACGGAACGGGCCGTCTTCATTCTGCGAGAAGTGCTCGGCTACGAATACGCCGAAATTGCCGACATGCTGCATAAATCGGAGGATAACTGCCGGAAAATATTCAGCCGGGCCAAAAGCAAAGTCGCAGGCTCAGGTGAGCGGTCCTCCGATCCGGCAGGAGATACCGAGCCGCTTGCCCGGCTGTTTATGCGTGCCGTCTCGACGGGCAATTTCACTGCGTTCGTCTCGATGCTGACGGATGAAGCGGTTTTGATTTCCGATGGGGGAGGCAAGAGGCGGGCTGCGATCCATCCGATTATCGGCAAGCTGCGCATTCAAGCCTTCTTCCAAGGGATTGTCGCCAAAGGGTCGCTGCAAGGGGAATGGCTCCCGGTCCGCCACAATGGACAGGACGGATTGCTGCTTGTTCAAGACCGTGAACCGGTCAAGTTCATCGCCTTCCACCTGCCTGCACAGGGGCAGCAGGCAGCGGGAATTTATATGATTGTTAATCCCGATAAGCTTCAGAACATCTTTTTTTCGCTGACCTGTCACAAAACGCCAAGCTGATCGGTCTCCTAAGCGGGAACAAAATTAACCGCAATGGAGGAGATTCGCATGGAAGTTAGATTTCAGTACAACAAGGTTAATCCGGAGGCGCAGCAAACGATGTATAAGCTGGAGGGCTTCATTAAAAGCAGCGGCTTGGACCGAACTTTGTACGAGTTCATCAAGATTAGGGCTTCGCAAATCAACGGCTGCGCTTTCTGCCTGGATATGCATATGACGGAGCTGCGCAGCATGGGCGAGACGGAGCAGCGCATCCAACTGCTGGGCGTCTGGCGCGAAGTTCCGTTCTATTCGGACCGGGAGAAAGCAGTGCTGGAGCTTACGGAGGCTGTCACATCGATCTCCGCGCAAGGCGTTCCGCAGGCGGTCTATGAGCGGGTTCGGGAGCATTTTGATGAGCGGGAGTTTGTAACGCTGATTATGGCTATCAATACGATCAATGCTTGGAACCGGATTGCTATCTCCACAGGCATGTTCCCGGGATGCCGGTAAACCGGCAGCCGTACGGGGACGGCAGTCCGCCGAAGCACTGAAAAACCTGGCCCTGGGCCAGGTTTTTTGGCTTACGTCTCCGAGATGATCCCGCCATTGACATGCAGCACCTGCCCCGTAACGAACGAAGCGTCATCCGACGCCAAATAGATGTAAGCGGGTGCCAGCTCGAAGGGTTGACCGGCCCGCTTCATCGGCGTTTCCAGACCGAACGACCGCACATAGTCGGCTGAGTAGCTGGAGACGATGAGCGGGGTCCAGATCGGACCGGGAGCGACTGCGTTGACGCGGATTCCTTTGTCCACGAGCTGCAGCGACAAGGAGCGGGTGAAAGAGACGATAGCCCCTTTGGTAGACGAATAGTCGACCAGCAGCGGAGCGCCGGCATACGCCGTAACAGAAGCGGTATTAATAATGGCGCTGCCGGGTTTCAGATGCGGCAGCGCCGCCTTCGTCATATAGAAGTGCGGGAAAATATTCGTCCGGAACGTGTCCTCAAGCTGCTCGCTGCTGATGTTGAGAATGCTTTCCTGGGGGAATTGCACCGCTTGATTCAAGATTAGCACATCGATTCTTCCGAAGCATTCCAACGACCGGCGCACAACCTCGGCGGAGAAAGCTTCGTCTCTGAGATCGCCGGCAATGGGCAGCGCTTGACGGCCGTACTTGGCGACCATGTCAGCGGTTGCCTGCGCGTCTTGGTGCTCATTGAGATAAACAAGAACGACATCCGCGCCTTCTTTGGCGAAGCCGATGGCAACCGCGCGCCCGATGCCGCTGTCGCCGCCGGTAATAATGGCCACCTTTCCTTGCAGCTTGCCGCTTCCGACATAATCCGGATTATCCGATATCGGCGCCGGAACCATCAAGTATTCCAAGCCGGGCTGTTGAGCCTGATGCTGCGGCGGGAACGTAATGGGCTTGTTTTCACATTTCATTTCATAGCTGTAATAAGGATACATCGGATGCATAGGCGATCCTCCCAACGTTTATACAACAGTAGGATATTCACCTAGTTCCGAATTCGTTCGACTTAAGCTCTTGGGGCGATTTTGAATGTGATATGATTGGCGATCAGGATGCTTAAGGTTAATCCTACCAGCATGAGAGCGACAAAAACGAACCATTCGTTCTTTTCTTTTTTTTTCTTCAAACGGGGGAATTCATAGGCAGTCAGTGCGCCATAGAACAATACGGTGAAAATAATAATTGTCATTGCATTAGCCACCCGTCCCTTTAATAAGACCGATCCGGCCAATGACGACATTTGGGTGAATGGCAACTTTCAAGTCAGGAAAGATGTCATCCCAATTATCTTTGTAATGCCGGTTCCATTCCTTGGGATAGGCCCGATAAACGGCACGCCCGAAGCCGAGAATATCGGATCGATATTTTTGCTGTGCTTGCTTGAGCGCAAGTTCGACGCGGTCTTTCAATTCTTTGTTCAACCTGCTTTGCAGGTAGAGGATCATATCATTTTGCGCGAGATTAATGGCAGAAGCACTCTCCAGGACGTTCACATTGGAGCGAATATCGACATCGATGGATAATTGCCCGTCTCCCAGGTTCGGCGTAATGTTCGATTCCACTTTGATAATTTCCACGCTGACTTTACCCCCGCCTTTCTCCTTAGGCAAACTGACCGTTATGACCCCGATGGATATTTCGTTGCGCAGATACAGGATCCCACGTGTTTCCATATCGTCCATCCAACCGACCAGTTTATCTTTCCGGAAGACGGCTGAGCCCTCGATAATTTGTGTCTTGGGATCCGAGTCGGCTGCTGCGTCAGCCATCGCGCCGACTTCCCGCGGGGTGATATTGATTTGCGGTGCGACCGGTTCGAGCCCGTCGGCGAGCATCATGTCCCAGAAATCTTTGATCGTGATCTTCAAGCCGATGCCTTGTTTGACGAGCTCTCGCGTTTCCTCGGAAGGAACCTTCTCCAGCAGCGTTCTGCTGTTCAACAGCTCGACGGCTTCGCCTTTCGTGAGGATCAGGTAGCTGTGCAGCCGCGGTTCGTGGTACCTGGCGAAAAAGTCGATAATATGCGCAACGCCTTCCTTGGCCAATTTCTCTCCGATCACCAGACTGCGGCTGTGTGCGAAAAAAATATGCCTCGATATTTTCTTCTGCAAGTTCCGGTAGGCGTCGGAGATCGTCTCCCCAGTCTCGGAAATAACGAGTGTACTGTTCTTAATATCGGAGCTGCCGCTGCCGGCGGCTGTGGATCCCAATTTGGCAGGAATGCCGATTTGAACCGAAAGACGAATCTCTTTATTCGGCATCAAGTCCAAGCCGGTCGCTGTAACGATGCCGATGTCATTGATCTCTTTCCGGTTCCAGCAGCCTGTTAGCAAGAGGACGATACAAGCCAGCAGCGATACGAGTCTGAAGTTTTTCAACAATTTCATCTGCCTTTGTGCGCGGTCTAGTTGTTGCGGTTCGAGGGGCCGGGACGGAGCCACTTCTTGAAACGTCTTTGATTCTGCTTGGCCGTCTCCTGAGGCCTCTTCGTCATCGCCCACCACGGTGCGCGAATGAGCACATCCTTAAGCCCGTTAAAGTTAAAAGGCGCCAGAGGGGTCAGGTAAGGAACTCCGAAGGACCGAAGCCGCGTGAGATGGATAATAATGAAGAAGATACCGATCAGAATTCCGTATAAACCGAGCACGGATGCGAGAATCATCATCGGAAAACGCAGCAAGCGGATCGCTCCGGTAAGGCTGTAGCTCGGAAACATGAAGGAGGCGATCCCCGTGATCGAAACGACAATGACAAGCGGAGCCCCCACGATACCCGCTTGTACGGCGGCTTGGCCGATCACGAGCGCGCCGACGATGGAGACGGCACTGCCGATCGGACGAGGAAGCCGAATTCCGGCTTCACGCAGCGCTTCGAACGATATTTCCATGAGCAATGCGGCTACGATGACCGGGAAAGGAACGGTTTCTCTGGCGGCGGCAACGCTGAACATCAGATTCGTCGGCAGCAGCTCTTGATGAAACGTAGTGACAGCAATATAGATGGATGGGAAGAGAAGCGCGATTCCAAGGAACAGATAGCGCAGGAGACGAATGGCTGAAGCCAGTATGAACCGCTCATAGTAATCTTCCGTCGCATTCATCAATTGGTAGAACGTAATGGGAACAATCAGCACGAATGGCGTATTATCGGTGAAAATGGCGATCCGGCCTTCCAGCAAATTGCCGACCACCCGGTCGGGCCGCTCGGTTTGCAGCACCTGCGGAAAGACGGAGTACGGGTTATCCTCAATAAACTCTTGAATATAGTTGCTTTCCTCCACGCCATCGATTTGAATCCGGTTAACCCGCAGGCGAACTTCCTCAATGACGGCGGGATCGGCGATTCCGTCTAGATAAGCAATCACAACTTCGGTCTTCGATAACGTGCCGATGGTCATACTTTCCATTTTGAACTGCGTTGTTTTGAGTCTTCGCCGTACCAAGCTTGTATTCGTGCGCAAGCTCTCGACAAATCCGTCGCGTGGACCGTATACAACCACCTCGGTATTAGGATCCTCAACAGACCGTTGTTCCAACGTCTTCTCGCTTATGATCAGGGCTTGCGTGCAGCCGTCTACGAGGAGAATCGTATCCCCTTCCAGCAAGTGGCTGGCTACCTCTTCAAGCGTGACGCACTTACTTACACCGCCAGAGGTGACGGCCTGCTCCAATTCGGGAGGAAATTCCGTTAGCAGATCAATGGTTCCGCTATACCGCAGCAGGGGCTGAAGCACATTCGAATCCAGCCGCTCCATATTGACCAGCCCGTTAATGTACACCATGACAGCGTCGAGGGAGGCGTTAATTTCGAAATTCCGGTAGGCGAAATCGAAGGTACGCTCAAACATAACTTCTAGTTGCTGGAAGTCGTCTTGCAGAATACCCGTCAAAACCGTCCTTTCCTGTACCATCATGAACGCCTCCATGAACGAATTGGAATTTTACGTTTTGCTTTTTTTGCGAATCATTGCAATGACGAGCAGTCCGATCGGGATGACGATTTGCAATGGCACATGCAGATAAGGATCAATAAAGTTTGAGCCGATGAAACGGAATTGAACGAAGTTAGTTGCCAAAATAATGGAAAACGGTGTGATTAGCGCGCCAAGAGCGAGAGCTATCGAGTCGTAATTTTTAATATGGAACAGTTGGGCGATAGCGACGGAAGCTCCGAAAGTCCATCCGCCTACCTTCAAGAAGACGCCGGCCACCATCAGCAAAATGATGACGGCATCGAAACGTTCGAGGAAGTCGGCGATGGAAACCATTCGGGTTGCGGCGAGAAGCGGGAAAAATTCTTCTTTATAAATATGCGGACCCAGCACGCTTATCATGACGATGGCATTAAGGGCAAGCAATATGCCCCCGGCAATAATGACGGCGAAGCCCGCCGTTTTGGCTTTGCTAACCTTCGAGAGGAACGGGAAGAACATCAAGATCAACACGGTTTCACCGAAGGGAAACACCAGGATGGAGGGTGAAGGGAACGGAAACACTTCGTTCATTACCGGCTTCCAGCCTTCCCCCAGCACCGGCTTCAGCCGCTGCAGATCGAATTCATCGTTCGTGATCAAGATGAGGATCCATACGGCGAACATGACAAGTATGTAGACGGGAAACATCAATTCGCCCATCCTTCCGAACGATTCAATGCCCCCGCGCAAGCAATAAATGATCAGCATGACAAAACAGCCGATGATGACGACCATCGGGGTATTCGGCAATATCGTCGACAGGATCAATTCGGCGAAATCCCGGCATGCCGTACTTGCGAGAAAGGTGAAGTAGAAAATATAAAGAACGATAACCGGATAAGCCAGATATTTCCCGATAATTTTGGGAAGCATCTGAATTAGGGTGTCTTCGGGATAGATGGAAGATAGTTTGATGTAAACGCCCATGAGAATAATACCGCCTAGCATCGAAACAAGAATGGCCAGCCAAGCGTCCTGCTTAGCGCCGGCCCCGACGGAGAAAATCAGCGTATTCCCGATTTCGAAGCCGAGCATAACGTAGAAGAGCTGAAGTGCGCTAATTTGTTCTTGTTTCATCGCCGTCTCCAATTATCCATTCAATGAAAGCGGCACGTGACCACTTTTCCACATTGTGACATTTCGCTTAGTAATGTATCCGATTATCCGATTTTTATACGGAAAAATCGCGGCCTTGCCCATGCGGCAAGCCCCATATAATTTAATTACAATCAAACTTGCATTAGCATGGGGCAGGTGAGAAATGTAAAATAGGTACGGGTAAACAAAAGATTACGACGGGAGAGCATCAGACAAATGAAAGAGAACAAATATGACGATAGCGGCTTTTTCGAGAAATATAGTCAAATGGCGCGCTCGATCGGAGGATTGGACGCTGCGGGGGAATGGCCGGCACTCCGCGCGCTGCTGCCGGAGCTTGCCGGTAAGAACGTGCTCGATCTCGGGTGCGGGTACGGCTGGCACTGCCGGTATGCGCGCGAGAGAGGGGCGCACTCGGTTGTCGGGCTCGACCTCTCGGAGAAAATGCTTCAACGCGCCAGAGAAATGACGAACGACTCCGCAATCACGTACCGCAAGCTGGCCATTGAGGACATCGACTATGAAGCCGGACAGTTCGATGTGGTCATTTCCTCGCTAGCCATCCATTACGTGAGAGACTTCGAACTTCTTAGCCGGCGAATTCACTATTGCCTTGCGCAAGGGGGAAGCTTCGTGCTGTCCGTTGAGCATCCGGTATTTACATCCCGTGCCGAACAGGATTGGCATTATGACGAGCATGGCGAGAAAATGCACTGGCCCATCGATCATTACCAGGACGAAGGCGAGCGGGCGGCGCGCTTTCTGGACCATGACGTCGTGAAATATCACCGGACGGTAGCTTCCTACATGAACACGCTTCTGGATGCCGGCTTCGCGATCGATAGAGTGTCAGAGCCTGGACCAACGAAAGAGGCACTGATGAAAGATCCGGAGATGAGGCACGAAGCGCGCCGGCCGATATTTTTATTGATTGCCGCCGTTAAGAAATAGGTGTGGAGGAAGAAGAAAAAGAAGACGGTGCAGGACGTCCAAAAATTTCTTGAAAGTTTGGCGAACATCGGTATAATTATGTATGTAAGTTCATTAAACAAACTAAGTCGAATGAGGAGAATATACCGATGACCAAGCCCGTGCAGCCTAAAGAACCTTTAGTTACCCATATTTATACGGCCGATCCGTCTGCTCACGTATTCGAAGGCAAAATTTATATTTATCCGTCCCACGATCTGGATCACGACGGGCCTTCCAACGATAACGGCGATCAGTACGCCATGGAAGATTATCACGTGCTATCACTGGACGATTTCAATTCGCCTTGTGTCGATCATGGGGAGGCGCTGCATTTGCGAGACATCCCTTGGGCGAAACAGCAGCTATGGGCTCCGGATGCCGCATACCGCAACAACACGTATTATCTATTCTTCCCGGCCAGAGACAAGGACGATATTTTCCGCCTCGGCGTAGCGACGAGTTCCTCGCCTGCCGGACCGTTCACACCTCAGCCCGATTATATCCCCGGCAGCTTCAGCATCGACCCTGCCGTATTCATCGATGAAGACAACAAGGCGTATGTGTATTTCGGCGGCCTATGGGGCGGTCAGCTTGAGAAATGGCAGACAGGCACCTTCGTTCCCGACGCCGCCGGACCGGCGGAGAACGAGCCTGCGCTCGGGCCAAGATTCGCCGAATTGAACGATGACATGCTCACGTTCAAAGAAGCGCCGCAAGAGATTCAAATTATTGACGAAGCGGGTAATCCGATTCTGGCCGGCGATGAGGATCGCAGATATTTTGAAGGCCCATGGATGCATAAGTATAATGGCAATTATTACTTATCCTACTCGACGGGCACCACACATTGTCTGGTCTATGCCGTGAGTCCGAACCCGCAGGGTCCGTTCGTTTTCAAAGGCACTATTCTTACTCCGGTCATCGGCTGGACAACGCACCATTCCATCGTTCAGTTTGAGGATAAATGGTATCTGTTCTACCATGACTGCTCACTGTCCGACGGCGTTAACCACAAACGCTGTGTCAAATATGCGGAGCTCACTTACAACGAAGACGGCACGATCCGGACGATTGATCCTTATAAATAAATCCGGCGCCAGAAGCTGCCCCAAAGGTTCGTCAACCATTGGGGCAGCTTTTTTGCATGCATAGAATCCGGGATTTGGATAAAAATACGGGAAAGGCAATGTTTGGGAAACAGACAGCGAAGTGTAGGGGGGATTCCGTGTGACCGTTTGGCAGTGGTATAAGCGAAGGTCTAGACCTGCAACCCAAAATCAACAGCCTCGGATGCTGCCCGGTAAGGAAAAATCGCCTCATCATTTGCTGGAACAGAAGGAAAAGGTACAAATCAACGGCAAAATTGACGAGACTTTGGGCATGGTCAAAGACATTTTAGGCGAAAATGATGACTTCGTCATGCGCCACTTCCGCATATTTGATGAATATCCTGCGGCTGTCATGTACTTCGCTGATTTGATCGATAAGCAGAACTTGAACGATTATGTCTTGAAACCGCTCATGCAGCCGACCTCCTATGATATGTGGGCGCAATCCAGCCGTCCGCTGCAAGAGTTTCTGATGGCTGAAACGATCTATACCTGTGAAGGAAGAACGGAGAAGCTGCTGCCCGAAATTGTTCAGGCGATCGTGCAAGGCGATTCCGTAGTAGTGGTAGAAGGCTTGACCGAGGCCTTCGTCTTCAGCACGCGTCACGTCGACAAGCGTTCGATCAGTCAGCCGGAGACCGAGCAGGTTATCCGCGGCGCCAGGGAAGGGTTCATCGAGATGCTGGGAACGAACCTGGCCCTGCTGCGCTACCGGCTGCCGACGCCGGACTTCCGGGTGAAGACGATGCGTATCGGCCGTGTCACCAAGTCCAAAGTAGCCATTTGTTATCTGCAGGGCATTGTTAATCCTGCGCTGGTTGAAGAAGTATACAGGCGGTTGTCGCTGATCGACATCGACGGCATTCTGGATGCCGGATACTTGGAGCAGTTTATCGAGGATAATCATACTTCACCGTTTCCTCAGATTCAGAACACCGAGCGGCCGGATAAAGCGGTGGCCAATCTGCTGGAAGGCAGGGTCATCCTGCTCGTCGACGGTTCACCGTTCGCACTTATATTGCCAACGGTTTTCAGCCAATTTTATCAAACGGTTGAGGACTATTCCGAACGGTATCTTCTCGTCAGCTTTATCCGGTTAGCCCGTTTGGTGGCGCTCGTTTTCTCGCTCATTTTCCCGTCGCTCTATGTGGCGCTCATTTCCTTCAACCCGGAGCTCATTCCGACGGAGTTCGCCGTTGCGGTAGCCGGGGGCCGGGCGGGTGTGCCGTTTCCATCCGTTATCGAAGTGTTAGTGATGGAAGTGTCGATGGAAGTGCTGCGGGAAGCGACGCTTCGGCTGCCTCAGCAGGTCGGCGGCGCCCTCTCGATCGTCGGCGTGCTTGTCGTCGGACAAGCGGCGGTGGCGGCAGGCTTCATCTCGCCGATCACCGTCGTGATCATTGCCTTGACGACGATCGGTTCCTTCGCAACGCCGGCTTACAACGCGGCGTTAGCGCTCAGGCTGCTGCGCTTTCCGCTGGTCATTTTATCGGGCATCTTCGGCTTGTATGGGGTGATGATCGGCTTGATTCTCATTGCTAACCATATGCTGTCCTTGCGTTCGTTCGGTGTGCCTTACTTAAGTCCGATCGTTCCGGGCAATTTCCAAGGGATGAAGGATACGCTGGCACGCCTGCCGCTATGGTCCATGCCGAAGCGTCCAGCTCTCCTGCATACGCCGGATGCGAACCGGTTAAGTAAAAAAACGAAAGAAATGAGCGAAGAGGCACCTAACAACACGTTAGATCCAGTGAAAGTTGGAAATACAAGGAGGGACGTAACGCATGGAGGAGCATACGCGTCAGATAACGGTCATACAGGCGGCGATCATTCTGATTAGCACAATCATTGGGGTAGGGGTACTAGCCCTATCCCTGTTTGCAGCTAGAGCTGCCGATTCCGGGGCTCCGTTCGTAACCTTGTTAGGATTTCTGATCGGTTTAATTGGACTTTGGCTGCTCACGAAGCTCGGGATGCGATTTCCGAATCAATCCATCATTCAGTACAGTGAACAACTGATCGGCAAATGGGTTGCCAGGAGCTTCAGCATATTGCTCATCATCTTCGTATCCCTGGTGACGGCATTGGCAGCGCGCGAATTCGGGGAAGTCGTCGTCACCTCCGTATTAACGAAAACACCGTTAGAAGTGACGGTCATCGTTATGCTGCTGCTGGCAGCCGTTTCATCGCGGGCAGACATCACGACCTTTACGTATTTCCATCATTTCTATTTCCCCATCATCGTATTTCCGGCGATTCTGATTGTCGTGCTCTCGCTGAAGAATGCGCATCTGGTCAATCTGCTGCCCGTGTGGGGAAACGAGCATAACAATTTCATCAGCGGAATGTTGACGATGGCGGCATTGTTTCAAGGTTCGTTTGTGATGACGATTGTCATCCCGGCCATGCGCAGGCCGGAGAAGGCGATGATCGCCGGTTACATCGGCATGATCATTCCCGGAGCGCTGTACGTGCTTATTGTCATTGCAACCGTCGGTGTCTTCGGCTCAGAGGAAATCAAGCAGCTCGTTTGGCCGACATTGGAATTAGCGAAGACGACGTCGCTTCCGGCGAACATTTTGGAACGGCTGGACGGTGCTTTCCTGGCGATTTGGGTGACTGCCGTATTCACCACTTTGCTGTCCACCTACTATTTGGCCATTAGTTTCAGCAGCCAGCTGCTGCGTTTAAAGGACCACAAGATGTTTACTTTCTTTCTCGTGCCCTTTATCTATGTCATTGCGATGTTCCCGCAGAACCTGCTGCAGATGTATGAAATTATTCAAATCGTCGGACGCTTCGGCCTCGTATTTACGGTCGCTTATCCATTGGCTTTACTCGTTATTGCGGTTATTCGCAAGAAACAAAGTCGGGGTGAGCCTCTTGCTGCAAAACCTGATTAAATTGGTTCTCATATTCCTGCTGGTCACTCCGCTGCTGACAGGCTGCTGGGACCGTTTGGAAATTGAGGACCGGGCAGTCGTCTTGGCGATCGGTATTGACAAAGCCAAACCGGGTGATGAGAAGGAGACGAGCAATGCAACGCATATTTTGCAAGATGCCCCCAACCTCGGCGGAGAATTAATTCGGACAACGGCGCAAATCGCCGTGCCGGGACGCATTCCGCTTGGAGCCGGCGGGGGCGAAGGCGGTCCTTCCGGGCAGAAGCCCGTCTGGGTGCTGACCAGCGTCGGCAAAACGGTAGAAGATTCCCTGATGAATTTGCAGCAGCAGCTCGCCGACCGGTTATTTTACGGTCATTTGCGGGTAATTGTTTTGTCCGAGGAATTGGCTAGAGAAGGCATTCAGAACGAGAACGATTTCTTCCGCCGCCAGCCGCAAGTGAGAAGAACGGTTTGGATGATAGTGTCGAAGGGGAAGGCAGCCGACATCATGAATGCCAACCCGCAGCTGGAGCGCGTACCAGCGCTGTATTTGTTAGCCACTTTGGAACACGCCAGGGAGATGGGCAAACTGCCGAACATTTTCCTAGGCGTCTTCTTGAGTGCTGCGTCTGCCAAAGGGCAGGAGGGGACGCTTCCCTACGTGGAGTTGAAGAAGAAATCGAACGTGGAAATTGCCGGGATGGCCTATTTCCACAATGACAAAATGGTTGGCAGAACAACGGCGCTGCAGATCGGTCATTATATGGCCATGAAGGAGATTAACCCTGGCGGGTACAGCGTGCTTCAACAGGTGCCGGATTCGGAAACGGCGGTCATGTTCAGAACGAAGCATCGGAAATCGAAGATCAAGACAATGATTCAGAATAACCAGGTGCATGTGGATATCAAATGTCAAGTCGAAGGCGATTTGGAGGAGAAATCCAACGAGAAACTGCTGATGACGAAACAAAATATAATGAAGCTGGAGCAGAAGATCAAGAAAGACGCCGAAGTCGGCTTCGAGAAATTAATCCAGCAGACACAGAAAGACGGAAGTGACATTTTTGGTTTCGGCGAGTATGTGCGGGCCATGCATCCGGGCTACTGGAATAAGGAAGTCCGCAACAAAGAAATGTGGGCCAACAAGTACAAAGAGATAACCGTCGATGTCAGCATGCAGGTCAAAATTAGACGGATCGGAACGAAAACCAAGTAACGAAGGAAGGCGAAACGCTTGATTACTTTTAACAATTACACGGTCTTGCTGCTATTGATTTCCGGGCTGCTCGTGTTGATCTTCGATGTTAAATTGTATGCAAAAGCAAACATGCTGAAAGAGAAAAAAAGCGCTCAGATTACAGGAGTTTTGAATATCTCTCTCGGCGTCCTTTCTTATTTCGGCTATTTGGTGTACGAGAATTGGTTTTGGAAATAAAAGGAGGAGGAGTTAGGGGAGTTATGGAGAATACCATTACGCTGTACGACTATTTGAGGAACGTTAGGTCTAGGGGAGGAAATGGATATGAAGTACCGTCAACTGGGCGATACGGAGTTAAGCATTAGTGAAGTCAGCTTTGGCACGTGGGCAATCGGAGGAGGATGGGGCGAGGCGAAAGACGCCGAGGCACTGAACGGACTGCGCATGGCGATGGAGGCGGGCGTCAACTTCTTTGATACGGCGGACGTTTATGGATCGGGTCATGCCGAAGAGCTTCTGGCTGCTGCTACCAAAGGCAAGGAAGATGACATATATATAGCGACCAAATTTTGCCGTGCAGGCGATATTCATGATCCGCATACGTACTCGGAGGCAACCGTTCGCCAATACTGCGAGAACAGTTTGAAACGATTGCAGCGCGAACGGATTGACTTGTATCAGATCCACTGTCCGCCGCTTGCCATTCTGCAGGATGGACAAGTGTTCGAGGTGCTCGACAAGCTCCAAGCGGAGGGCAAAATCCGTCATTACGGCGTGAGCGTGGAGACCGTCGAAGAAGGGCTGTTCGCGCTGACGAAGCCTGGTGTGAAGGCGCTGCAAGTGATCTATAACATCTTCCGGCAGAAACCTGCCGAGACGTTGTTCCCGCAAGCGAAGGCTGCCGGCGCAGGCATTCTGGTCAGGCTCCCGTTAGCCAGCGGATTATTGACCGGGAAGTTTACGGAATCGAGCACGTTCGCGGCCGACGATCACCGCAATTTCAATGCGGACGGTGCCCAATTCAACGTCGGAGAGACCTTCGCAGGCCTGCCTTTTGTCAAAGGCGTAGAGCTGGCGCGAGAATTGGCTTGGATCGCAGAAGGCCGTGAGAGCATGGCTCAGGCATCCATGCGGTGGATCTTGGACAATCCGAATATCACCTGCATAATCCCGGGCTTTAAGAACGAACGTCAGGTGGAAGACAACCTGGGCGCAGCGCAAGTCGCCTCCTTCAGCCCGGAGGAGCTCGAACGTCTTCAAGCCTTTTATCGGGATGAGGTTAGAGATTATATTCGGGGGCCTTATTAAGAGGATGTCTCGATGATCAATTTTTTCAAAGATTTTCTGTTAAATATTTTCTTCATTTTTTCACCATTGACTGTCTATCCGTATTTGTACCGATCGCAGCGGGATGTGTTCAAGTATCGTGTGGTCATCGCATTATTTTTCACACTCGCAATTGCCGCATCGATGCTCTTTCCCGTTAATTTCAACGGATTGGTTTATGATTTTCGATCCATTCCCTTGCTGATCGGTTCTTTGTACGGAGGCATCTATGTATCCATGGTTTTATATGCGGCAACGATTGTTTGCCGCGTTATCATTGGAAGTCCGTACAATTCGTCAGCGAAATGGCTGCTTCCGTCGCTCATGAAATACGAAATCCGCTTACAACTGTGCGCGGGTTCGTCCAATTGATGGGTGCGCCGAATATTGACCCGGAGAAGAGACAATTTTATCAGCGAATTTCGCTGGAGGAACTGGATCGGGCTCAATCCATCATAAAATGATTATTTGGCGGTCGCAAAGCCTGAGCCCGAGAAAGATGAACTTATCCTTATTAACGAAGAAGTACACTATGTTTCTCAGGTTTTATTAACGCTGGCGAATTATCATGACGTCAAAATTGAGGTTTCTTTGCAACATTCCCAAATGATCATCGAGGGAGACCGGAACAAGCTGCGGCAATCGTTCATCAATATCGGCAAGAATGCCATTGAAGCTATGGCGAACACCGGCGGATTGCTGGAAATAACGTCGTCATCCGGGCACGGCGGAAGCGTGATCGTTTCTTTCCGCGATAGCGGAATCGGTATGACGCAGGAGCAGATCGGCAGGCTGGGGACGCCTTATTTTTCATCTAAGGAGAAAGGAACCGGACTCGGGACGATGGTCTCCTTCAGCTTGATCAGAGCGATGAAAGGCAAGATCAGAATAGATAGTGAAAAAGGCAAGGGAACGGTTTTTGAAATCACCTTTCCGGCCGATATACGGGAAATATCATGACCCTGATGGATGTCAAGGAGCTTGCCTTATCGCAGCTTCTTTTTTATTTGTCCGGATCGTGAGAATTTGCTTGACAGAGAATAACGATTATACACATAATAATAAAACGACTGGTCAGTCTTTTTTATGTGACCAGGACAATAAAGGAGGAGTACGATGCCGACTTTTCAAGACAAATTAGATACCTATGCTGCTCTAGCCATACAATTGGGTGTGAATCTTCAGCAGAATCAATCGCTGGTCATTTTTGCTCCAATAGGCGCCGTTCAATTGGTGCGCAGCTTGGTCAATCGGGCTTATGACGCCGGAGCCAAGCATGTTTATGTCGAGTGGTTCGACAGTTATATCACACGTATCAAATATGACCGGGCGCCTTTCGACGCCTTGCTGGAATACCCGATGTGGCAGGCCAAAGGCTACGAGGAGCTGGCCGGGCAGAACGCCGCGTTCTTGTACGTGGAGGTTAGCAATCCGGACCTGATGAAGGGCATCGATCCGCAGCGCCTGCAGACAGCCAGCAAAACCAATAATACAGCCTTGATGGGGCTAACGAACGCCAGGCTCACCCATCAGGTCAGCTGGGCTATCGTCGCTGCGCCGTCGCAGGAGTGGGCGGATAAAGTGTTCCCGGACCTGATGCCGGAAGAGCGGGTGGAGGCATTATGGGATGCGATCTTCAAAGCGACGCGTGTCGACCTTGAAGATCCGATCACAGCTTGGCAGGAGCATGCAAGCACACTGTCGGCGAAATCGTCATATCTCAACGAGAAACAATACAAATCTCTGCATTATCGCGCTGAGGGCACCGACATCAGAATCGATCTGCCGCGGGATCATTTATGGGTTTCGGCAGGCAGCAGGAACCGGCAAGGCACGACGTATATAGCCAATATACCGACAGAGGAAGTCTTTACATCGCCGCTGAAAACAGGGGTGAACGGAACCGTTAGAAGCACGAAGCCGTTAGTGTATAACGGCGTCTTGATTGAACATTTCTCGTTAACGTTCGAAGAAGGAAGAATTGTTGATTACCATGCGGCGAACGGGCAGGATGTTTTGAAAAGCTTGATCGAATTGGACGAAGGCTCCCACTACTTGGGGGAAATCGCCTTGGTCCCGCATCGCTCCCCGATATCGGATACCGGTCTTGTTTTCTACAATACGTTATACGACGAGAACGCTTCATGCCATTTTGCCATTGGCCGGGCATTTCCGTTTTGCCTCAAGGACGGCATTGCGATGAGCGCGGAGCAATGGCAGCAGCGCGGCTTGAATACGAGCTTGACGCATGTCGATTTCATGATGGGTGCGGCGGATTTGAGCATTGACGGAATATTGGAAAACGGCGAATCGCAGCCGATTTTCCGGAACGGCGGTTGGGCATTTTGATCATGAAACAACAACCGCGGAAAGGATAAGAGCATGTCACCGAAAGTTTCACAAGCTTACAAGGAAGAGAAGAAGGCGATCATTCTCGAGGGAGCGCTTCACTGCTTTACGGAGAAAGGGTTCCAGGCTACGACAATCGACGATATCGTGAAGCATTTGGGGATCAGCAAGGGTGCGATTTATAGCTATTTCGCCTCCAAGGAAGAGATGTACATTCAAATGGCTGACGATAAAATGAATGCGATGCTGGCCAATTCCCTCGAACATTTCAAGAACTTGCCCGGAGCAGCGGATCAAATTCGATATATGTATGAACGTTTCCGCAAACAGCCTTTGGCCGAGCTGCGCAGATGGATGGCCTTTCACCTGGAGTTCATGCTGTATGCGGCTCGCCAGCCGCACTTGAGCGCACGATGGGAGCAGTATGCGGATAAAGCGCTGGTATTTATGCAGGACATCATGGAAGGCGGGAGAAAATCTGGGGAGTTCCGCGCGGACCTGGATTGTGCGGCGGCTTCCCGGCTGTTCTGGTCGATTAGGGACGGATTGGCGCTCCAGTACATGTTAAGCGGGGAAGAAGCGGAGTACCGGCGCAGAATTGACGATATGGAGGGTATGGTATTCCGTTATATTTTGAAAGGTAACGACGGAGGGTGAGCGCAGTGATTTTCAAAAAGATGAGCGAGCTGTCGGTGAACGAGGCAGTTGCGCTTTGGAATCTGGGGTTCGAGGGATATTTCATCAACAGTACGTTGAATGTGGACAGGTTTCTGGCAAGAGCAGTTGCTGAAGGGCTCTCTATGGAGCTTTCGCTGGCCATGTATGACACGTTTGGGGACCCAGTCGGGTTGGTCATGAACGGATTTCGGACGATCGACGGCCGGAAAATCGCTTGGAATGGCGGTACGGGAATTGCCCCGGCCTTCAGGGGAAAAGGCTACGGGCAGCAGCTGATGGAGCGAAACTTAGAGCTGTATCGTGAACAAGGCGCAGCTGCAGCTCTTTTGGAGGCGCTGATCCAGAACGATGCTGCCATTCGGCTGTACCAAAAAGTCGGCTACGAAATCACTGAGCGGCTGCTCGGACTTCAACATGAGGGTACACTTCATGCGGACATCCTGGGAACGAACCGTACGTATGACGTAAAGCGAGGGCGCCCGGTCGAAGTGAAGGAGCTTCCTTTCTACAGGCCGATGTCTGCTTGGCAGACCCAATGGACCAGCCTGAGAGACGGCGAAAGCATCATAGTTACCGATGGAGACGCGGTGGTCGGATATGCGCTATGCAAACGTGTGTATGCAGAGGACAGCAGCTTAGCGACAATCGTCCTTTACCAGTGCGAAGCATCGCCGGGTCGCGGGGATGAGCGCGAAATTATGCGGGCTGCGCTGCGGGAAGTTTTTGAACCAGGAGGTCCATCCTGCAAGCGGTTGACGTTGAACCTCAGGCATTCAAATCAGGAGCTTGCCGAATTGTTAACAGCCATGGGTTTCACGTCATATGTCACGCAGGTGCACATGCTGCGGCAAATGTGAGGACGTATGCACTTGTACCGGTGTGTTAGTTTATGGCGGGTGTGCATATGAATCGTTATGGAGTGCAAAAAACGATTCATGGAGGGGTACCCGATGTCTTTTTTTGACAAAGTAAAGCAGGGAGCGTCCGATGCCGCCAAGAAAGCCCAGCAAACCGTCGAAATTACCAAACTGAAGGCGCAAATTTCATCAAAAGAAAAAGAAATTGAGAAATTTTACGGCCTCATCGGCGAATCCGTTTATTCCGCTTATATGACCGGCGATACGGCCCGTTACGGAGAAATTGTAGAGAGATTAAGCCACGGCATCGCCATGGTCAAACAGGAGATCGTGCAGCTCGAACAGAAATTGATCGAGCTGCGCAATGAAAAAGAATGCGTCTGCGGCAAAGTGGTTGCGGCTGACACGAAATTTTGCTCGACCTGCGGCCATCAGTTTTGATGGGATAGCAGGGTGCTATCAATTGATGGTAGCCTACTATAACCTACAGAATCAGCAGTATCCACGCTAGATACAAAATCCACACTAACTGTCCTCAGCCACTTTATGTCCACTATCCCGTTGGTTCAGGTGACCTGGTAGCGAGCTCAGTTGCGCTATGTCCACTATCCCATTGGCTCAGGTGACGAGGTTCGAGCTCGACTGCGCTGTGTCCACTATCCCATTGGTTCAGGTTACGAGGTTCGAGCTCGACTGCGCTGTGTCCACTATCCCGTTGGCTCAGGTGCCGAGGTATCAAGCTCGGCTCCGCTGTGTCCACTATCCCGTTGTTTCAGGTGACGAGGTAGCGAGGTCAGCGGTGCTATGTCCACTATCCCGTTGGCTCAGGTGCCGAGGTTCGATGTCCATTTAGGTGACCGGGTATCGAGCTCGACTGTGCTTTGACCACTATCCCCTTAGCTCAGGAGTACTGAGCCAAGGGGATAGTGGCAGTAGGCAGCACTGACTATGAGGCGACCTGAGAGAAAGGGATAGTGGCAGTAAGCAGCACTGACTCGGGGGCGACCTGAGCGAAAGGGATAGTGGCTATAGGAAGCACTAACTCGAGGCGACCTGAGCGAAAGGGATAGTGGCTGAAGGAAGCACTGACTATGAGGCAACCTGAGCGAAAGGGATAGTGGCTATAGGAAGCACTAACTTGAGGCGATCTGAGCGAAGGGGGTGGCTGAAGGAAACACTGACTCGAGGTGACCTGAGCGAAAGGGAGGGTGGTTAGAATCGTAATCGCGAGTCGAAATGGGAATGGAGTATGAGATTGAAGGGTGAGTTAGAAGGATGAGTTAGTAGTAAGTGATGCGCGGCGGAAGCAGGGATACTCCAGAAAACGTGGAATTGTACAGAAGGTGTCAATCAAAGAACCTGAGGTAGGAGAGACGAGAGTGAGCGATACGATCATGTATGTTTGAGGAGCTGCAATGAATACCGAAAACCAACGATTATTCAAAAAACCGATATTCACAGCGGTAACAGGCTGGGCTGTTCTAGCTTGCTCAACTGCTTTTATTTATGGTATACGCTTGTTGATGCCAAGTTTTACGCTGTTGCTGGTTGCCAGCGTTTTTATGCTCGTCATATTCCTTCTTATTTGGACAACGGTATCTTTGTTTGGGCTTCTGCAATGTTTGGTTGACTTCAAGCACTTTCGCAGGATCAAGTCCAAGCTTGCGCTAGCAGAACAAGGAATATGCATCCTGCTCTGCGCAGCAGGCGCATTATTGAATATTTTGCTGGTAATATGCAACAGCATAATTATTTACCGGATATACCGGCTGTGGCAGCAGTTTTTCCTCTGAAAGAGTGCGGTGCTATGCATGTCAGGTTTGTGCTCGGTGACAAATCTAAAAAATTTCCCTGTAACAATATTGACACATTGTAAAGAGATGAACTAATATTTATTTAAGCTCAGGAAAACGTTTGGGCAAGGATTTGGGTTTAGATTTGGCTCTTGGTTTGGATCTTGGTTTGGATCTTGGTTTGGATCTTGGTTTGGACCTTGGTTTGTACCTTGGTTTGGATCTTGGTTTGGATCTTGGTTTGGATTTGGCTTAGAGTTGTTTTGGATTTTGGTTTTGGATAAAAGGAGCTGTCACATTTGCCTACACTCAAAGATATCGCCGAGCTGGTCGGCGTTTCGATTTCAACAGCCTCGCGCGTTGTCAGAAATGATACGAGCAGGCATATCAATCCTGAAACAAGAGCCAAAGTTTGGGAAGCCGTTCGACAGCTGGAATATACCCCTAACGAATCGGCGCGCCACCTCGTCAGCAAGGTGAAGGGGCAGAAGAAGCAGACGAAGCAAATCGGCTGTATTATTCAAACGGCTCGTTTGAATGACGATCATCCTTACTATTCGCCGATTATTACGGCTTTTACCAAAAAAATATTGGAATCCAGCTATTCCTTGGCTTTCATCCACACCTCTGACGAGCTTACGGATGATGCACTGCTGCACCGCTGTATTCATGAGATCGGCGTGGACGGCATTATCATGATCGGCGAGATCGGTCCATCTGTGCTCGAATATTTGCAGAAGGTAGAAGATCTCGCACTCATCGGTATTTGCACGAACGGTGCGGAGATTACGATGGTCGATTACGACAGGATACATGCGGCCAAAGCTGCCGTCGACCATTTGATTGCTCAAGGCCACCGCGCGATCGGCTTTGTCGGCGGTCCTGGGCACACCGGGCAGCTGGACAGCGAAGAACGGTTCCAGGGCTACAAATTCGCTATGTACGATGCGGGCATTCCCTTACACAAAGATTGGGTCATAGACACCCGCTGGGAAATCGACCGCAGCTACGAATACGTGAAAGAGCAGCTTGCGCGTACGGATGTAGAGCGTCCGACAGCGATCTTCTCAGCCAGCGACCAGTTGGCGATACCGGCCATGCGGGCAGTGATCGAGAGCAAACTGAGGATACCGGAAGATATCGCGTTCGTTTCCATGGATAATATTGATTTCGCCCAGTATACAACACCGCCGTTATCCTCGGTCCATGTGCCTAAAGTAGAGATTGGCATCACGGCCGCAACTACATTGCTCGACATGTTGAAAGGTGAGCAGCTGGTTCTGTCGAAGGTACTGCTGCCGCATAAATTAATTGTGAGACAGTCGTCAACGTTTCGAAGATCATAATTTTTTTTGGATCTCAGGATAACGTTATCCTGAGTTTGTGCCCAAATGAATTCGATTGAAGGGGGTGAGTTGCGCTTTACGGCCAATCCGGATTGTAACCGTTTTCCCGGTTAGATGAGTTCTTTCACAAAAAAATTAAAAGGGTGATTACACAATGGTTAAGAATGCGAAAAAAATGGTTTGCTTATCAATGCTGATGTCTTCCATGGTTGCCGTGAGTGCTTGCGGGAGCACAGCTTCAACGGACCCAGTCTCTTCTGGGGCACCCGGGGCGGATGCGAAAGCGACGGCTGCTGCAAGTGGGGAGAAGGTTACGATCACGTATGGCGGTTGGGGATTGGATACGATGACCGAAGTCATCAAAGCTTTCCAAGCCAGTCATCCGAATATTGAAGTGAAAGCGGAGAACACACCGTACAAGCAATATTTCACCAAACTGGAGACAGCCGCTCAAGGCGGAACGATGCCGGACGTGCTCTGGATGAACGGGCCTAACTTCATCAAATATGCTGAGAACGGCATGCTGAAGGATTTGACCGACAATATAAAGAAGGATCAAGTCGATTTGAAAAATTTCCCGGCATCCCTCGTATCGCTCTATAGTCTTGGCGGCAAGAACTATGGCATTCCCAAAGATTACGACACGATCGGCTTATGGTACAACAAGAAACTGTTCGATGAGAAAGGTGTCTCTTACCCGGATAACACATGGGATTGGGCGAAGCTGACGGAAGCGGCCAAGAAGCTGACGGACCCCGGCAAAGGCGTATATGGCTTCGCCGCACCGCTCGCCAACCAAGAGTATTTCTACAATACGATTCTTCAAGCCGGAGGCAGCATCATTTCTGACGACCATAAGAAATCAGGGTACGATTCGCCAGAATCCATCGAGGGCTTGAAGTTTTTGACGGATCTTATTCAAGTACATAAAGTGTCCCCGACGCTCGCCCAAATGACGGAGACGGCTCCAGCGGACCTGTTCACTTCAGGCAAGCTGGCGATGTATTTCGACGGTTCATGGGCAGCCTTCACGATTAATCAAAATGCGGAAATGAAAAACATAGCCGATGTTGCCCCGCTGCCGAAGGGTAAAAAGCAAGGCGTCGTCATTCACGGACTGGGTCATGTCATCTCGGCCAACTCCAAGCATCCGAAGGAAGCGTGGGAGTTCGTGAAATTCCTCGGCTCGAAGGAAGCGGCGGAAGTAGCGGCTAAGCAAGGGGGAGCCATCCCGGCTTACAAAGGCAGCGAAGCTGCATGGCTTGCGGCATTCCCGCAATATAAGGCCAAAGTATTCATCGATATGACTGAGTATGCAACGCCGTATCCGGTATCCAAGAACACTTCCGTATGGACAACGTATGAGACGGAAATTTTGAAAAACGCATGGACCGGCGATAAACCGGTGGCAGACGCTGCCAAAGAGCTAGGCGCCAAAATGAATCAAGCCCTGGCGGCAGAGAAATAATCCGCCAAAGCGGAGGTTCGCACGGCAGCGACAAGCACCGTCGAACCTCCCGCCTTAAATCAACCATGGGAGCGTGCGTACTCATGCGATTCAGCTCAAAGCGCCTATCCGAGTGGATGTGGGCGTACATCATGATCACACCGTTAATGCTGGGTTTGCTTATTTTTTACATTTGGCCCGTGTTCCAGACGTTTTATTTCTCATTTACGGATTGGGGCGCCTTTGGCAAGTATACGTGGTCGGGGTTAGCGAATTACAAGAAGCTTTTCACGGATAAAGATTTGCTCTATGCCTTTCGCAATACGAGCATCTATATTATTACCGCCGTGCCCGTAGGCATTATTGTATCGATCGTCCTCGCCGTGCTGCTGAATCAGAAGGTGAGAGGCTTATCGGTTTATCGAACGCTGTATTTCCTACCGGTTGTCACGATGCCGGCTGCGATTGCGATGGTTTGGAAGTGGCTGTACAACTCCGATTTCGGATTGATCAATTATGTGCTCGGAAAGCTGTCCATTCCCGGTCCGCACTGGTTGACCGATCATCGTACGGCGCTGCTCTCCATCATTATCGTTGCAATCTGGTGCTCAATCGGCAGCCATATGATCATCTTCTTATCCGGCTTGCAGGGCATATCCGAGTCTTATTATGAAGCCGCATCGATCGATGGAGCGGGGGCTGTCACTAAGTTTGTCCGCATCACGCTGCCGCTTTTGACGCCGACCATCTTCTTCGTGTTGGTGACGTCACTGATCGGCGCATTCCAGGTGTTTGATTTCATTTATATGATGGTCGGCGATATTGTCATGGAATCCACCCAATCCGTCGTTTATTTGTATTACAAATACGGATTTCTTAAAAACAGCAAAGGGTACGCTTCCGCGATCGCTGTGCTGCTGTTCATCATCATTATGATCATTACGTATATTCAGATGAAAATTCAAAAGAAATGGGTCCACTACGACTAAGGAGGCGAGTGTATGAATACGAAACGGGTCAATCAGAAATCGCTTCAGAGCGGCGGAATCCATCTCATTCTCATATTGGGCGCGGTGCTCATGGTCACGCCTTTCCTCTGGATGTTCCTGACGTCGGTGAAAACGTTGGGCGAGTCGACGGCAATTCCGCCGGTGCTGCTGCCAAAAACGTTCCAATGGAGCAATTATTCCAAGGTTTTTGTGAATCTGCCGTTCTTTACATTCTACTGGAATACGTTCATTACAACTGTGGTAAAAGTGGCCGGCCAGCTGGTCATCTGTTCGTTGGCAGCCTATGCGTTCGCCAGAATCGTTTTTCCGGGGCGCAGCTTTTTCTTCATTCTGATGCTTTCCGTGCTGATGGTGCCGGGGCAAGTATTTCTCATTCCGCAATATATGATTATGAAAAATATGGGCTGGCTGAATTCGCTGACGGCTCTTATCGTACCCGGGTTATTCAGCGCTTTCGGTACGTTCCTGCTGCGTCAGTTTTTCATGACGCTGCCCGGCGAGCTGGAAGAAGCGGCGAAGCTTGACGGCTGCAACCAATTCCGCATCTACTGGCAAATTATGCTGCCGCTCGCCAAATCCGGGATGATCGCCCTCGCCATTTTCACCATGCTATGGTCGTGGAACGATCTCATGTGGCCGCTTATCGTCAATTCGTCACCGGATAAAATGGTGCTGTCCGCAGGAATCGCTTTCCTGGAAGGCGAACATAAAACGAATTACACCATTATTATGGCAGGCTCGATGATGGCGATTCTGCCTATGATCTTCATTTTCTTCGTGTTCCAGCGTTCTTTCATTCAAGGGATCGCATTCACAGGAAGCAAATCCTAAAGCTCATCATAAGATAACTTATAGGTATAGGTTCAAAATTACATACAATGTTACAGGAGATGAACTCATCATGGATAAAGTTACGGCAATCCTGCTAGGGGCGGGAGATCGAGGAGCGCACGCGTATGCGCCTTATGCAATAAACTATCCGCACGAACTGCAATTCGTGGCGGTCGCCGAGCCGCATGCGGAGCGTCGCGCCGCTTTTGCCGCAGCACACGGGATTGCGCCAGAAAATTCGCAGGAGAATTGGGAAGCGCTGCTGGCACAGCCGAAGCTGGCGGATATCGCCATCATTTGTACGCAAGATCAGATGCATTATCAGCCAACGTTGAAAGCGCTTGAGCTTGGGTACCACGTTCTGCTCGAGAAGCCGATGTCGCCAAGTCCAGCCGAATGCGTGGAGATGGAGCTCATGGCCAAAAAGCATAACAGGCTGCTGACAATCTGCCACGTGCTGCGGTATACCACGTTCTGGACGGCCATGAAGCGCGCGATCGACGAAGGCAAAATCGGCCAGATCGTGAACATTCAACTGAACGAGAATGTCGGTAATATGCATATGGCGCACAGCTTCGTTCGCGGCAATTGGAACAACGCCGACAAGTCGTCACCGATGATATTGGCCAAATCGTGCCACGACATGGACATTCTTTCCTATATCATGGGCGGGCCCGCCCAGCGTGTCAGTTCTTTCGGGTCGCTTATGCATTTCAACGAGGCCAACGCGCCGGAAGGCGCGCCGGCACGCTGCTTGGAGGGCTGTCCGGCTGAGACCTCGTGCCAATATTACGCGCCCAAATATTATTTGGGCGCAGGCCGCCGCTGGGCGCGTAAATTTACGACGGATACGAGCAATGAAGGCATCATTGAAGCGCTTCGCACAACGCCTTATGGCAAATGCGTATACCGGAGCGATAATAACGTCGTTGACCATCAGGTGGTCAATATGGAGTTCGCCGGCGGAGCGACCGCCATGTTCAGCATGTGCGGGTTCACGCGTGACAACACGCGGATTCTCCAAATCATGGGGACGAAAGGCGACATTCGCGGCAATATGGAGGAGAACGAGTTCACCGTTCATGATTTCGTGACGAATGAGAAGACGACCGTCCATGTTCACGCATCCGAAGAGGGGCACGGCGGAGGCGATGCAGGCATCGTGCGCAGCTTCTTGCGCGAAGTGAGAACGTATGCAGGGGGCGAAAGCTCGTCGTCGGCCTCCGTATCCGTGCGCAGCCATCTCATGTCGTTCGCAGCGGAGGAATCCCGTTTGAACGGCGGCAAGCCTATTGCGATCGAGGAATTCTACAACCGGTTGGTTCAGGTCTAATAGAAGAAACGCAAGCCGCCGGCGGGAGCCGGCAGCTTGCGTTTTTTTACACGGAGGGATAATAGATGATCGTCTTATAGACAGCTCTGCGGTCCGTGAGATTCGTATACGTATGCGGTCTATCAGCGGAGAAATGGATGCCGTCGCCGGCATACAGCGTGTAGCTCTCTTGTCCGATCGTGATTTGCAGCTTGCCTTCCACCATCAGAATGTATTCCTCAACGCCTTCGTTATGAGGCTCCGATGTATGGCTGCAATGCTGATCCATTTGGACGGTATAGATCTCAAAGTTTTTCTGCGGGTGGAAGGGAAACAGCGGATAGGCGCGATATTGGCCGTCTTCCTCTTCGAATGGGGATAAATCATCCGAACGGACAACGGTAATCTTCGGTTCATCGTCTTCGATTAAAGAGGTGAAGGAGATCTGCAGCCCGCTGACGATCTTCCAAAGCACGGAGATTGTCGGATTCGAGTCTCCCCGTTCGATCTGCCCCAGCATCGCTTTGCTGACGCCGGTCAACTCGGCTACCTGATCCAAGCTTAAGCCTCTTGTTTTGCGGATGTTCAGCAGCTTTCTGCCGACCATTTTGTGTATCGGTTCTTGCATCGGTGTGACTCCTTCTGAGTAAATTGGGTCCGTCAAATTCGCCTATTTACAATATAACATACATTCGTGTAATATGGTATATATAGACAGTAAAACGCACATATGTACAGTATATTGTATATTCACGTAGGAGGAATCATCATGTCCAGAATGATGGTAGGGTTGGTCAAAGAACACCGCGGACCCGGCGCCGTATTGAAAGAAGTTCCCGTGCCGGTGTGCGGCGACGACGAAGTGCTCGTTCGTATCAAGGCGAGTTCCATTTGCGGAACGGATCTGCATATTTACAAATGGGATGCTTGGGCGGACAAAACCGTCATTACGCCCAACGTGTTCGGCCATGAATTTGCCGGCATCGTCGTCGAGATCGGTGACCGGGTTCGCGGTGTGAGAATCGGTGACCACGTCTCTGCCGAAGGGCATATGATCTGCGGGAATTGCAAAGCGTGCCGAACCGGTAACGGGCATGTATGCCCGCATACCAAAAGCTTCGGCATTACGGCGCCGGGCTGCTTCGCCGAGTATGCCGTCGTCAAGGCGAGCAATATTATTCATAATTCGCCTGAATTGCCTTTCGAAATAGCCTGCTTGCAGGATCCGCTCGGCAACGCGGTACAAACCGTGCTATCGGGAGATATCGTCGGGAAGACGGTTGCGATCATTGGGGTAGGTCCCATCGGACTGCTGGCCATCAAAGTGGCGAAAGCGTGCGGTGCAGGCGCAATCTATGCTGTGGACATTAACCAGAACCGGCTGAATATGGCCTCGCAGATGGGGGCGGATGTCACGATCAATGCGATGGAAACGCGTACATCCGAGGAGCTGCGCAAGCTGACGGAAGGCGAAGGCGTGGAGGTCGTCCTTGAAATGTCGGGCAATCCGCTTGCGATTGCGGATGCATTCGAGGCTGCGGCCAATGCGGGCCGTGTATCGCTCCTGGGCATTCCGACGAAGGAAGTCAGTCTGGATGTAACGAACCAGATTATTTTCAAGGGACTTAAGGTCGAAGGCATCACCGGGCGCAAAATGTACCAGACCTGGTACCAGATGAAAGGGCTGCTGAACCAGCATCGCGTGGATTTGGCGTCGGTAATCACCCATACCTTCACGCTGGACCAATATGAGGAAGCCTTCCGTTTAATGCATGAGGGCCAATGCGGTAAAATTGTTTTTACTCATTAATATAACTTGGGAGGTTCGTCATGCATTATTTGAACGATTTGGCGGCAGATATCGAGGGCTGGAAGCGGGACGGCCGGTACCGTACGATCAAAGTATGGGAGAGCGGCTCCGGCACCTGGATGAATTTGAACGGGCGGCGTATTCTCCAAATGTCCTCCAACAACTATTTGGGGCTGACCGATCATCCCCGGTTGAAGCAGGCGGCAATCGCCGCCATCGAGAAATACGGCGTCGGCAGCGGTTCGGTGCGGACGATTACGGGGACGCTGGATATTCACGAACAGCTGGAGCTGGAGCTCGCAGCCTTCAAAGGCACGGAAGCGGCACTCGTCTTCCAGTCCGGCTTCACGACGAACCAGGGCGCATTGTCTGCGATTCTTGGCGCGGATGACGTCGTGATCTCCGACGAGCTGAACCATGCAAGCATCATCGACGGCATTCGCCTGACGAAGGCGGCGCGCCGGATCTTCGCGCATAAGGATATGAATCAGCTTGAAGCCGTGCTGAAAGATACACAAAATCATCGCAAACGGGTCATCGTAACCGACGGCGTGTTCTCCATGGACGGGGACATTGCGCCGCTTCCGGACATTGTGCAATTGGCGGAAGCTTATGACGCCATCGTGTATGTGGACGATGCGCACGCCAGCGGTGTGCTGGGCAAGAACGGCAAAGGCTCGACCGACCATTTCGGCCTGCACGGACGCGTCCATATTCAGATCGGCACGCTGTCCAAAGCGATCGGCGCCGTAGGCGGCTATGTCGCCGGAGCCCAGCTGCTGAAAGAGCATTTGATCCACTCCGCGCGGCCGTTCCTCTTCAGCACGTCGCAGCCGCCGGCCGTTGCAGCTACATGCTTAGCTGCGATTCAGGTGCTGCGCGAGAGTTCGGATCTGGTCGCCAAGTTGTGGCATAATGCGAACGGCTTCCGGAGCTCGCTGCAGCGCCTGGGCTTCGATACCGGCGCCAGCGAAACGCCGATCATCCCGATCATCGTAGGGGACCCCGCACGAACGATGCGTTTCTCTGACCGCCTGCTCGAGGAGGGGATCTTCGCGCAAGGCATCGTTTATCCGACCGTCGCGATGGACAAAGGCCGCGTTCGGCTGATTGTGACGGCGCAGCATACGGAAGCGGATCTTGCCGTTGCCCTTGGAAGCTTGGAGAAGGTCGGCCGGGAATTCGGCTTGATCTCATAATGAGAAGAAGGAGTGCCGTGGCGAACACGGCACTTTCTTTTTGCCCGATATGCATAAAAGAGCATTACTTCCAATATAGTGAGATGATGGATACATATCGTAACACGAATGAGGAGTGATCGTTTGAACAAGGTCCGTTATCGAAAGTACACGTATGTTGTTGTACTGCTAAGCTTGTTGGTTATGGCCTTCGGCGCATGGCCTGCAGCGGCAGCCGAAAGCCAAGAGTACGATGTGTATTTGAAGCTGGATGGCATTGAAGGCGAATCTCAAGCCAGAGGGTTTGAAAAGTGGATTGAAGTTCAGTCCTTCTCCTTCGATGTCCACAATACGGCAGCGGGCGCCAGCACTAGCGGAGCCGGATCATCGGCAGGCAAAGCCGTGCCCAGCACCATTTTGCTGAACAAAAATTTTGACGCCTCGTCCATTCCGTTGTTTCTGAACACCGTCACGGCCAAATCGCTAGAGAAAGGCCAAATTGTTTTCGTGCCTTCAGGCAGCGAGGACAGGAAGCCTGTCATTACGATCGATTTGGAAAAAGTGAATGTGAGCTCGTTCAGCATGTATGAGACGAATGAAACGATTGAGTTGAGCTATGGTTCTATCGCTATCAAATACAATATGGTTGGACCGACAGGCAAAGTAACGACAGTGACGGGCGGATGGGATTTTACGAAAAATGTGAAAAAATAACCGCAGAGAGCGCCAAATAAGGTCGATTTGACCTTGCGGGGGCTCTCTTTTTATCTTACATGGATGCAGCTGTACTTCCCTTTCCGGAGTCGTTATAATGGATTTTACTTATTGGATAAAATTAGGATGTGAGGGGGACAAGTGGGATGAAAGCCGGTCGTTTGGGAACGATCCTGATGGCTGCAGCCATCATGTGCTCAGCTTGTACACGCAGCAGCGATTCCGAGAACCAAGTGAAAACAGCGGACAGCAAGCCCGCCGCCGCTAGAGCCTACACGGTGCTTGCGGAGCACTTGAAAATTCCTTGGTCCATCCAGTTTGACGGGGATACGATTTATGTGAGCGAGCGGGAGGGCCATATTGTCCAAATAAGCGGCGATTCCGTCACCCGGCAAAAGGTGCAGCTCAAAAAGCCGGTCAAGCATCAAGGGGAAGGCGGATTCCTCGGTCTCCAATTGTCTCCTGATTTTGCGAAAACGAAACAGGCCTATGCTTATCATACCTATGAAGAAGGCGGCAAAGCCTATAATCGCGTCATCATGCTGCAGAAGAAAAACGGCGGTTGGGAAGAGGTCAAAGCGTATCTCGAAGGCATCCCGGGAGCCTACACCCATAATGGCGGGCGGTTAGCCATTGGTCCTGATCAGATGCTGTATGTGACGACAGGCGATTCAGGCAACGACATGCTGGCGCAGGATATGAAAAGTACGGCGGGCAAAATATTGCGCATGACCTTGGATGGCAAAGTGCCTGCGGATAACCCGTTTCCCGGGTCCTACGTGTATACTTACGGCCATCGCAATCCGCAAGGCATCGTCTGGGACAAGCAGGGCCGGATGTATAACACGGAGCATGGTCCGTCGGGGGATCCGGGAGGGCATGATGAGATTAACCTCATTGAAAAAGGGAAAAATTACGGGTGGCCGCTCATCATCGGCAGCGCGAAGAAAGAGAGCATGGTCAGCCCGTTGTACCATACCGGCAATACGGCGATCGCCCCTTCGGGCATGACGGTCGATGCCGATGGACAGCTGTTGTTCGCAACGCTGCGCGGGCAGAAGCTGTATAAGTATAATCCCGCAGCCAATCAATTGACGACCAAATTGGAGGGGGAAGGCAGGCTCCGGGATGTGAAGCTGCATAACGGCGATGTGTATGTAATCACGAACAATACCGACGGCCGAGGCAGTCCGGGCGCGAGCGATGACCGCTTATTGCTGCTTAAACCATAGGAAAAACCCTTACAGGCGAACTAATTGACTAGTTTGCCCGGTAAGGGTTTTTTGCTGTATCTGCGTTATGTTAAGCGCCGTATTTTTTGAAAACGAGGACGGCATTATGGCCGCCGAAGCCGAACGAGCTCGATAAGCCGTATTGCAGTTCGGCTGTGCGTGCGCGGTGAGGCACATAATCCAGATCGCACTGCGGATCGGCATGATCGAGATTGATCGTCGGCGGGATGATGCCGTCCTGCAGAGTCTTGATCAGCGCGACCGCTTCCACGCCGCCTGCTGCGCCCAGCATGTGCCCCAGCATCGATTTGTTTGCGCTGACGGGCACATCGTAGGCCCTGCGGCCAAGCAGCCGCTTGATGGCAAGCGTCTCGGACAGATCGCCGGCCGGCGTGCTTGTCGCATGGGCGTTGATCGTGTCCAGCTCCTCAGCTGCCACCCCGGCGTCCGCGAGCGCATCGCGCATGGCTCGGTAGGCGCCCAAGCCTTCCGGATCGGTCGCCACGATATGGTAGGCGTCCGAGGTTGAGCCATAGCCGACGAGCTCGGCATGGATCTTGGCGCCCCGGCGCTCGGCATGCTCGAGCGACTCCAGCACCAGCACGCCGGCGCCTTCGGCGGAGACGAAGCCGTCGCGCTGCGCATCGAACGGGCGGCTGGCTTGCTGCGGCGGACACTCGCGCGTCGACAGTGCCGTCGCATTGCCGAAGCCCGCCAGCGCGAGGTCGGTGACCGTCGCTTCGGCGCCTCCGGCAATGACGGCGTCTGCGCCTCCGCGCTGGATCAGCTTGAAGGCTTCGCCGATGGCGTTATTGCCTGTGGCGCAAGCGGTCACCGGCGCGAGCGAAGGCCCTTTGGCGCCATACAGGATGCTGACTTGCGCAGCGGCCATGTTCGCGATCATCATCGGCACGACGGTCGGACTGACGCGGCCGGGGCCGCGGGTCAGCAGCGTCCGGTAGTTGTCCAGCATCGTATGGATGCCGCCGATCCCGGAGCCGATGTAGACGCCGACTCGCTCTTCGTTGGCCGCGTTGATCTCGAGGCCGGCATCGTCGATCGCCTGTTTGGCTGCGGCAACGGCGAATTGGCAGTACCGGTCCATGCGCCGTACTTCCCGGCGCCCTACGGCGGCCTCGGCGTCGAAATCCCGAATGACGCCGGCAATGCCGGCTTTGTATCCGGAGACGTCCATGTGATCGATTGGGGTAATGCCGGAGGTGCCGCTTGTCAGCTTCTCCCAAAATACATCCACTTGATGACCGAGGGGAGTGATGACTCCCATTCCTGTAATCACAACACGTTTCATGCTATTTCCTCCTTATTTATATGTGCATGGGGATTAGGTTCTACTGTTATGCCATTAGAATGTCACAGTTGTTATCCTATTACAAGTTATAGTTTATACTGGTATAATAGCTTCTAGGATGCACTTATAGGGAGGTATGACCATGAATACGAAGGAACGGCTGCAGGAGCTGTCGGAGTTTCTGACCGCCCACCGGGCCCGGTTGAAGCCCGGCGATGCCGGGCTGCTGGGCGGGAGCCGGAGACGGACGCCGGGCTTGCGCCGGGAGGAAGTGGCGGCGATAGCCGGTGTGAGCACGACGTGGTATACCTGGCTGGAGCAGGGCAGGGAAATCAAAATGTCGGTTCAGGTGCTGGACCGGATCGCGCTTGCTTTGCAGTTGAATGAAGATGAGCGCCAATATTTGTTCATGCTGGCTCTTGAGCAGCCCGCACCGACGGCGATTGTGGACGAGACGCCGACGGTGACGCCGGCGCTTCGCCGCATCGTGGACGAGCTGCGGGATTGCCCTGCGATTATCTCCGATCGCCGCTGTAATATCGTCGGATGGAATTCGGCGGCTGCGGCGATGTTTTTGGATTTTGCCGGAGTTCCGCTGGAGGAGAGGAATCTCATTTGGCTGCTTTTTACACGGAAGGAGCTGAAGGCTCTGGCGGTGAACTGGCGGGATTTCGCCAGGGGGTTTCTGGCGATGTTCCGATCTTATTACGGGCAATATGTGGGGGACAATTGGTACAGTGAGTTTATTGAACGGATCAGCGAGCGGAATCCGGAATTCCGGGCTTTCTGGAATCAGAGCGACGTTAGCCGCGCGCCTGAAGTGTTGATTGAATTCCGCCATGCGAAGGTCGGGAAGCTGCTCTTTGATTTGACGACGCTGCAGATTCAAGGGCAGACGGATTTGCGGTGCAGCGTGTATACGCCGTCGCCGGGATCGGATACCGCTGCCAAGGTGCGGCAGCTGATGAGCAGGATATAGCTCGGCAGCGTTGGCGGGAGGGCGGAGGGCGTTAGCTCCGCCTGCGGGTGCCGTGCGGTCGGTTTGGCTACCGGGCGCACAGTCATGCGCAGCCTCGCGCAGCCATTTGCGCGGCGCGGAGCCGGCTAACGGACACAGCGGACCTTATTGGCGGAATCCTGTCCGCCTCCGCATTCTAACGGACACCAGCGCCGCTATTTGCCCTCATTTGCCCGATTTCGCCCCGAAATCCAGCAAATAGGGGCTGTGGTGTTCGTTAGCTCCGCATAGCGGCGATTTCCGCGCAATTAGCGTCTCCTGTGTCCGTTAGCTCCGCCTGCGGTGCAGCGCGGTGGGCTCGCCGATTGGGCGCGCAGCCCTACGCAGCCTCGCGCAGCCCATTGCGCGGCACGCCTCCGGCTAACGGACACAGCGGATCTTATTGTCGGAACCTTCTCATTCTAACGGACACCAGCGCCGCTATTTGCCCTTTTTGGTTCGATTTCGCACCGAAATCCGGCAAATAGGGGCTGTGGTGTCCGATAGCTCCGCATTGCGGCGCTTTCCGCGCAATTAGCGTCTCCTGTGTCCGTTAGCTCCGCCTGCGAGCGCCGCGCGGTGGGCTCGCCGATCGGGCGCACAGCCCTACGCAGCCTCGCGCAGCCTTTTTCGCGGCGCGGAGCCAGCTAACGGACACAGCGGACCTTATTGGCGGAATCCGGTCCGCCTTCTCATTCTAACGGACACCAGCGCCGCTATTTGCCCTCATTTGCCCGATTTCGCCCCGAAATCCAGCAAATAGGGGCTGTTGTGTCCGTTAGCTCCGCATAGCGGCGATTTCCGCGCAATTAGCGTCTCCTGTGTCCGTTAGCTCCGCCTGCGAGCGCCGTACGCCCGGCACGTCGATCGGGCGGACAGCCCCGGCGGCACGCCCCCGGCTAACGTCCGGCCCCAAGCGGCTGTCGCCTCCGCTTGGGAGCCACACGTTGTGCGCAGGCACGTCCTTCGCACTGCGCCGCCTGCCCTCCGGGGCCGGCGCACACGCAACAAAAAAAGAACGCTGCAAGAGCGTTCTTTTCATTTTCAAGAATGGGATAGCTTTTTATCTTCACGTTCGAGCGCTTTTTGCTGCTCTTTGGTGAATGTGCTGCGCAATTTCGCCAGGCCGGTATGTTCGTTGACGTAAATGATTCTTACGATGCCGTGAATGGATTTGAGCTGTTTGGTCCATTCTTTGGGGTCGAACATGGACATCAACTCCTTCATGTAAACGCTTCATTTGCTTAGTTCCATAGTATGTGCGGGGGACAAGTTTCATGCCTGACAAGCGCGTAATATCGCGAAGGTTTATTTTCCAGTATGAAAATCCCGCCAATGGGGCATAATGAATTAATGATAATTTAGAGCGGTGGGGGACATTGGGTTAATGGATACAATAAAGACGGAAGCATGCTCATATTGCGAGGATTCAGCTTCTTTTCGAATCGGGAATGCCGATTATGAATTGCATGCATGCGAGCTGCACGAAGATACGGCGTATTGTGAGTTCGATTTGGTGATCGGCGAATCGGCATGGCGGATCATCTCGCTGGCATCGCACGGCTTTCCTGAGCGAGCAAGCCTATGAACAGGAGGGATTCCCATTAATAATATATTTCATTTGAGTTATATCCTTTTTTTCAGCGCGCTGCTGTTGGCGGGCGGGATCGGTATCGCGTGGTTCGTGTTCCATCGGAGGAAAAGGAAAGCGCGCTAAGCTAGACTATAGCTATAACGGAAAGCTGCCCCGAAGGCGGCTTTTCATAGGATGAGGTCATCCAGAATTCTTCTGGTTGGCTTTTTTTGCATGCAGCTATGGCCGAGGGTGGCTAAAATGCTCAACTTCCCCTACAATAAAACGTATACGTTACATAGGGTGAGGTAGACGATGATAAGATACGGGGCAGCAGTGGTCATCGCGATGATGCTGGGGCTGGCTTCAAGAAGGTTCGCTTCCTATCTTCCGACTTTTTGGGCTGAACACACGGGGGATATGCTTTGGGCCAGCATGGTTTATTTCGGCATTCGGCTGATGATGAACAAACGGCAGAAGCTGGGCTTGGCTGCGGCGCTTACCTTGCTTTTCAGCTTCGGTATTGAGTTCAGTCAACTGAATCAGTCGGTGTGGATGACCGATCTGAGAAGTACCACTTTGGGTGCGTTGGTGCTGGGCAGAGGCTTTCTATGGATAGATCTCGTACGTTATGCTTTCGGAACAGCCATGGCGTATGGTGTGGACAAGCTCTGGCTGAGAGGGAAGTAACAACAATAGAGGGAGAGAAAGCAGTGGAAATTAGAACGGTTTCTCAAGAGCTGGCATGGCAGCTGCGTCATGAGGTGATGTGGCCGGACCGTGAGCTGGATTATGTGAAGCTTGCGGATGACGATAAGGGGATGCATTATGGGCTTTATGACGGGGAAGAGCTCCAGTCTGTCGTCTCTCTCTTCATCGAGGGCGGCGAGGCGCAGTTTCGCAAATTTGCGACAAAGAATGCGAGTCAAGGCCGTGGTTATGGAAGCCGGTTACTGAGTTATGTGCTTGAAGAGGCGGCGAAGGCCGGCGTGACGCGCATTTTCTGCAATGCCAGGAGCCATAAGGCCGCTTTCTATGAGAAGTTCGGCCTGAAAGCAACGGATCAACAATTCACCAAAGGCGGCAAGGACTATGTGGTGATGGAAAGATGGCTTCACCGCGGCAAGCCTGCCATAGAATAGAAAGGAAGCAAGCGATGACGAAGAAGATTTATTACGATTCCGCTTATATCCAAGAATGGGAAACGACGGTCAGCGAGGTGCTGGCAAGAGAGGATGGATGGTACCTCGTTCTGGAGGCCACGGCCTTTTATCCGCATGGGGGCGGCCAGCCTTGTGACCAAGGGGAGATCGGCGGAATGCCGGTGCTCGATGTCGTCAGCGAGGAGGAGAAGGTGCTGCATAAAGTAGCGAGCCTGCCGGATGGCAGTTCGGTTGCATGTAAGCTGGATTGGGCACGAAGATTCGATCATATGCAGCACCATAGCGGCCAGCATCTGTTATCAGCCGTCTGCCGCGAGATGTATCAAGCGGTGACGCTCAGTTTTCATCTTGGGACCGATTATGCAACCATCGATATCGAGCTGCCGGAACTGCGGCTTGATCAACTGGCAGCGCTCGAACGGGAAGTGAATGCGCAAATTTATCGGAATCGCAGGATGAGCAGTTTTTTCGTATCCGAAGAGGAGCTGGCCAAGCTGCCGCTCGTCAAACAGCCGAAGGTAACAGAGCGCATTCGCATTGTGGAGATCCAAGGAATCGAATACAACGCTTGCGGCGGAACTCATGTTGCATCCACAGGGGAGATCGGCATGATCAAGCTGTTGAGATCCGAGAAGCAGAAGGGGAATACGCGAGTATACTTCAAATGCGGTTATCGGGCATTGGATGAGTTCAATGATTGCATGACAATTTTGGGCGCATTATCCGTTAAGTATAATACCGGCAAAGACGAAATTATGGATCGGATTGCGAAATGGGAGCAGGAGCATAAGCAGCTTCAAGCCGAACTCTCGGAGCTCAAAGAAAGAAACGACGCTTATGTGGCGCAGGAATTGTTGACGTTGTCCTCCGGGCATCCTTTTGTTGCTCATGTGTTTGAGGACAGGGTATTGAAAGATTTGCAAATGCTCGCAGCGAAGCTGGCGGAGGAGAGCAAGCTTCCTGTACTTTTGGCATCGCAATTGGACAACAAGGTCGTACTCGCGAACAGCGGCGGAACGCCTGTCGCCTGCGGAGCTTTTCTCAAAGCGAATTTGGGTGCATATGCCGGAAAAGGCGGAGGCAGTGATAGAATAGCTCAAGCCGGCTTCCAGAAATGGGAAGACGCTAGCGCTTTTTACGAGTTTGCCAGCGGATATTTGAAAGAGCAATAACAAAAAGGCAGAGGGCAGCAAGCCCCCTGTCTTTTTTTTGTCATGTTGCAAGTAAACCTCATCGTATGGCATGAGGTTGTTCGTTATTGATCGTTAGAACGGCCGAAACGGAAAAAACGGACGTGAAGCCAATAGACCAATAGCTAGAAGATCGAAGAGTACGAGCGGAATGATAAAAGGAAAAAATGAGATTTGCGCTTTATTGGATGGCCGCAGCGGCTGCAAATACACTTTGTTATTGTCCAATTTAACAATTTTTCCTTTATAAGTGCCGTGGGTGGTGCGGATAACCACTTCGCGTCCCATATATTTTTGACAAATTTTGAATGACTCTGAACGTTTCATCGGGAAAGACCTCCCTTCTAGCTGTGTTATTCTATTATATGTTCGTCCAATAGAATGTGTGAGATTCGATTTGGGAGAAAGATCCAATAAGCAAGTTCCATTTTAAATGATATACTTATGGATATAACCTTGAAGACTATTAGCCGCACAGCATGGTCAAGGAAGAGAAGAGTGAAATGCAGAACAAGCCAAAAGAAGTGAAAAAAATCAAATCCGCATTAAAAGTCACAGGCATCTATGTATTGGTCGGCAGTCTTTGGGTCATTCTATCGGATCACTTGGTTCGAACGCTGAAGTCGTCAGAGGCGGTTTCCGTTAACTCATCCAAAGGATTGTTTTATGTCGGGGTTACGGCGTTAATTTTATATTTTTGTTTGAAACGGTTGAAAAAGCAGCTGCTGGAAAGTGAAGAGCGATACCGCATTCTGGTAGAGCACTCGCCAGAACCGATCGTTGTACATACGAACGGGGTTATTGTTTTTATTAATCCTGCAGGCGCGAAGGTTCTTGGTGCACAGCATCCTGATGAGCTGATTGGAAGACTTATGGAACATTTTGTTCATCCGGATTATTTGAGTATGACGCGGGAACGAATGAAGCAAGTGAATGACGACAAACGGCCGACGGAACCGATGGATCAAAAGTTTCTGCGTCTCGACCGACAGGTGATCGATGTGGAAGTTCGCGAGGTGCCGATTGAATTCCTGGGCACGTCTGCCGTACAGCTGTTGTGCAGAGACATCACGGAGCGCAAACGGGCGCAAGATATGCTGGAGCTAAGCGAGCAGAGCTATAAGTCGCTTGTCGAGCATAATCCAGATGCGATTTTCACGCTTGATCTGAAAGGGAACGTCACTTCTGTCAATAACGCTACGGAGAAGATTACAGGCTACCCGGAGGCGGCATTCAGCTATCGGTCGCTATCGCCTTTCGTCCGTGCGGAGGACAAGAAGAAGGCGCTGCAGCTGTTCGCCCGGGCGCTGAAAGGTGAGTCCAACAGCATCGAAATGACACTTACGCTCCAAACAGGGAAAATCATCGAAATCAACTTGAAAATGGTGCCGATTATTATTCATGAGCAAGTGAACGGCGTCTATGGGATTGCCAAAGATATCACAGAGCGCAAACGAACCGAGGAGCTGCTGCTCAAAACCGAGAAGCTCTCGATCGTAGGGCAGCTTGCGGCAGGAGTCGCTCATGAAATTCGCAATCCGCTTACGTCGCTGCGCGGCTTTGTGCAATTATTGCAATCTAAGGTGACGGGGTATGAGAGCTATTTCGAAATTATGATCTCGGAGCTGGACCGGATCAATGACATCGTGAGCGAATTTATGGTCATTGCCAAGCCTTCGATTGTTCACTTCCAAATGAAGGACGTCCGCAAAATTGCCCATGATGTTATTTCTCTGCTAGAGACGCAGGCCATTCTTAATAATGTGGTGATCCATACGGAAATGGCGCCGGATCTGCCTCTGATTAACTGCGAAGAGAATCAATTGAAGCAGGTTTTCATTAATATCCTCAAAAATGCGATAGAAGCGATGCCGGAAGGCGGCAATATTGTCATCCAACTTCAAACGGCCGGCAGCCAAGTCTTCATCCGTTTCACGGACGAGGGCTGCGGCATTGCCGAGGAGCGGCTCGCTGTATTGGGAGAGCCTTTCTACACGACGAAGGAGAAGGGGACTGGATTAGGTTTGATGGTTTGTCATAAAATCGTCGAAGCCCACCAAGGAAGCCTGCAGATCAGGAGCGAGGTTGACAAAGGTACGACGGTGGATTTGATTCTGCCGATCGGCACGAAGAAACAGGCTGGATAAGGTAAAAGCAAAAGGACCGCTCGACTAGTTCTGTTGACTAGGAGCAGTCCTTTTTGTCATGCATTACTTCTTGACGCGCTCGCGCAAGACTTTTTCAATGATTAATTTGTGACCGAGCCGGCCGCCAAGGCGAATCAGGCCTGTAGTCCGACCGGAAATAAGATGCCGATGTCCGTCCGCGATGTTCGTTTGAATCGAGAAACGATGAAAATGATTGACCCCGAAGCCGATATTTAAACCGGTTCGTCCCGAATAGGAGTGCCTATGGCCGTCAGCTGTCGTTGTAATGCCCCTGAACGTGTGGCGGTGTCTGCCATCTTCAGGAATGAATAAGTCCGTCAAATTGCCGAAGGCATGCTGGTGTCCCTCTACACGCGAAGTTAACCCCTCCATTCGATGCTTGAATTGTACGGGGCCGCCGTCTCCTTGCCGGATTTTCGCCATTGTCCATCATCCTCTCGAAAGATATGTAAGTAAAGTATGTATCAGGACCTAAATCGGATTGGATGTTTGACGGTACTCTGCAGAAGAAGCAACGGAATAAGACGAGTTGTTATCCGATATGATGATAAAAATAGATTGTCGGAAATGAGCAGGGAGCGTGTCGCTTTGACAGTGATAGGAAAGAGTATTCCGCGGTTGGAATCTGAAGAGAAAGTAACCGGCGTTGCGAAGTATACCAACGATACGCAGTCTCCCGGACTGCTTTACGGCTGGCTCGTGACCAGCCCTTATGCCCATGCGCGGATCCAGTCCATCGATGTCTCCGGCGCCAAGGCAATGAGCGGCGTTCATGCAGTGATTCGTGGAGATGACATAGCTGTTCTTACCGGAAGTATGCTGGCAGACCGGCCGCCGCTCGCTTCCGGCAAAGTTCGTTATTACGGAGAACCGATCGTCATCGTCGTTGCCGAATCGGAGCATCGGGCCAAGGAGGCGGCAGCCCGCATTCGCGCCGAGTTCGAGCAGCTGCCGGTCGTACATTCGCCGAGCAGTGCCCTTGCGCCCGGTGCGCCGCTAATTCATGAAGGATTAGCCGGTTATGAGAAGCAGGGAGACGTGTACCCCGTCGCACACACGAATATCGGCAACTGGGTTCGCATCCGCAAAGGCCATATGCCTGCGGGTTGGGCGGCAAGCGAGGTGACCGTCGAAGGGACCTATGCCTTCAACACGTCCGATCACGCCGCCATGGAGCCGCGCTGCGCGATTGTCGAAGTGAAGCCTGGCGGCTTGATCGAGATTCAAAGCTCAACGCAAGACCCTTATACGATCAAACGTGCGTTTGCGCACTTCTTCCATGTCGACCAGTCCAAGGTCATCGTGCACGTGCCGTTCGTCGGTGGCGGCTTTGGCGGTAAAGGGTCGATTCAGCTCGAATATATCGCCTATTTGGCCTCCAAAGCTTGCGGCGGCCGGCCCGTCAAAGTCAACAATTCCCGCGAATGCGACATCGTCAGTTCCCCCTGCCATATCGGTCTGGAGGCGAAAGTGAAGCTCGGCGCCACCCGAGAAGGCAAGCTGATGGCGGCTGAAGTGACGCTCTTGTTCGACACAGGCGGATACACCGATGAGGGGGCGGCCGTCACGCAATCGGCGGCTGTCGATTGTACGGGTCCGTACAAGATCGACCATGTGTGGTGCGACGCCTTGTGCGTCTATACGAATCACCCTTATGCTACGGCATTCCGGGGCTTCGGTCATACGGAAGCGCTCTATTGCATCGAACGGACGATGGACCGGCTGGCCAAAAGGCTGGAGATGGATCCGTTAGCGCTTCGGCTCAACAACGCTATTTTGCCGGGCGATACGACCCCGACGCAGACTCCGCTTACAAGCAGCTCCATCGGCGATTTGCCCAATGCATCCGTAAGCTGAAGGAACTGATTCATTGGGAGGAAGGTCAGCATGTACAGACGGGTCCGCACACGGTCAGGACGAAAGGCATGGCCTGTGTATGGAAAGCGTTCGGGATGTCCGTGGAAACCGGTTCCGGCGCAACGGTCACCTTCAACCATGACGGCAGTGCGAATCTTAGCATCGGCGCGGTGGAGCTTGGACAAGGGAACCGCACGGCGATGGGGCAGATTCTTGCGGAGCGGCTGCAAATGCGGATGGATCAGGTCCATGTCAAGATGGACATCGATACGCAGATTACACCGGAGCATTGGAGGACTGTTGCGAGCAGCTCGACGATGATGGTCGGCAGGGCAGTGCTCGACGCGGCTGACGATGCGATCAATCAATTGAAAAACAATGCTGCGCTTGCCCTGCAAATGCCGGCGGAGCTGCTGGAGGTTGGACGCGGGATGGTATTCGTGAAGGACGATCCCATCATAAGTCTGAAGATCAGTAAGCTGGTCAGCGGATTCCAATTCCTGGACGGCCGCGCTGTCGGCGAACCCGTGATCGGCCGCGGGCGTTACCGTGTCCGCGACACGACCAGACTGAATCCGCAGACGGGCGAAGGTGTTCCGGGCCAGCAGTGGACCTTAGGCGCGCAAGCGGTTGAAGTGGAATTCGATACCCGCGAATGCACGTATCGCGTGCTCAAAGCGGCATCCGTATTTGATGCCGGGAAGGTGATCAATCCAGGCACGGCGCGAGGTCAGGTCATCGGCGGCATGAATATGGGCCTCAGCTTCGCAACCCGTGAAGGATTGCTGTACAATCAGGCCGGCCAGGTGCTGAACCCGCAGCTGCGTTCCTACAAGGTAACACGGTACGGTGAAACGCCTGCCTATTTGGCGGAATTCGTGGAGACGCCGTTCCTCGAGGGACCGTATGGCGCCAGAGGGGTCGCTGAGCATGGCACCATCGGGATGCCCGCTTGTCTGGCGAACGCCTTGTCTCTCGCGGCGGAAGTCGAATTGGACACATTGCCTTTGACGCCGGAGATGATTTGGCGGGCTAGAGGGGGAGGCCGATGATTTCGTTCGACTTCGAATATTATAAGCCGGCAAGCTTGGATGAGGCGGTCTTTCTATTTCAGCAGGCCGAGGCGAGCGGCAAAGCGCCGCGCTATTATTCCGGCGGCTCGGAGATCATTTCCATGGCCCGGTTGAATAAGCTTCGCACAGGAGCAGTCATCGATGTGAAAGATATTGCTGAATGCAAGGTGATGCAGCTTCGAGAGAAGGAGAACGTACTCGTGATTGGCGCAGCATTAACGCTGACGGAGCTGGAAGAGTCCGGCTTCTTTCCGCTGCTGGCAGATACATCGCGGGATGTGGCGGATCGTACGAACCGCAACCGAATTACGCTCGGCGGCAATCTCTGCGGAGCCTTCATATACCGGGAAGTACTTCTGCCATTTTTGCTGGCGGACAGCGAAGCCGTGCTGGCCGGTCCGGCGGGCGTACGCCGCATATCGGTCCATGAGCTGCTGAACGGTCAACCGCGGCTGGCGAGAGGAGACCTCCTGGTACAGTTGATTACCGGTGCCGCTTATACGCACCTACCCTACGTCACTGTGAAAAAGACCAAAATGGAACGCATCGACTACCCCATCGTTCGCATCGCCGCCCTTCGCAGCAGCGAAGGGGTTCGCGCCGCCTTCAGCGGTGTCAGTTCCGTTCCGTTTCGTTCGCGCAGCTTGGAGAACATCCTGAATGAGGGAACGCTTCCGCTCGGTGTTCGTGTAGAGAACGTTATACGAAGCTGGCCGCTGCCGATTATGAGCGATCTGCTTGGCTCCAGCGACTACCGGGCATTCGTGCTGCGCAATACGTTATATGATGTGATGACCGCTCTGGAAGAGAGGGGGGAAGCAACATGAACGAAGGAATTGTTAGGGGGGAGATGGAACTGCTCGTTAACGGCCGGCCGCATCATGCCGCTATCCGTTCGGCGGATACGCTGCTGCGTGTGCTGCGCGAGCAGCTGGGCCTCACGGGAGCCAAAGCCGGCTGCGAGAATGGAGATTGCGGCGCTTGCACGGTCATCGTTGACGGAGTTCCGGTCAAATCCTGTATGATGCTGGCGATCGAGACACGCGGCAAGCGTATAACGACAATCGAAGGACTTGGGGGAGACACTCCCGTGCAGCAAGCTTTTGTGAAGCATTTCGCTTTTCAATGCGGTTTCTGTACCCCCGGTTTTATCATGGTTGCACATGCCCTTGCCCAGACCGGACGGCAAGCGAGCGAGGAAGAGATCACGGAGTGGCTGCGTTCCAACATATGCCGCTGCACAAGCTATGAGGAAATCGGCAAGGCTGTTCGATCGGTCCTTGCACAGGCATGATTCGAAGGAAATCGGCAGCTGCGAATCTTTGAATTATCGGTAACCAAGCTGCTGCCGACATCTTGGACATGATCACTCGTGATCGTGTTTGGGAGCGTCGGCAGCGGCTTTTTGCCGTGCCCGAAAGCGCCGAACCTTCATCAGATTGCCGCACATTTTGTCATCGCAATACCGTTTGGAACGGTTGCGCGTTTCGTCCACGTATACCCAGAGGCAGTTCGGGTTGTCGCAAATCCGAATTCGCGACGTTTCGCCATTGGCTATCGATTGCGCCATGGAAGCGGCGATATCGGCCAGGACTTGCTCCCATCGCCGGTTAAGGCCATACCATTCCAGGCGATAGCGTCCCTCGTCCGATACAAGCTTGCGGATGACCGGACCGCCGGCCATAATCGCATTGAGCGCCTCCGTATCCGCTTCATGCGGCATAGCCTTGGATACGAATTGCGTCACGATTCGGTGCAGCAGTGCTCGCAGTTCTTTCAATTCTTGCAGCTCTGCCGGTTCCGGGGGACGATCCATATTCAGGTTCTGGCTCGTAAGCCAGCGGTGCAGCCAGTCCGGGTTATCCAAGCGGTCATCGATTGCGCCGTCGCCCCTCCAGTCTCGATGCAAGCTGTTCAGTAAATCGTCCCAAAGCATATGACATGACCCCGATCTTTTTTATGCTTCAGTGTAACATCTGAAAAGTATTTTTGCTAGTTACTTGACCGGAAAATCATTCCATGGTAAATTAGCCATGTAACTTGTTAATTCATATTTGGTGGTTACTAATGATAATATTGGGAGGCTGTTTAATGAATAATGTCGAGCTTTTGCTGCATGGTTGGGAGTGCTGCTATGACAAGGAAGACTGGTATCCTCCACTGACGGACGCGCTGAAAGGATTGACTGCCGAGCAAGCCAATTGGCGTCCTGCAGGCGAACACGTCAACACGATCTGGGAAAATGTGCAGCATCTGATTTTTTATAAAGAAAGATTGCTCAAACGGATGACCGGGGAAGAGATGGAATATCCGGATGCGACGAATGACGATACGTTTGCGGTTGAGTCCGTATCCGGCGAAGCGTGGGAGATGACGTTATCCCGTTTGCAAACGGTTCATTTAGCCATCCGCGAACGCCTTGCGCAGTGGGGAGAGAACGACTTCGAGCATGTATACCCGAATCGTACGCAATCTGCAGGACGCTGGGTGAACAGCCTGATCCTGCATGATGCGTATCATACGGGCCAGATCATGTTCATTCGCAAGCTGCAAGGCTCGTGGCCGTCGCGCCGTTCATTCGAATAAGATGCGCGCCGAACAACAACTGCCGACAACCGCACCCGAGCAGCAAGGGATGGACCCTGATAAGCTCCAAGCCGCTTTCCGGTTACTGGAGCGAGAGATTGACAGCGGCGAAATTCCCGGAGGCGTGGCGCTCGTAGGCCGGGGCGGCGTCATCGTCGGTTCCTGCGCTGCCGGCCGCGCCATTGTCACGCAGGAGCAGGAGCTTCCGGTAACGGAAGATACGATCTATGACTGCGCTTCATTGACCAAGGTGATGGTGACATTGCCGCTTATTTTGCAGCTGATCGACCGCGGCGAGCTGCGGCTGAAGGACCCGGTTGCCCGTTTTTTTCCGGACTTTGCCGCCGGCGGCAAAGGCGAAGTGACGATTCTGCATCTATTGACCCATACGTCCGGCTTCCAAGCCTACAAGAACCTTCACGCACACGGTTGGACCCCGCAGCAGATCAGAGCCGCGGTCATGGAAGAGACCTTGCTTTATCCGTGCGGCGGCGGTTACGAATACAGCGATTTCAATTACATCGTGCTGGGCGAGCTGGCGGCGCATCTGTTCGGTCTGCCGCTGGACGAGGCTGCGCGCCGGTATGTGCTGGAACCGCTGGGCATGACCCGCAGCGGCTACCGGCCGGCTGCGGAGCTGCGGCCGCAAATTGCCGCGACCGAGTTCATGCAGGGCAGCTGCCGCTGGGGCGAGGTGCATGACGAGAACGCCTGGGCGATGGGCGGCGTTAGCGGGCATGCCGGCTTGTTCGCCACGGCACATGACGCGGCCAAATACGCCGCGATGTGGTTGAACAAGGGCTGTCTTGCCGACGGCAGCAGCCTGATATCTGCGGCAGCGGTCGAAGCGGCGACGCGAAGCTATACGCGGGAGTTGGAACACGCAAACCGTGGGCTCGGTTGGGTGCTGAAGGGTGACAAATGGGACGCTTCCGGCGATTGGTTCTCGCCTCGGAGCTTCGGTCACACGGGATTTACCGGCACTTCCTTGTGGATGGACCCGGCTTCGCAAGTTTTCGCCGTGCTTCTGACCAACAGAGTTCACTATGGCCGTGAGAAATCCGTTGCCAGGCTGCGGGATTGTTTCCATAATGCGGTCGCCGCCTCGATCCGGTCATAAAGGTTGGTAAAACCCGCCCAATCGCGGCAAGCCAAAGATGTGTATAGAGCAGGCAATATGAATAAAAAAATATGAAAATCCGCCAAGGCACAGGAACCTGTGTAAGGCGGATTTTCTATTTTTTGGCGATGTGAACTGGTAAAACATACCTGACATAAGTGAAAAATGAACGAAATATTTTAGTAGAACTACGACCTTTGACTTAGAAGGGCAGACTGAGAGGGTGAGGCAATGAAAGCTACGGGGATTGTGCGCAAGGTTGACCAATTAGGTCGTATTGTTCTACCGATCGAGATGCGGCGTTTGCTCAATATCGGCACGGATGACGAAGTGAAGATTTATTGCGATGAAGAGCGGGTGATCGTAACGAAATGCGTGTTGAACTGCATTTTCTGCGGGAGTGAGAGAGAGCCGTATTATTTTAAACGGAAATTGATTTGTAAAGTTTGCTTGGATGAGATTGCCCCGGTTGAAGCCGGGCAGGCAAGAAGCGGAGAAGATGCTGTTCATGGAGGGTGATATTCTGAAAGCGGATTCAATGGGGGGCTTTGAAGCGGGCCGGCCTGCGTTCATAATTTAAAATTGGCGCCTCCCGTAAGCCTCCTCATATAGCTTCCGAATCGTATCGATGCTATGATAGGAGCGTTACTACTTACGAATGAAGGTGCAGACATGAGTACATTAACGAAAGCCATTCTGCTGGCTGCCAAGGCGCATGACGGTCAAACCGATAAAGGCGGAAACCCGTATATTTTACATCCCATTCGATTGGCCAGCAAAGCCGTAACGACCGAGGAATCCATTGTCGCCGTCCTGCATGATGTCGTGGAGGATTCGGATATGACGCTATTCGATCTGAAGAACGAAGGCTTTAGCCTTAACGTGATCGAAGCGCTGGACTACTTGACGCGAAGAGCGGATGAAACCTACGAAAGCTTTATACTAAGAATCAAGCGAAATCCGCTGGCTACGAAAGTCAAACTCCTCGATCTGGAGGATAATTGCGATACCAGCCGCATGCCGGAGATGACCGATAGAGATAAGGCCCGAATTGATAAATATAAAAAAGCGATCGCCGAACTCAAGTTTTGAGGGATGCAGCTTGCTAGCATATCTGAACCATCAAGGACAAAGCGTCCGCCTTCCTGGAGAATGCGGGCGTTTTTGCCGATTTGTCTCATTTTGTCGGAAAAAGAAATAAATATTTATTGAAAATTACAAAAATAAAATAAAATTTCAAATTCTATTGACCCCATAAACCTTTTTCAATAGTATAAAAAAATAGTCATTCTAATATATGGGAATAGAAATAAAGACGTATTCGGGGGGCGGCGCTTGCGTGAAAGCGATTTCGAAGGTGCACAAGTTCCGGTTAGCTTTATTCTGGCGGCTTTTTACTAACTATTTCATCGTCATCATGGTCCCGGTCATTGTCGCCAGCTTCCTGGCTCACGTGCTGGTCGTACGGACGATTGAGAAGGATGCGGAGAAGCTTAACGACGTTGTCATCAGCCATTTCTCCAAACAGACGGACACGGCTCTCGATGCGCTCAAAACGAATATGATCAATATGCTGAGCTCGTCCAATGTGACCGGCTTGCTCCGAGTCATTGACGATTCACGGGAGAACCAGCAGCGGGCCGAACAGTTGTATACGCTGCGGGAGCAGCTCATGAAGCTTCAATCCGACAAGCTCGTCTCGAAAGTTTTCCTATACTTCGCCAATCACGATTTGGTCGCCGATGTGGATATTTACACGGACAAAGCCTACTATTTTACCCAGACCTACCCGCTGGATGAGCAGCAAAAGGGCGGCTATCTTTCCCAATTCGCCGGCAAGAAAATGATGGAAGTTACCGATACGGGCAAGCTCGGCTTATCGGCCGTCATGAGCTATCCGTTCAATACGGATAATCCTGAGGTGTATTTGGTCGTGCACTTTGACCAGAGCAAGCTGAAAGAGCTCATTTCCATACCGGAGAAATGGGTGACGGGGACGGCGATCGCCTCTTCCCAAGGGACGATTCTGAATGCGTTCGGCTTCACAGACAAAGAGATCAAAGCGGTACAGACGCATGCGCGCCTGAGCTCCGCCGATTCACAGTTCCTCGTCACCGACGAAATTGCGATGTCCTTAGTGAAGTCCCGTTTTAACGATACTTGGTACTATGTAACGGTTGCAGATCTGCGTACGCTCATGAAGCCCGCCTATATAACGCGAATGATCTCTTGGGCATTCCTGATCTTCTTCCTCGTTGTCGGCAGCTTGGTGTCCTATTATTTAAGCCGCCGGTTATACCGTCCGATTCAGGAGATTACGGACGAGAACAAAGAGCTCTCGCAGCGCATGAGCGGCATGGTTCCTTATATGCATGAGCTTTTCGTGACGAAAATGCTGCTGGGGGAATACCAGGATGAGCTCTCCATCGCGTTCTATGCCAAAGAAATTCGTTTCACCTATGACAAGCACGCGGTACGCACCGTGCTGACGATTGCCTTTCATTACAATTCGCAAATGTACGCCAAATTATCGGAAACGACGAAATCCTTCATGTTCGTTGAGATTAAAGAATTGATCAGGAAGTCCACGCCATCGCCTATCTGGCTCTGCCAAACGAAGCCGGACGTCATGGCCTGTGTCGTTGCGCACGACCCTTTCCTGCATTTGGGCGCGGAGGAGGCTGCGGATATCGTCCGGTTGGTGCTGGAGTCGTACAGCCAATATTTCAAAGCGACGATCGGCATCGGGAAGCCGGTGAACGCTATCGAACAGCTGCATGAATCGTACGAGCATGCGCTGACGGTCATGCAGAATCGGGGACTTGAGGCGGATGTAGACATCTGCCGCGGTCCGCTGGAGGCAGACCGGACGCAGTGGGAGAGCTTCCTGGCCGTGCAGGACGTGAACCGGATTTTCAATCAGCACAAAACCCGGGAATATGAGAAGCTGCTGCAATTCGTCTACGAGCGGCTGGAAGATGGAAGACGGCGCAATGCGACGGCGCTGCAGGTCAAATATTTTTGTACGGATGTGCTTAACACGTGGATTCGTGCCGTGGAGACGGAGCATAACGATTTCAATGTCCCTTTCTTCTCGAGCCTGTATGAGCGGATGAACAGCTGTATGACCTGGGAGGAATTGAAAGCCTGTTTCCAGGAGAGTCATGCCGTCCTGTTCCGGACGGAAGAGCCCGATCAGCGGACGCAGCTGTTCGCCGAAGTGCTCGACTATATCCATGCACATTACAATGAAGAGCTGTCGATCGAATATTTTGCAGAGAAGCTGAATATGTCCAACGGGCATTTCTCCAGAACGTTCAAAGAAGCGGTAGGCGAGAAGTATGTTGAATACATCGCCAGGTACAGATTGATGAAGGCGAAGCAATTTCTATTGGAGACGGATATGAAAATCGATGACATTGCCGAGAAGGTCGGCTATTGGGGCCGCAATTCGTTTATTCGCACGTTTCGCAAATACGAGGGCATCACGCCGGCCAAATTCCGGACGATGCATCACTGAATAGATAGAGACTTCATTTTTTCCGAAGTCTCTATTTTTTCTTCCAAGGCCAATCGAGACCCGCAGAAACCGCATGAAATCAGGCTTCGCAAAAAATGAGACGTCAAGCAATTATGCGATCTTTACGCTGCGGCGCGCCTTCTCGTATAGTTAGGCCATCAACTTCCGAAAGGAGGAGGGGGGAGGCAGTATGCCGCAGCGCAAAGGAATGTGGTACATCGTCAAGAAACATAGAGCGCTATATTTGTTAATGCTGCCTGGGATTTTATACTACATCATTTTCAAATATGTGCCTATGTACGGAGTCGTCATTGCGTTCCAGGATTATTCGATCGGCAAAGGAATTCTTGGCAGCAAATTTGTCGGGTTCAAGCATTTTATCGAATTCTTCTATGTAAACCCGGATTCGTGGAAGCTCATTCGCAACACAGTCATGCTGAATGTATACGATTTGCTGTTTCATTTTCCGGCCCCGATCCTACTGGCCATCTTGTTTCATGAATTACGGAATAAAATGTTCAAACGCATCGCACAAAGCATCAGCTATATGCCCCACTTTCTGTCAACGGTAGTCATTGCCGGGATTCTGGTGACATTCTTATCGCCGCAAACCGGCATCATTAACTTCCTGCTCGTGAAAGTGTTCGGGATGGAGCCGATCCTGTTTCTCGGTCTGCCCGAATGGTTCCGAACCATCTATGTTTCCTCGGAAATATGGCAAAAGGTCGGCTGGGGAACGATTCTCTACTTGGCGGCCATCGCCGGGATCGATCCGACGCTGTATGAAGCGGCCAAAATGGACGGCGCCAACCGCTTCCAGCAAATGCGCCACATTACCTTTATCGGCATGGTGCCTGTGATGATTATTTTGTTCGTTCTGACACTGGGGCATTTCATGGAAACCGGCTTCCAAAAAATTTTGCTGCTGTACAACTCCATGAACTACGAAACGTCCGACGTCATCAACACATTCGTATACCGCCGTGGGATCCTGGACGCGGATTTCAGCTTTGCCACTGCCGTCGGGTTGTTCCAATCAGTCATCGGTCTCATACTTGTCATCGGCGCCAACCGGATTGCCAAGAAATACTCAGAGACAAGCTTATGGTGAAGGGGGATTCTGCATGAAAATCAGACAATCGGCCGGCTCCCGGATATTCGACGCATTTAATTACACGGTCATGATCGTGATCATGATTGTGATGATTTATCCGCTGTGGTACGTGTTCTCCGCGTCTATAAGCGACAACGCCATGGTTTCGAGCGGCGAAGTGCTGTTCCTGCCCAAACAGGTAACCCTTATCGCGTATAAGCAGCTGACGGCCAATCCGGATCTATGGATCAGCTATTGGAACACGATCCGTTATACCGTTGTCCATGTCGTATTCACGCTGATTACAACCTCTGCGATGGCTTATCCGCTGGCCAAAAAATGGCTGCCCGGCCGCAAGCTCATCCTAATGATGGCCGCGTTTACGCTGCTATTCAGCGGCGGGATGATTCCGACGTTCCTCGTCGTACAGAAGCTCGGCCTGCTGAACAGCATCTGGGCGATCGTGCTGCCGACCATGATCAGCACATGGTATTTGTTCATCATGCGGACGTTCTTCGAAGCGCTGCCGGAGGAGCTGGAAGATGCGGCCACGATAGACGGCTGTTCTTCGCTGCAGGTGCTCCTGCGTGTCGTGATGCCGCTGTCGATGCCCGTGATGGCGACCATCGGCCTGTTCACGGCCGTGAACCAATGGAATGCGTTCTTCGATGCATTGATTTATTTGAACGACCGTTCGATGTATCCGTTGCAAATTATGCTTCGCAATATCCTGGTCGCAGGCTCTACAATTCAAGCGGAAGGGGATATGAACCTTCTACAGACGATGAAATATGCCATTATCATGATCGCGACACTCCCTATTTTGTGTGTATATCCATTCATTCAGAAGTATTTCGTACAGGGCACCATGATTGGCGGCATTAAAGGGTAAGCAGCTTTTTCCATATCCAAGGGAGGTATATCTATGAAAAGAAAAACGGTGGCAGCAGCATTATCCGCAGTTATGCTCTCCGGCATCGTCGCAGCCGGCTGTACGAACGAAACGGCAAATACGCCGGCAGCAAGCGATACGAAGAAAGGGGAAGACGCCAAGAAGCCGATCACATTCTCTTGGCTGGCTTACGACCGCCCGGAGGGGAAGGTGCGGCAGGACTGGGAGATTTTCAAGGAAATCGAAGCGAAGACCGGCGTGAAAATCGAATTTCAGGTGGTCAGCCAGGAAGGCTTGAAGGAAAAGAAGCAGATTATGATCGCGACGAACGCCGTGACCGATTTCATTCAGGTCGATACACTGGAAGGAAGACAGCACGGTCCCGACAAGGTGTTCTTGAATTTGAAAGACTACTTGGATAAAGCTCCGAATCTGAAAGCATTCTACGAAAAATATCCGGAAGCCAAAGCTGTGGCCACAGGAGCCGACGGGGGCATCTATACCGTACCGGTCATCGAAGGCGACGCGGAAGGCAAAGGTTTCAACTTCATCTGGTATACGCGCAAAGATTTGATGGATAAGTTCGGTTTGAAAGCGCCGACGACCGTGGAAGAATTTTACCAGTTTCTGAAAGCGCTGAAAGAAAAACAACCGGACACGTACCCGCTGATCAACAATGCCATCGTTGGGGATACGGGGCTATTCACCACGTTCGGGCGGGCGTTCACCGGCATTCATGGCTTCTACAACGTGGATCCTTCGACAGACAAATATGCCTTTGCTCCCTACCACAAAGGATATAAGGACTCGTTGATTTTCCTTAACAAGCTGTTTAATGAGAAATTGCTCGATCCTGAGTTTTCCATGATTACGCAAGCACAATGGGAAGAGCGCATTCTGAAAGGGAAATCGCTCGTTACGTTCTTCTGGAAGGCTGATTTGGAGACGCTTATGGACAAGGGGCGGAAAGCGGGCATCGCCGATTACACACTGGATGCCATTCCGCAGTTTGCGGCCGACGGCATCAAGAACTATCAATTCTCCCGGTCGGTCGTAGGATCGACGGGGCGTGCGATTTCGGCGAAGGTGAAAGATAAGGACCGGGCGGTGCAATTCCTCGACTACTTGCTCAGTGAGGAAGGCTCCAATTATTTATCCTTGGGGATCGAAGGCAAGACGTATACCAAAGAAAACGGCAAGCCGGTATACAACAAAGACTTCGGCGCTTCACCGTTTACAACGCTGCGCAAAGATTGGGGCGTCTGGTACGACATGATTACGCTGGATAACGCCAAATCTCGGGCTGTGTGGGAAAGCGGGCTGAGCGAGAAGAGCAAAGCGATTAACAAAAGCTACGAGTCTTTCATCATTCCGGCGCCGAAGCAAATTGTCAAAACGAGCGAAGAGCTGGAGCTGGAGAAGTCGAAGCTGAACAATCTGAATAAATATTTGGAGCAAAAGCTGACGGAATTCGTATCCGGGAAAACGCCGATTAACGATAAAACATGGCAGGAATTCATCGACCAAACGAAAAAGCTTGGCGCTGACGAATTGCTCAACATGTACAATACGGCATACACACGCACATATGGAAAGAAATAAGCCTTAGGCACAACAGGGGAGCATGAAGGGCAAGACTCGCTTCGTGCTCCCCGCATGGGAGGGATTCGAATGGCCGACGAACGGATGAAGGTCATTGATGTGGACGTCCATAATGAACAGAACGACAGCGCGCTGCTGCCCTATCTGGCGGAGCCGTGGCGGTCGCGCGTGGCGGCAACCGGAATCGGTTATTCCGGTTCCGGCTATTACTCGCCGGTAGGCGTCATGAAGAAGGACGCCATTCCGCCGGGCGGCGGGAAGGCCGGATCAGACCCTGACCTTCTGATCAAGCAGCTGCTCGAAGGCTATAATGTCGAGTACTGTGTTTTGACCGGCGTGGTCTACAACATCTCGACGACGCACGATCCGGATTATGCGGCTGTCATATGTTCCGCCTACAATGATTTCCTGATCGCGGAGTGGCTGGGCCGGCACAAGGCGTTCAAAGGCGCCATGTCCGTCGCCACGCAGGACCCGCTGCTGGCAGCGCGGGAAATCGACCGGATCGGCGGTCATCCCGACATCGTCGAGGTGATGATCTCCAGCGCGGCCCGCGCACCGCTGGGGCAGCGCATGTACCACCCGATCTATGAGGCGGCTGAACGGAACGGGCTTCCGATTGCCATTCATCCTGGGGCCGAGGGCGGCGGCAGCTCGACGGCGCCAACGGCAGCCGGGTACCCGTCCCGGTACATCGAATGGCACACCTGCTTGTCCCAAATGTTCATGGCGCATTTGGTCTCGATGGTATGCGAGGGCGTATTCGAGAAGTTTCCACGGTTGAAGGTGGTGCTTACCGAAGGAGGCATCGCCTGGCTGCCGCATCTGATGTGGAGGCTCGATAAAAACTACAAAGCGCTGCGTTCCACGGTTCCTTGGCTGAAGAAGCTGCCCAGCCAGTATATTCGGGAGCATTGCTATTTGACGACGCAGCCGATTGAAGAGCCGGATAATCCGCAGCATCTCATCGATCTGTTCAATATGATCGATGCCGAGAATATGATTTTGTATTCCAGCGACTATCCGCATTGGGATTTCGACTCGCCGGATATGATCTTGCGACGGTTGAAGCCGGAAGCTAAGCGCAAAATCTTTTATGAGAACGCAAAGAATCTGTTTAAACTTTAGCTTATGGGGGGAGGAGGAGGAGGAGCCGATGTCCGTGCATGATGTGCTGGATGTGGATGCTGTTCCTGATGGCGGCCATGCCGTAGTGACGGTCGAGGGGAAGAGTATCGGCATCTACCGGTTGGGCGACAGCTTCTATGCCATCAACAACTATTGTCCGCATCAAGGTGCGCCGATGTGCGCCGGGCTCGTTTCCGGCACAACGCTTCCGTCCGGCGTCTACGAATATGAATACGGCAAGGCGGGGGAGATCATCCGTTGCCCTTGGCATGGCTGGGAGTTCGACATCCGTACCGGCAAATCGCTGTTCAGCGAGAAGATTTGGGTGAAAACGTACAAAGTGATCGTGGAGGACGGCCGGGTTCATGTGGACATGGACCGTAAGTGACGGAAGGACCGAACAGGGGGGATGCCTGTTCGGTCTTCTTTTGGTTTTGGGGCGGGCTTGGCCCCGCCCTGCCCGCCCGGACCGGAGCGTGCCGGAGCGTGCCAAAGCCAAAGCGTGCCAAAGCCAAAGCGTGCCAAAGCGTGTCAGAGCGTGTCGGAGCTCTCTAGCGGACACAGCGGCCCTTATTTCCCGAAAAAGGCGGCTTCGGAAATGTAACGGACACCAGAGCCTCTATTTTGGCCATTTTGGGCTTGTTGAGCCTCGAAATTGGCAAATAACGTCACTGGTGACCGTTAGCGCAGAAGCTCGGCGTATATTGCGCGAATAGCGGCGCCTGTGTCCGTTAGGCTGTCGTCGGTGTGCGAACCCAGGCCAGCACGGGGATCTCTACCACTAGCCGAAGTCGTTTCTTGCACCGCCGCCTCTAGTGCCGCAGCTAGCGATTCCGTTCTCGTCCTCAGGGGGAGAGGTGAGTTCACGGAAGAGAGCGTATAGCCACTATCCCGTTGGCTCATGAAAGTTCACCGCTCCGGTCGTTGTTACCGCCACCTTGTCCCGCGCCGCCGCTAGCGTTCCCGTTCTCGTCCTCGGGTGGGGGCGAGTTTACGCTGAGGAAATACAGGCCGCTATTTTTTGTTGAAATCGCTTTCATTTGGCGCTTGCGGAAATAAGATGTCTTATTTGCGCAGAAAGTTGGCCACAGCGGTTAAAGTAATCTACATAAGGCATCATATTTCCCCTTAAGCTGCCAAAAGGGTGTTTTGTCCGGAAATAACGCATCATAGTTCCGTTAATCCTCGATATTCACTGTGCATCTGCCAGGAGGCCTACGCCTAGCTGCTCAGATACATTTTGTAACGACAGGTTTCGCTACGTTTCCTCAGTATTCATGGGTGGAAAACAGACAGAACCAGTCACGGTTCGCTATGTACATATTGAAAAGTTGCGGATAAACTTAACGTATATGCGATGAAATTTAATTTCATTAGAAATTAAAATTTCGAAACAATATTTTCGAGGAGGTGTGAAGAAAGGCTATTCACAGTATAGGTAGCTTGTTTTGCTGTAGCGAGCGATACATATAGTATCGCATTGAGATTCCAGGGAAAGGGTGATGTGCGAGAAACGAAGTCAGGCGAAGCCAGGTAGAGAGGGTCGAGTCGACGTGTGTACTACCGATGAATTTATCAGCGGTTATTAGCGGAGTTCACGAAACTAATGACACTCGGGTGTGCCCTGTCTCATGCTCATTTGTACCTGCGCGTAAATCTTCGCATGGTTTGGTGTTTGGAGCTACGCGTGAATCTACGTATGGATTCGTGCATGGACCGACGCATGAGTCTACGTAAGGACTCGCGCATGGACCGACGCATTAATCTACGTATGAATTCGCGCATGAACCGGCGCGTGAATCTGCAGCAATCCGCGCATGATTTCGCGCGTCGAAGGGATCTGAGATGTTCATGTCTAGCATCGAGCGAGTCATCAGTCGTGCATACACGAACCAACATAAGCGGTAATTGAAGAGAAAGGACATACATAGAAGGGAAGTGCCTAATGATGAGAGGCTACACCTATTCGCTACGCAAACGATGGCAGGCATCTCTTGCCGTGATGCTGCTGGTTTGCACAATTGTATCCGGTTATGGAAGCGGTTTAAACGCTGTGTATGCACAAGAGGAAGCAGGGGGGAGTTCTCTTGCGGCGGCAGCCCCGATCCATGAGAAGATCATGGCCAAAAATGCGGCAGCCCGTACGATTGAATTGGCTTACAAAGGTACTGTCCCTTTGAGCGATACGTTGACCGTCGTGCAGCAGTTCGCCGACACGAGCGTGGCACGCACACTGAACGATGTCATGGTCGGTGCGGAGAACGTCGACGTCTATTTAGGCGAAGACGGCAAGGCAGCGCGTATCGTTATCGTCGGGGAAACGCCGATGAACCGGATGCGTGTCGGCATCCGCAACAATATTAGCGACATCACCGACATGACGCAAATCAATCACGGTGCCATCGAGATCAAGTCGGCCAAGGGCTTCGCGATCACCGATAAGGCAGCTAATCAGACCTACCCGGTTGCGGCGGGTGCGCAAGTATCTTTTACCGTCGCCAACGGGGAAATCGCAGTCCAACAAAACGGCACGCCCATCGCAGTAACGCCAAACCGGCTGTATATCGAGCCGGCGGCCGATGATTCGCTGCTGCAGGTCATGTCGATTACCCGAGCTCAGGGAAATCCTCAGTACCGGGGGACGCTCGAAATATTCCTTAATCCCGACAAATCGAAGCTAAGGCTTATTAACGAGCTGGATATCGAGCAGTATTTGTATCAGGTCGTCCCTAGTGAGATGCCCGCTTCATTCGGTCTGGAGGCTTTGAAAGCGCAGTCCGTCGCAGCGCGCACTTACGCATTAACGGATTATATGACGAGCCGGTTCGCCGATCTCGGTTTCCACATCGATGACAGCACGCTCAGCCAAGTGTACAACAACCAAGTGGAAAACGCGTTGACGACGCAGGCGGTGCAAGCAACTGCCGGCAAGATCATGAAGAGCGGCAATGCGCTCGTCGATGCGCGATTTTACTCGACATCAGGCGGTTACGGAGCATCGAAGCATGAGGTGTGGCAGGATGTCGACACGAATCTGTTCCCGGGAACGCCGCTTCCGTATTTGACGGGGCGCAGCTATACGTTCGATCCTGCAAACAGCGGAAGTATGCTCAGCATCGATACGTCCAATGAGCAGGCGTTGAATGATTTTTACAAAAATTTGACTTATACCGGCTATGATTCCGAATCCCCGTATTTCCGCTGGAAAGTGAGTTTGACGAGAACCGAGCTGCAAAATACGGTGAATAAAAACATCAAAGTACGCTATGCGCAAGAACCGATGTTTGTTTTGACGAAAGGCGAAGACGGCGCTTTTGCGAGTAAACCGATACCGGAAGAAGGCGTCGGAACGATTGCCAATCTGTACGTTGCGAGGCGCGGGGCCGGCGGCAACGCGATGGAGCTTGTGATTGAGGGAAGCACCGGCACTTATAAAATTTTGCGCGAATACAATATTCGCTTTACGATTCGGCCCAATAAGACGGACACCGGCGGCGGGGATGTACTCGCTTACCGTACGAAGGGAGGGGCAGGAACCTATGATAATTCACCGCTGAAAAACCCCAGTATCCTCTACTCGGCGTTCCTGACTTTCGATCTCGCACGCGATACGGGCGGCGAACTTACAGGTGTTACCTTCTACGGCGGCGGCAATGGACATGGCGTCGGCATGAGCCAATTCGGAGCGCAAATGCTCGGGCAGCAGGGCTGGAGCTATGACAAAATTCTCGATGCCTATTATAAAGGCATGCAGATCTCGGATCTGAATGCCCCCGTGCTCCGCAGGCTGGAACTTTCACCAGCATTTGCGAATATCGCACCTGGATCAACGCAAGCTTATACCGTCAAAGGGTATGACGGAAGCGGCAGCGAAATGGCGGTTCCTGCAGAAGGGCTCGTCTGGAGCCAAACCGGCGGGATCGGCACCGTCTCTTCCGCAGGTCAATTGACAGCATCGAGTACGGCGGCGGTCGGTAAGGTGTCGGTTTCTACAGGCGGGGCAGGCGGAGCAAGCGGGGAGGCGGCCGTAGTCGTCGGCAAGCCTTCGGTTGTGGTCGAAGATTTCGAGAACACGAGCGATCTTGCAGCGTCCAGTGTGCGTGCAGTTCCGAACTCGGTCCAGTTCACGAAGGCCAACAGACCTGAACCTGTGCAAGCCGGCACATTCGCCGGGAAATTCACGTATGACTTTACGGGAACGACAGGCACATCTGCAGCCTATTTGAACTTCAAAGACGAGCTTGGCGGCACAGGCCGCATTCTGGAAGGGGATCCACGAAAGCTTGGCGTGTGGGTATACGGCGACGGTCAGAAGCATTGGCTGCGCGCTATGCTGCAGGATTCCGCCGGCACGAAGCCGACGATCGATTTCACGCTGGTCGGCGGGCTGAATTGGCTCGGGTGGAAATATGTCACGATCGATCTGCCTGCGAATTTGAAGCCGCCGATTCGATTGAATCAAATTTACCTGGTGGAGACGAGCGACACGAACAAAAACGGGGGAACCCTTTACATCGATCAAGTAACGGCTTTGTATGCGAACACGGATGTGTTCGAGCTGGGGCTGTCCGGTTTGACGCCGATGGTGATTGGCGAAAGCAAGCAATCGGTCGTCCAGGCAACGTATTCCGGCAGCACGGCGCCTGTGACGGTGCGAAGCGGCCTAACTTTCTACAGCAGCGATCCTGGCGTTGCAGCCGTGAATGCCCAAGGTGCAGTGAAGGCACTGAAGGCAGGCAGCACGACGATTACGGCGCTATATGGAAGCGCGCCGCCTGCAGTGTATGAGCTGAAAGTCACCGCAGAGGCACCTGTGGTTGAACGCTTGGAGATCGCAGGACTGACGCCGATGGAGAAAGGTCAGTCGAAGCAGTCGAAGGTGTTCGCGACGTATGCCGGTGAGGCGAACCCGGTTGAGCTGCCGGTTAGCGAAGTTACTTTCAGCAGCAGTGCCACGGATGTGGCAACCGTCGATGCGATCGGCAAGGTGACGGCGATGAAGGCCGGTCAGACGACGATTACTGCCGCATACGGAGGTAAAACAGCCGGTTATGAGCTTGTCGTCACGAACCCTATCGCCGTTCTGCAAAGCATCGAGATTCAGGGGCTGAGCGCCATGATAATCGGTGATACGCAGCACCCTCGCGTGACGGCGCAGTACAGCTTGACGCCGGATCCGGTCGAGCTGACGAGCGGCGTAACGTTCAAGAGCAGCAACCCTGCTGTCGCAGCGGTTGACGAAACAGGGAATGTAAGCGCCTTGAAAGTAGGTTTTACGATGATTACAGCTTCGTTCGAAGGCAAAACGGATTATTTCACGATCGTTGTCAATCAGCCGGCATCGGCGCCGAAACGCGAGCTGAGAGCGGCATGGATCGCCTCCGTGGACAATATCGACTGGCCGCAGAAGGGCGTTGTGACACCGGAAGCGCAGAAACAGTCCTTCTCCGCCATGCTGGACCAATTGGCCGCAACGGGCATGAATGCCGTAGTCGTTCAAGTGAAGCCGACAGCGGATAGCTTCTATCCGTCTGAGTACGGCCCGTGGTCCGAGTATTTGACGGGAGTGCAGGGACAGAATCCCGGCTATGACCCGCTGGCTTTTATGATTGAGGAAGCGCACAAGCGCAATATGGAGTTCCATGCCTGGTTCAATCCGTACCGGGTCTCCATGAAGGATAATATCGGGAATTTGGTTGCGAATCATCCGGCAAGACAGCATCCCGATTGGGTTGTCAGCTACGGCGGCAAGCTCTACTACAATCCGGGCGTGCCGGCTGTGAAAGATTTTGTCATCGGCAGCATTATGGAAGTAGTGAATGGCTATGATATCGACGCTGTTCATATGGATGACTATTTCTATCCTTATGTGGTAGACGGCCAAGATTTCCCTGACAATGCCACCTATCAAACATACGGAACAGGCTTCACGAACAAAGGAGACTGGCGTAGGGACAACGTGAACAAATTGGTGCATGAACTGTCCGTCGCGATTAAACACAAGAAAAGCTACGTGAAGTTCGGCATCTCGCCGTTCGGGGTATGGCGCAATATTGCCGACGATCCGACGGGCTCCGATACGACAGCCGGCCAGCGTAATTACGATGATTTGTATGCGGACACGCGGACCTGGATCAAGCAAGGCTGGATCGACTATATGACGCCGCAAATTTATTGGAATTTCGGCTTTACGGCGGCGGCTTACGAGAAGCTGATCGACTGGTGGACCCGAGAAACACAGGGGACCAACGTGCATTTGTATATCGGCCACGCGGTTTACAAAATCGATGCGAACAATGAGGCATGGGCGCTTCCCGACGAGCTGCCGAATCAGTTGACATACAACCGGAACTTTGCAGACGTTAAGGGAAGCATGCATTTCAGCACGAAGGACCTGCTCAGAAATCCGCTGGGCATCAAAGACCGCCTGACAACGGACAGCTACAAGCTGCCTGCATTGATTCCGGCGATGCCCTGGATCGATGCTGCTGCGCCAGGGAAACCGGCATTGATCTCCGCTGTGCGAGGTACGAATGGCGCCGAGCTTACCTGGAGCGTCGAAGCGGACGGCGAAGCAGCGTATTACGTCGTATACAGATTCGATGGCAGCGAGGGAGGCAGTATCGATCAGCCTTCCCACATCGCCGCTATAGTCCGCAAACAGCCGGGCGATGTGCAGCGCTACACCGATACCGCCGCAGCTGCGGGGCAGCAGTTCACCTATGCGGTCACTGCCGTAGACCGTGTGCATAACGAGAGTGAACCGAGCAGCTACGTCACGTTAGGCGAGAGCCGGAAACGGATCGAGCTGGAGCCGATCGGCGAGCTTGCCGCAGGCGCAACGAAGCAGGCGAGAGTGATGGCGTATGACGCCGAACACGCTGAACCGGTGGATGTGACGGGCTACTCGCAGTTCGGCAGCTCGCAAACCGATGTGGCGGTGATCTCGTCAAGCGGCTTAATTACGGCGCTGAAGGAGGGTTCCAGTGTCATTACAGCCACTTATGGCGCATTAACGGCAGCGGAGACCGTGCAGGTGCGCGTCTATAACGAGGAGCCCGCCGCCGTCTTGTCGGCACCTATCAGCGTGACCAAGGGACAGCCGTTTACAGTAAATGTTGGGCTTCATAATGTGACATCCGGCGTCTATGCTGAGGACATTACGGTTGAATACGATGCAGCCGTTATGGATTATGTATCATCCGTCTCGCTCCGCAGCGGCGTCGAGATCGTGTCTGAGAAGTCAGCTCCAGGCACAATAAGGCTGATCTTGGCCAGCCAAGGCGCGGGAAGCGCGATTAGCGGCAATGTCGAACTGGTGCAGCTGGCCTTCCAAGCCAAAGCGCTTGAGCAAACAACGTCCGGAACGGTTGCGGTCTCGAATGTCCTGTTAGGCGACAGCCAAGGCAGAGAGATTGCGGCGCGTCCGGCATCCGCCCGGATCGAAGTTGTCGTTCCGCCGCCTGGCAAGCCGGGAGACGCCAATGGCGATAACCGTTACAGCATAGGCGATCTGTCGTTCGCCGCAGCTCATTACGGCAAGGACAGCACAAGCCCCGACTGGAATCGGATCAAGGCGGCTGACTACGACGGCAACGGTATGATCGATATTGCCGACCTGGCCGCTATCGCAAGTAAAATTGTGGAATAAGGTTAGACACATGCCGCCTCTTTCCCTGTGGGGGAGGGGCGGACTCGTAAACAGGAGGCTTCAAGGATGATAAAGCTTCGCAGGAAACTTTCCGTCTGGCTATGCGGCGTCTCGGTACTCTCCATGCTCCTTCCATCTGGAGCCGCTTCGGGGGCTGAGCCTGCTGCGGTGAGCCAAGTGATCGATTCGCGGCAGATGGACATAGCCCCAGGCGCCGTATACAATTGGTACGATATGAAGCTGGACCGCGGGTTGGAGAAAATACATACGATTGAATTCAATCCGCAGAGCGGGGATTTGGATTTGCAGCCGGGCACAACGAACGGCAAAGTATACGGGATGCAGGGGTTGTCTCAAATGGCTAGCGACGCCGATCGAACCGGTAATCGCGTTATTGCGGGAATTAACGGAGATTTCTACGATCTGGCGAACGGTATTCCGCTAGGCATGTTCATGGGGGACGGCCGCATCTTGACGAGTCCGCCCAGCGACTGGTTTGCCTTCGCTTTAAACCATGACGGGACGACGCTATTCGGCCCGAGTCCCAAATTGACGAGAACCGTGACCATCAAGGGGAAGACGTCGAGCATTACGCATATTAACCGCTTGCGCAGCACGGATGCGCTGGTGCTGTATACGGTAGATTATTACACTTCGACCATGACGAATGAACTTGGCGACGAGGTTGTGCTCGACATCGTCGAAGGCGATGTGAAGAGCGGCCAGACGATGAAGCTCCAAGTCGCCGAAATTCGTAAGGACCGCGGGAATTCTGCGCTGACGGCCGGCCAAGTCGTTTTATCGGCGGCAGGCAATTCCAGAGCTATTCTGGCCGGTCTTCAAGTCGGCGACGAGCTGAGCGCCAGCTTCGTATTGGAAGCCGCTTGGCGCAATGCGCAACTGGTCATCGGCGGCTCGGAGCTGCTGGTCAAGGACGGCATCGTTCAGCCGAACAGCGATACCGCCGTACATCCGCGTTCCGCCATCGGAGTCAAGGCGGACGGTACGATCGTGATGTTCGAGGTCGACGGCCGTGCGCCGGGGTTCAGCGAAGGCGTACAGCTTCAGGAGCTGGGACAATTGATGAAGAGCCTCGGCGTCGTGCAGGCGCTCAACCTCGATGGCGGCGGCTCCTCGACCGTCGTGGTGAAGCTTCCGGGACAGACGGCGCGCCAAGTCATGAACCGGCCTTCGGACGGCGGGGAAAGAAAAACCGCGAACGGGCTGCTGCTCGTCAACAAGGCTCCCGAGGGGGCGGCGTCCAAGCTGGTTGTACAGCCGAATTTCGAGCGCGTGCTGGCCGGTTCGAGCGTCAGCTTCCAGTCCTACGCGGTGGATAATGCCGGACATCCGGCTGCTTATGCGGGTGAGCGCAGCTGGCGAATGGATCCGATGAGCGGTACGATCGACGGCACAGGCAAATTTACGGCCGGAACCGCGCCGGGGATATCCGAATTGACCGTAAGCGGTTCCGGTCTGGAAGCCGGGAAAGCGAATGTCGAGGTGGTTGATGAGCTGACACAATTGAAATTTCCCGATGCAGTGCAAACGTTCGCTTCGGGCAAATCTGCGGTTCTCTCCGTTATTGCATTGCGGGACGGTCAAGTTGTGCGGGCGGATAACAGCCAATTGAGCTGGCGCGTAGAAGGACCGATCGGCACAATCGACGCAAGCGGCACTTTCACCGCAACGAATGAAACGGAAAAAAACGGAAAAATTTACGCAAGCTATCACGGAGTGGAGACATCAATGGACGTTAACGTAGGCCTTCCGCCTGTTATTCTTGAAGATTTCGAGAACGGGCTGGGCAATTATCTTGTCAGCTCCTCCGCACAAGCGGTTAAGAGCGTTGCAAGTATTGAAACGAATGAGGAATTCGTCAGATTCGGCGGCAAAGCGCTGAAGCTGGAGTATGATTTTACGGGCAAACCGGGGACATCCGGCGCATATCTGACTGTCAAGGACGTCGCTTCACGCATCCAAATCCCAGGATACCCGGAGAAAATCAGCATGTGGGTGTACGGCGACGGACGCACGCACTGGCTGAGAGCCCAGCTCAGGGATGTGAACGGGGCCATTCCGATCGACTTCACGGACCAGAATATCGGAGTGAATTGGACGGGATGGAAATACGTGGAGGCCGTCGTGCCGAAAGGCAGGACGCTTCCGCTCACGATCGATATGCCGGTCCGCTATATGGAGACGCAGGCGGCCAAGAAGGATGCCGGAGTCATCTATGTCGATCAGATCCGCGCGCTGTACGGACCTGCCAAGGACGATATGGATCCGCCGGTCATCACGAACCTATCGCCTGCCGAAGGTGCCGTCGTGCATACGAATACTCCTATGATCCGCGCGTACGGTGAGGATTACGGCTACAATCACGAAACGCATCCGGGAACTACGCTGATCGATCAGGACAAAATAAGGTTGTATCTGGACGGTGCTTTGATATCCCATGCACTGTATCCGCCGGAGGGCCGCATTTGGCATACGCCGGAAGTGCCTCTCGCGGACGGCGTTCATCAAGCGAAGCTGCAGATCAAAGATTTGTCCGGCAACCAGACGACGAAGGAATGGACATTCACGGTCGAGACAGGCGCGCCCAAAATCGTGTATGAAGCTCCGCAAGAAACGTATGCGGGCAATACGTATACGGTTGACCTGAAAGGTGTCAAGGCCTCGAACATTCGTGACGGTCAGATCGAATTTGCTTTCGATCCCGCGAAAATTGAGGGGCTGCAAGCAATCAAAGGTGCAAAGCTGGACGACTCCATGTGGCAATCGACCATCGATCGGGTCGGAGGCACCGTACGTCTAACATGGACGGGATTGCAGGCTGCAGCGCTGGGAGATGAAGATTGGCTCGGTCAAATCTCTTTCCGGGTGAAGCCGGATGCGGCAGGTACGCATGAGATTGCCTTCCGTTCCGGTGCGATCAGATTCACGGATACGGGCGAGACGCCTTTCGCTTTCTTCGGATTGCCGGTAACGGCTGTGATCAAGCAGCATTTGTCACTGGGCTGGGATGAGTTCGGCGTCGTTCAAGGCTACACAACCGAATTTACAGTGAAAGATGAGCAGGGGCAGGCGGTGGAAGGGGCGAAATTGCTTGCCGACGGGGCGGAAATTGGCATGACCGATGCACAAGGGATGCTGGAAACGCCGGTATTGACTTCGAATGTGAAAGAATACAAGCTGCAAGCGGTCAAAGGGCAAATGTTCAGCTCCGTCATGAACTTCAAGGTATCGCCGCTGGGCGGTACGCCGGCCCCGTTCAATATCAGCGTAACGATGGGCGATGACCCGGCGACATCGAGATATATCGCATGGCATACGCACCCGGGCATTGAGCCGTCCGTTGTGGAAGTCGTGAAAGCGGCTGAATTCGCCGGTTTCTCGCAAGACCATGTGCAGAAGTTTAACGGGGACAGTTACGTGTATTCAACGTACGATCTAGGCACGGTTCGTGTTCACAAGGCGGTGGCGAGCGGTCTGGAGGCCGATACTTCATATGTGTACCGGGTCGGCGACGGCAGCGGGAATGTGAGCGCTCAGGGGACGTTCCGTACGGCTGCGGCTCAAGGCGACCATACCAAGTTTCTGTATTTCGCGGATTCGCAAGCGGCGGATTTGAATGGCTACAAGCTGTGGGGGAACACCGTTAACCGAGCTTTCGAAGAACATCCGGATGCGGAATTCATGGTGCATGCCGGCGATATGATCGACAGCGGCTTTAAGGAGAGCGAGTGGAACATGTGGTTCGGGGCTGCGCAGGAGAAGCTGATGAATTCGACGCTCGTGGCGCTGATCGGGAATCACGAAGTGATGGGGATGCGGGAAAACAACGATTTCCTGGCCCATTTTCACCAGCCCGGCAATGGCGTCAGCACGCTGAAAGGAACGAATTTCTCTTTTGACTATAAGGATATGCACTTCGTCGTGCTGAACAGCGAATATGCGTACGAAGAGCAGAAGGAATGGCTGCGCCAAGATTTGGCGAAGACAACGAAGAAGTGGAAGGTCGTTGCTTTCCACCGCGGACCGTACGGCAGCATCTATGATACGGCGATCGTGCGCGAGCAGTGGGTGCCGGTGTTCGACGAGTTCAAAGTGGATCTGGGCATTAATGGACACGATCACATCTATTTGCGCACGTTCCCGATGAAGGACGGCCATGCGGTTGCCGAAGGTCAAGGAACGACTTATATGGTCGCAGGCTCCACCGGACCCAAGTTTTACTCGCTGACCGCAAGAGACTGGCAGAAGGTGACGGATGCGGAGAATACGCAAATGTATGCGGCTGTGGACATTCAGGGCGATGAAATGACGGTCGTCACCAAAACGGTAGGCGGGCGGTTGGTTGATCAGTTTACGCTCAAGAAATCGGTTCAACCGGAAACATTCACGATTGGTCTGGATCAAGCCGAATACAGTCTGGAAGCTGGGGAAAGCCATCAAACGGTGGTAACAGCCACTTACAGTCCTTCCGGAACGGTGAGAACTGTCACCGCAGACACGGTGTTCACCGTAGCTGATGAAAGCATCGCATCAATCGACGGCCATGGCGTCGTGAAGGGCCTGAGAGCCGGCAGCACGACGCTGACGGCGCAGTATGGCGGGCAGACCGTGACAGCGCAGGTTCTTGTTCGGGAAGAGACAGGTCAAGGCACCGTTACAACGCTGACCGGGCCTCCGAATGTGGGTCCAGGCGAGAGCTTCACGCTGCGTTTCGGTTTAGCTCATGTCGGGCAGCCCGTACTGGCACAGGATTTATCGTACCGTTATGACCCAAGCCTGTATGAATTCGTGGATGCAAGATCGACGGCGGACGGCGTGAAGATCGTGCACACCGGTTCATCTCAGGCGACGGGCGACATCCGTTTGATCGTCGTCAGCGAAGGGATAGCCCATGCCATATCGAGCGACCAAGTGTACATCGAGCTGAACTTGCGGGCGAAGCCGATTACGGACACCTCGACCGGTTCGATTGCCGTTACCGGCGCCACCTTGGGTGATGCCGAAGGGCACGAATATGCAGCAGCCCCATCGAGCGTGAACGTGGAAGTGACCGTTCCGCAAGGCTTGCCAGGCGATTCGAACCATGACAACCGGTACTCGATCAGCGACCTCGCTTTCGCAGCCGCACATTACGGCATGGATCAATCGCATCCGGATTGGAGCACCATCCGAACGGCGGACTATGACGGCAACGGCTTGATTGACATTGTCGACCTCGTGGCGATTGCCAAAAAAATATTGGAGTGAGGATGGGGGATATGAAACGTAAGCTGTTAACGATCTATGTTGTAACGCTGCTGCTCCTCATCCCGCTGCTTCCCTTAACGGCGTTTGCGGCTGAGACGCCCGCCTTCTCGTTGACGCTGTCCAATGACAAGCCGGCAGCCGGCGATGAAGTGACGGTTACGGTCAAAGGAAAGAACTTGCAGGATGTGTATGCTTATGAAGTCAATCTGTCCTATGATGAGACACAATTAAAATTCGTATCGGCGAAGAGCGCCATCGAGGGCTTCTCCGTGCCTGCGATTCAGAAGAAAAACCTTGTGCAATTCGCCAGTACCAAGATGGGCAATGTGCCGGGCGAGAGCGGCGAAGTGACGCTGTGCACGCTGATCTTCAAAGCGGCCGGCGCAGGGAAGGCTTCCATGGAGCTCACGGCGGTGAAGCTTGTTAACAGCCGGATCGTCTCCAATCAGCTGAAGCCGGGAACGCTGGCCGCCGCAGAGATCGCTCCGCGCGCCTTCACCGATATTGCCGGGCACTGGGCGAAGGCAGCCATCGAGAGGGCGGCGAAGCTCGGGTTTGTAGACGGCTATGAGGACGGCTCCTTCCAGCCTGAGGGGCATGTTACACGCGCGGAGTTCGCCGCCATGCTGGCCAGAGCGCAGCACTGGGATACCGGCGATAGCGCCCAGCCGGGCTTCGCCGATCACGCCGGCATCCCCGAGTGGGCGAGACCGAGCATCAATGCAGCGGTTCGGCAATCCGTTGTGAACGGCTATGAAGACGGCACGTTCCGTGCGGAACGGCAAATCACGCGTGCGGAAATTACAGTGATGATCGCGAGGTCGCTGGAATTAAGCTTGAATACCGCGTCGGCACCCGGATTTAGCGATGATTCGGACATTCCGGATTGGGCGGTGGCTTCGATAGCGGCTGCCCGTGAAGCCAAGCTCGTTCAAGGCAGAGACGGAAATGTTTTCGTTCCGAATGACCCCACGACCCGGGCGGAAGCCGTTACGCTCATCTTGTCCATGCTGGATTACAGGAAATAATCATACGGAAGAAGCTGTCTCCATAGTCGCTGATGACTGTGGCGGCAGCTTTTTTTGCATAAGAAAGTACCAAAGGAAGTCACGGAAGTCCTCTGTCGGGCCGCCAGACGTTGTGATATGTTAGATTTCAAATACAGGCGATGGGAGGCGTGTAAGTTGGCGGTAGGGGAGATCGAACGATGGATCGGGCAAGCGGAACAGCAGCTCATCCTTGCGCAGCATACGATTGAACGCAATTGGCAAGATTACGTCCGCGCCCCTTTGGATATGGCAAGAAGCCGATCGGATGCGGCTGCCAAGCTGCTCGCCCAGGCGAAACAATTATATGCGGCCGGTCTGGCAAGCAGCCGTGACAGCCGTGACAGCCGTGAAGCAGCTCTGCAAGCAAGGAACGAAGCTCTGGACAGCTACTTGCTCGCGCTTCCCAGTCGGGCGGCGGAAGCGAGGGGCGTATGGTACCGGCCGACAGAGCAAAGCGGTGCCGAAGTTTGCCGAACGCTCGACAGGATGCTGGAAGCCGGCTTCAACGAGCTGTACTTGGAGACATGGTTTTGGGGCTATACGATTTATCCCAGCACCGCAGCCGCTGGGTACGGGGTGGAGAATCAGCATCCTTCCTTCCTGGGGTGGGATCCTTTACATGTTTTTGCCGTTGAGTCGCGGAAACGAGGCATCGCTCTCCATGCTTGGCTGGACGGCTTCATGGTCGGCATACATCCGACCGGAGGCCCTGTGCTGCGCGTTTACCCGGAGTGGGGGGCGCTCGCGAGGCGCCAATGCGGTGCTGACAGACCGCAGCCGCAGCCTGGAACCGGATATTACTGGCTGGACATTACGAACCCGAACGTTCGCGCTTACTTGATGGCCATCATGGTTGAAATCATCACGGGGTATGAGATCGCAGGCGTGAATGTCGATTTTATCCGGCTGCCGCATGCGGCGGACAACAACCCGGATGACAGCTATTGCTTCAGCTCTCATGCCAGGCGTGCATTTGAGAAAGAGCATGGCGTTGATCCGAAGGATATCGATGCCCGGGAGCAGCCGGACATGGCCATGGTTTGGTCGCAATGGCTGGCGGACATCGAGGACAGCTTCATGAGCGACATGTACCGGACGTTGAAATCCGTCCGCCCGCACACGATCGTTTCGGCCACGCCGGAGCCTGGGGCGGAGTCGGACAAGATCGGTCAATGGTCCGCTTGCGTGGACGTCGTGATTCCACAGTCTTATTATGCAAGTACGGAGGACGTCCGGGCTTCATTCGTGGCGCATAAAGCTCAATTGAACCCGGGAAACTTGGTTTATACGGGGATTTATCCGATGTATGCCCGCATGGGAACGCTGGAGACGATTGAGCAGGTGCTAGCCGCACGCGATTTGGACGAGGGGACGGTCATCTTCGCCTTCGGACAGGCCACGAGCGAAGCGAATCGCGCCTTACGGCTAGGTCCCTGGAGAGACAAGGCGATATCGCCTGGCGTGTATCCTCGCCGGGCGATCCGGGCTTTGTTGGCCGCCGTCGTGAAGGATGTGGAGCAGTCTTATATCCCGCGAAGCGGCATAAGCGATGAAGCCGCTGCCGTCCTCATCGGGCGGCTGAACGATCTCTTGACCGCCAGTCGAGCTGATGAAGGTTTGGATCGGGGGACCGATGGCTTATGGGCAGCTCGAATATTCGAGCTTAGCGAGTGGCTGTCCGGACGGAAGGAAGCGGAGGTGCATCCTGCGGTGCATGAACAGCTGAAGGCCGCTTTCGCCCAAATGGCGGCAATTCTGAACTATATGCAGGAAAAACAAATCCTTGAAGAGAAAGAGGATCGTAACTCATCACAACCTTAAAGGAGTTCCAGCTATGAATTTACTGATCGTAGAAGACGAAGTCCGCTTAAGGAACGCGCTCGCGAACAATATTCCTTGGGAGCAGCATGGCATTGAAGTCGTAGGTCAAGCCGGGAATGGCGTAGAGGCGCTGCGGCTGATCGACCGGAAGAAGCCGGACATTGTGCTGCTTGATGTGCAAATGCCGGAGATGGATGGATTGGCGCTGGCCCGGCAGCTCCGCCGGACCGATCCATTATTGAAAATGATCGTGCTCAGCGGACATGACGATTTTGCTTACGCGCAGGAGGCGATGTCGCTAGGAGTCATGAAATATTTGCTGAAGCCCGCCGGGGACGAAGAGATTATGGAGGCGGTGCTGGCAGCGGCCGAGAAGCTGCGAACGGAGCTGGAGCAGCGCCACAACGCAGAGGAGCTGAAGCAGCGGTGGATGCAGCATCTGCCGTATTTGGTCAATGACTTTATGCAGGGCTGGCTGAAGGGGAAGTTCGAGCTATGGGAAATTGAGCAGCGGAGCAAATATTTGCAAATGGATGTGGGGCAGGATGCGCAATTCGCGGTTGCCGTAATCGACATGGACCCGCTCTCAGAGTCGGAAACCCGATTCAGCAGAAAGGATGTCTCCCTGCTTCAATTCTCGCTGGGCAGCATCGTGAAGGAATACCTGCAAACAACGCCCTGCTGGGTTGTCTCCGATTACGCGGGATACACGGTCGTCGTCTTCAAGCTTTCCGGTCAGGACGATCCGAAGGAAGCGCTGCAGAAAGTCAATGTGATGACCGAGAAGCTGCTGTTCACTGTCCTGAGCTGCCTTCGTCTTACGGCCAGCGCAGGCATCAGCGGAACGACAGGCGGATGCGAGGATTTGAACAAGCTGTACGTACAAGCTGTGCGGGCATTGCAAAACCGGATCATACTGGGGCATGACCTGGCGATTCCCTACCGGGAAGAGCAGGGCAGGGAGCCCGAGCTCCAGCTGCAGCCGAATCTGGAGAAGGCGCTGGAGATCGCGCTGGAAACCGGGGAAGGGGACAAGGCTGCTGAGACGCTGCATGCGCTGTGGGAAGGCGGGATGGCCCAAGCGGATACGCTCGAGGAGATCCATGAACATATTCTGTATTTCGAAAGCCTGTTCGTCCGTATGATTCAGAAGCAAGGATGGCCTGTGCGGGAGGTGGCCGGAGAGGATTATGTGTTTTTCAATAATCGCCGGGAGCTGATCGCCAAGGATCAAATCCTGTTCTGGCTGCAGCGCATGGTCAAAGCCTACCTGGCCTATGCGTCCCAGCGCAGAAAATCGACGAGCCACGACATGATCAAAACGATTCTGAGCCTTGTCGAGAATGAAATCGATCAGGAGATGACGCTGCACGCCGTGGCTGATCGGCTGTATGTGAACTCCTCCTACTTGAGCCGTTTGTTTAAACAAGAGACGGGCAAAGCTTTCTCAACCTATGTCATGGAAAGAAAAATGGAACGGGCCAAGGCCACGCTGCAGGAAGGCGTCCGGGTGTATGATGCCGCCGCTGCCGTCGGCTACCGGGACGTGAGCTACTTCACGAGAGTGTTCCGCAAATATTGGGGGGTCACTCCCGGGGAAGTGCGCAGCTGAACTTTAACAGAACCCTGCCTTGGATGAGGCGGGGTTTTTGGCTTGTCCGGCAAGGATTCACAGCGAGAAGTTATGAAAGTACCAAAACAAGTAATATTACTCTAATTCGCAAAAAAACGCCGGATGCTACACTAAATCTATAGAAGAAAGTAAAGAAGGCAAGGCAGCCTGAGAGATGGAGGTCCGACATGCATCCGAATCCGAATCCGAATGCGAAGAAGAGCTATGGCAAGCAATTATGGGTGGATATCCGGAAAGATTGGGATTTGTATCTGGCCCTGATTCCCGGACTGGCCTTTCTGCTGCTGTTCAAGTACACGCCTATGTACGGAATTATTATTGCTTTCAAGGATTTCAACATATTTGAAGGCATGGCATCAAGTCCATGGGTCGGGTGGAAACATTTTGAGAAGCTGCTCTCATCCGATAGCTTCATGCAAGTGTTTCAGAATACGCTGGCCATTTCGGTTTATAAAATCTTGTTTCTGTTCCCGCTGCCCATCATCGTGGCCATCCTGCTCAACGAGTTGAAGAATATGGCCTTCAAACGAAGTGTGCAAACCGTAATTTATTTGCCCCATTTCTTATCGTGGGTAATCGTCAGCGGGTTGTTCATCGACCTGCTCTCCACCAATGGGGGAATCGTAAACAAAATGATCGTCGCGATGGGCGGCGAACCGGTTCGCTTTTTTCTGGACAGCGACATCTTCCGTTCCGTGCTCGTGTCTTCCGCCGGGTGGAAGGAAACCGGCTGGAATACGATTATTTATTTGGCAGCACTGGCCGGCATTGATCCGGGCCTGTATGAATCGGCCAAAATCGACGGCGCCAACAAATGGAAGCAAATCGTGCATATCACGCTCCCCGGTCTTATGCCGATCATTCTGCTGATGTTCATTCTCCGTCTGGGCTATGTCCTGGAAGCGGGTACGGAGCAAGTGCTCGTGATGTACAACCCCAGCGTTTATAACGTTGCGGATGTGATCGGCACCTATGTGTACAGGGTCGGTTTAGGCGATCAAGATTACAGCTTCTCGACGGCTGTCGGCGTTTTCGAATCGGTTGTCGCCTTTATTTTGATTCTTTCTGGAAATGGGCTGGCACGCAAATTTTTCGGTCGCGGTCTCTGGTGAAGAGAGGAAGGAGGTCATGTACGCATGCAAACGAATCGCGCTGTACAATCCGCACGGACACGAAACTCCGGCGTTATCCGGTCGTCTCCGGGCGAGAAGGTTTTTGCCATAATCAATTACGTGTTTTTCGTACTGCTCGGACTCTCGACGATCTTCCCGTTCATTAATTTGATCGCCAAGTCCTTGAGCGGTGAATCGGCGGTCGTATCGGGTATGGTCACGCTGTATCCCATCGACTTCCAAGTCGGGACGTACAAGTATGTGGCTAGCAACAGTCTGTTCTTGAACGCTTTCACCGTTTCGGTCACCGTCACCGCCATCGGGTCTCTGCTTGCCTTATTCATGACGACGCTGGCCGCTTATCCGCTCTCTAAGCCCAGGCTGAGAGGCCGCAGATGGTTTATCATCGTCTACTTGTTCACGATGCTGTTCAGCGGAGGATTAATCCCGACCTATCTGCTCATGCACACCCTTCACTTAATCGATAAGCTGCCGGTGCTCTTCCTGCCCTTCATGATCAACGTGTACAACATGCTGATTATTAAAAATTATTTCGAAAGCTTGCCGGACAGCTTGGAGGAATCGGCCAAAATTGACGGTGCCAGCAATATGACGATTCTATGGCGTATTATGCTGCCGCTGTCGCTGCCCGTACTAGCCACTATCGGGCTGTTCTATGCCGTTACGTTCTGGAACGATTATTTCACGTCGCTCATCTATATCAACTCGGCTGATTTGAAGCCGCTGCAGCTATATTTGAAGGAGCTGTTCGTCTCATCGACAGACGCGTTCCTTCGGACGAATGTCGATGCTTCGCTCAACGTCTCGCCGCAGTCCATTCAGGCGGCTTCCATTATTTTGGCGACGCTGCCGATCGTTCTCGTTTATCCGTTCTTGCAAAAATATTTCGTCAAAGGTGTACTGGTCGGATCGGTCAAGGGCTGATTCCGCTTCACATTCGCGAAGGGTGGTGGTTGGCAGGCGCACGGAACGCTGTACGAAGCTTGCTTGACAGGTTGAACCTCATAAGGATAAAGCGATAAAGGGAGGCACACGCATGTTCAAAAAATGTTTAGCCGTATTATCCATCACCACGATTGCGGCATCTTTAGCCGCTTGCGGAAGCAGCAGTCCCGCCAGTACCTCAGCTCCTTCTACCTCGGCGGCTCCGGCTGCCACCGCCAATGCCAATGCGCCGAAGCCGGAATTCAAGGCGCTGCTGCAGTATGCGCGCTTCGACCCCAATGCGGAAGTCGTAGCCAAGTTTCTGAATGAGAAGACGGGCTACAAGGTGACGTACGACATGCTGCCTGTAGAGAATCCGGATGACAAGCTGAACCTGTTAATGGCGAACAAAGAGCAGTATTCCTTCATGCTGCTGACCGGTCCGCAATATTCGAAGCTCGCGTCCTCCGGCGCGCTGGAGCCGATTGACGAATTGGTCAACAAATACGGAACGAATATGAAGAACGTCATCTCCCAGAACTCTTGGAACGGTGCCAAGTTGAACGGCAAGATTTACGGCATCCCGCAGACCGGTTCGGGAACGGTCGTCAACTCGGCGCTCATTATCCGCCAGGATTGGATGGATGAGTTGGGGCTGAAGCCGCCTACGACGCGGGATGAGCTGTATAACGTCATGAAGACGATCAAGGAGAAGAAGAATGTCATCGCGATGTCCGGCGGCAAAAGCCCGCTGCTTCCGGAGGTGCTGCCGACCTTCGGTCTGACGATGGTGCAATCGACAGCGACGACGGGGTGGCAGGATGTCAACGGGAAGCTGGTCAATGCGGTGGAAAATCCGAATATGAAAAAATATTTGGAATTTATGAAAAAGCTGTACAGCGAGAAATTGATCGACCAGGAATGGTCGCTGAACCAGGCGAATAAAGTGATTGAGAACTTCACGAGCGGCAAAGCGGCCATCATCTCCAACGGCTATTTCAATGCGCCGACCGTGCAAAATGCGCTGCTCAAAAACTCGCCGAACGCCAAAATCGCCAGCCTGCCCTACCTGAAGGGGGATGACGGCAAGGTTCAAGTCATGGCAACGGCAGGCATCAGCTACTATGTGGGCATTCCCAAATGGGCCGATAAGAAAGAGGACATCATCAAATATTTGGACCTGAAGCTCGACAAAGATATTCACAAGGAAGCGACGATCGGGAAAGAGGGTGTCCACCATAAAGTGGAGAATGGCAACTATTTCCCCATTCTGCCGATTTTCAACGATCAATACAACAACGCTTCTTCCTTCTTGACCGGTGTGGATGAGAAAAATTACCCGATTTACTGGCAAGCGCGTGTCCGCAAAGATCCGATACTGACGGACGCGTTCAATAAGAATCAGGAGGCCGCCAAAGGCAATACGGTGGTTGATCCGCTTTCCTTCGCTCCGCCGCTGGAGGCAATCGGTAAAAACAATCAAAAGCTGCAAAAGCTGATGGAAGACACGTTCTTGAAATACATCACGGGAGCCGAGCCGCTTGAGAACTATGATAAGTTCCTGGCGCAGTGGAAGGCGGACGGCGGAGATGAGATGACAAAGGCGGCCAATGAATGGTACGCTGCAAACAAGAAGTAAGCAAGGCGGTATCCCCTGTGGCTTCTAGCCGCGGGGGTTTTATTTCGGGGAGGAGCGAAAGGCAATGAAAAATATCGGATTTATCGACTATTTCTTGGATGAATGGCATGCGGAGAAATATCCGGCTTGGATTGAAGCGGCGTCAGGGAACCGAATGAAGGTCGCTTACGCTTATGGCAAGACGAATGTTGAAGGCAAACTGACCAATGCGGCATGGTGCGAGAAGAAGGGGATCCAGCTGCTGGAATCCGCCGAAGCCGTTGTCGAGCGAAGCGATTATTTGATCGTGCTGTCGCCGGATCATGCCGAGCACCATGAAGAGCTGTCTCAGGCCGCTCTGCGGTCGGGTAAGCCGACATACATCGACAAGACGTTCGCCCCCGACCGGGCTGCGGCTGCCCGCATGTTCGAGCTGGCCGAGAAGCACGGCACGCCGATGTATTCCACTTCGGCGCTCCGGTTCGCCGCGGAATATACGGGTCTGCAGCTGGAGGAGATCGAGTCCGTATGCACGCTGGGGCCGGGCAGGTTCGAGACGTATGCCATCCACCAGGTTGAACCGATCGTCGCGCTAATGGGCGCGGATGTGAAGCGGGTGATGTGGACGGGTACGCCGAATACGCCGTCCCTGATCATCGGCTACGCAGACGGCAGGCAGGCGACATTGCATCAGTATGGCGGAGACTGCCCGTTCAGCATGGCCTTGAAAACGGTAAGCGGTCAGTCGCAGTATTTGAAAGTAGAGTCCAATTTCTTCGGGGCTTTCATTGACAACCTCGTGCACTTCTTTGAATCCGGTAAGCCCGCTGTCCCGAAAGACCAAACGCTTGCCATTGCCGCCATCTTGGAATACGGCAGGAAAGCCGCCGAGACGCCATTCCAATGGCTGGAACTTCCCTAACAGTCAAAGCAGCTTTATTCAGCCAATTCTTGGACCGAGTGAACCGCAGCATACGAGTAAAGGAGCTAAGCCCATCAAGCGGCTTAGCTCCTTTTCCATTTCCAACTTTATTCAAGCTCCTCCGCAGCAATCGCGTCTAATTCTCTCTCTAGCTCCATGTTGGCTTGCTCATCGTTTTTATCCTTATTATCCTTGAAGACTTTGACTTTGATCTCGGCCTTGAATCCTTGATAGGAGGCGGTGATCTTCACGGCACCCTGCTTCACGCCCGTAATCGTTCCGTCCTCCGTGACAATGGCGGTTTTGTCATGCGACGAGCGGTACGCCGGTCCGGTTGTGACGAACGCCGTCATACCGTCCGAATACGTGGCCAGCAAAGGAGCGGCGAACGATTCACCTTGGACGATAGCGTATTTCGGCTGTTCATAAGCTAGCCGGGTCATTTCGACGACAGTGACGGTCGAGGTGGCGGTTAAGCCTTCATACTGCGCGGTAATCTCGGCCGTTCCAGCCATGAGCGCCGTAATTTTGCCGTCAGGTGTAACGGCTGCCACCAGCGGATTGCTGGAGGAGAAGGCGGCGCCGATGAGCGGCAGCGTCGATCCGTCCGAGTACACGGCCGTCGTCACGGCTGTATGCGTATCGCCTTTCACCAGACGGTACGATGGCGCATCCAGTGTGAGGCCGGTCAGAACCGGAGCTGTGCGCGTAATACGGACGATTTTCTCGTTCGTTTTGCGGCCGTCCACATAGACGGCCATGCTTACGTCGTTGGCGCCTACGTTTAAAGCGGCCGTACCGCTGAAATCGCCGTTCGGTAGCAGTGCGGCCGGAACGCCGCCTACGCGTACTTCAGCCGTGCCGGGGCCCAGTACCTCAACGCTGCCTTTGATCTCGATGTTCGCCAGAGGGGTAGAGGCGCCTTCGTAAGCCAAATGCCCGCGTAATACGGCGGCTCTCACCTCGTCGCCTGCCTTATAGGTGCGAGCGACAAGCTGGCGTCTCGTTCTGACGCCGGATGCGTCCAGCGCGGAGATCACGAAGCCTCCCTGCGGTATGACGCTATTATTGGGCGACATATTCGTCCAATTCCAAGTCAATGCTTGCTGCTGGTTGACGACTTTACTGACTTTTCCATTGCTTTCCACAATGGCTTCTACACCGAAGGTGGTCGTAGCTGTCGTCTGACCGAATGAGGAGGTGTACACATTGAGATTGTTCTCGTTGCGGCTGACATTGTACATATCGCCTTCGATGAATGATTCGCTGTTGCCCGGAACGCTTGAGCCGACTTGGTAATCCTTCACATACTCCACGTTCTGGAGCGAAGCTTTCACGACCGGCCAGTTGACTTGCGAATAATCGAAGAGCATGAGGCCATTCGACTGCGACAAGCCGGCCTGGAAGACGGACCGCTGAAGCGGCGGGTCTTGAATGTTCGCCAGCGCGATACTGGCGTACATCGGCACTTCGCCGTTCGTGATGATGTTGCCTAACGTAATATGATGCTCGATTTCTTTCTGCGTCGTCTGATAAGTACCAATCATTAAGAAATCGATGTTATTCACATAGGCTGTGTTGGAATAAGAGTCCGTGTACAAACTGTCTTCAGGGAACTGGAGCCGCTTATCATATTTGAAATTCGGGCTGCCCCAATGAACGCCGTTCAAATAATACGATTCAAACCACGAGCCGACATAAGCGGAAGATTGAATCTTCTTGCCTTTCAGAGCGGTGTAGCGGTCCGTAAGGGCGCGTACATCGTCCGTGAACGTCTTGATCGTTAAGGAACGGAATTCCCACCAATCGTTGATCAGCGGACCGTTGACTCTGCCATTGTTCACATATGAGAATACGTCCGCCGGCCAATTGTTCAACTGCTTGCCCCTTGCGGCAAGGAAGGCTTCGAACTTGGTTCTCGTCTGTGCAGAGAAGTCGGCCGTTTCGTTATCGTAGCGGGTCCGGTCGAGCACGATGCCGTCCACATCATAGTTTTTGATAACTTCTTCCAGATTCAGGAGTTCGAAGGCGCGCACATCGTCATTCGCCGGGTTCACGAAAGCGACGAGCGATTTGCCCGATTTGAAATAGTTGCTCTCGCGCAGGCGAAGAATTTGGCCGCCGTCTTCCGGACGGAAGACGCGTTCCTCCCAATCGAGATGCTGGTTCAGCAGACCGTATTCATTGTGGGCGGGAGAGCCCTCTGCAAATACGTTGAATGCCGCATGAATTTTGATCCCCAGCTGATGACCGTATTTAATGAATTCTTCCAGCATGTCCAGGTTAGGATTCGCGCCCGCCCGGGTCGGAGCCGTCATAAGCGAGATGTGCGGGCGTCCGGTCAGATCGTTCTTCTTGTAGTTAGCGAACCCTTCCACGCCTTTCACATCCAGCGCGACCGCCGTGACGCCGGCATCCTTGGCTTTCAACAGCATGTCGTGAATGTTCTCCGGTGTCTGGAGTTTGAAAATGTTCGTACCTTGGTCTACCCAAAGCACGACTTCTTTCGGAGCGCCGGTCTGCTTCTTGTAGAAAACGATCAGCGATTTGCGGTCATTCTCTACGCCGTTCTTGAGTGCGACGACATCGAAATAATTGACGCCTTCCGCAAGCGCCATGGTGATCTGGAACGTATGGCCTGCCTGCAGCGCAACATTCGTCTCATTGATCTTGACGGCGTAGGAGACGCCTTGCTCCACATTGTCCAGCTTGCCTGAGATTGCAGCGGTCGGCTGCGTTACCGTGAACCAATCGTCATTGTTCAGCTTCAGCTGAACCTTCAGACCTTGTCCCGTCATCAGGGCGGTTACCGGAATGACATCGCCGTTTTTGCGCAGCTTGATTTTATCCCCGACTTTGAAATTTTTGGCCAAATACTGTTTATACGTTTTGTTGGCCCAGCTGTCGTCATTGGCTACGAGAATGTAACCGCCTTGGGGGATAACCAAATCGGTTGGGCCGGTCCAGACCGGCACCCCGCCGTTCACGGACGGATTGACGACCCGGGTGACCTGGCTTGCCGCATCGACAACGACGGCGACTGAGGTCGTGCCGACGGTCATCTGCGTTGCATACTCCGGCGTGAACAGCGCGATATAATCGGTAATTCCGCTTACATTTTTATCAACGTAATTGATTTGCTTGCGCGGACCTTCGATATCGATCGTAATATCGGCCGGTGCGGCTTCGACTTCAATGTAATCCGCAGCGGCGGAAGGGCTGGCCGCCGCTCCTGCGGCTCCAGCCCCTGTTCCTGTCCCGGTCTCCGCAGCGGAGGCCGCCATCGGCCACATGGAAACGACCATCGACAGCAATAAGGAGAACAATAACCATTTCGACTTCTTCAACGGCTTCACAATCCTTCCCTTTACGAAATAACTAGAGAATTGCAGGCTTTTCCGTATGTCGGCTTCCGGAGGAAGGTCTTAGAAGTGAATTTCTTTGCCTAACAGGCTGGATTCATAAATGCCGCACAAAATTTTCATCATCTCCACGCCGTCTTGAACGGGAGAGAGGGTCTCTTTCTTGCCTTGACACACTTCCACGAAGTAATTGATCTCCTGCTGGAAACCGGCTACGAAGTCGAAGGACAAGTTATTGATCTGCGGAGTCAGGTTCATAATCGTGTCATACTTCTCCGTGACGATGGCCAGCTGAGGCTCGAGCTCGGCGCCGCCTTTGTCGCCGTACACTTTGACCGTGAGCTCGTCCTCCTTGGCGTGCAGCGTGAAGCTGACATCGACAAGAATGGAAGCGCCGTTCTTGAAGCGGATCAAAGCATTCGCCATATCCTCGACGGTGTTATGTGTCGCATCGTAGTCGGCCGCCTTGTAGAATGCGAGGTTTTTCACGTTCGCCCGGTTGCCCAGCCGCTTGTACGTATTGCCGGAGACCGATTTGACTTTCGGCCGGCCCATCAAGTACCAGCACAGGTCGATGACGTGCACGCCGACATCGATCAGCGGTCCGCCGCCGGACCGTTCCACATCGGCGAACCAGCCGCCCGGATTGCCCAATCGGCGGATGCAGGAAGCTTTGGCATAATAAATGTCGCCAAGCTCGCCGTTATCCAGGAACGACTTCACAATGCCCGTGTTAGACGCATAGCGGCGGACGAAGCCGACCTGCAGCGTTTTGCCGGACCGTTGAACGGCTTTCTCAACTTCAAGCGCTTCCTCGACCGTTTTGCACAGCGGTTTCTCCGTCAGCACGTTTTTGCCGGCCTCCAGCGCGGCAATGGAGATCGGGGCATGGGAGTTGTTCCATGTGCAGATGCTCACGGCATCGATGCCGGCATCTTGAAGCAGCTCGCGGTAGTCGGTGAAAACGCGGCTAATGCCGTATTTCTCGGCTTTGGTCCGGGCGCGTTCTTCGTTGAGATCGCAGATGGCAACCAATTCAACGTCCGGATTGTTTTGATACGATCTCAAATGCATTTCGGAAATCGATCCGGCTCCAATTACAGCTACTTTTACTTTGCTCATCGGTTAAGCACCTCATCTTTGATTTGATTGGACGGTTATTGCGGCTTACACGGCATGAATGGCCGGCCATTCCAATTCGATTCCGAAGCTGGTTAACATGCGCTGGAAGTCCTGCAGCTCCGCTTGCCGGTTGCGGATGTCCCGCGGTTTCAGCTGGCGGTCGATACAGCGGCTGGCCAAGAATCCGGCAGCTTCGCCGATATTCCACTCGACCGGATGAAGCCGGTAGCAGCCGTTCGTGATGTGGGTGACTCCAAGATTTTTGCAGGCGGGCAATAAATTGTTCATTCGCACGGGAATCAGGCTGCCTAGCGGAATCTGGAACGGCAGGGAGGAGATATCGATGTAGTGGCGGTTCCCTGTGCTCGGATGCAGGTCGATGCGATAGCAGCCGATTCCCACGGAATCATAGAAATGCTCCGCCTTGCCGTCTTCACGGCAGGCTGCCCCCACATGCTGCTCGAGCACTGTGAACTCGGCTTTAATCCGGCGCGATTCGCGGATGTACGGATACATCGCGAGGCCATCGTCCGTGCCGACGATATCTTTGCGCAATCGGAGGCCCGGGTAGCCGCGGCCGCCGTCGGGGCGCGGCGCCTCGGTTTGCAGCCAATAGAGCAGCGAAAGGCTGAGCTGTTTGGCGTCCCACAGGTGACGTTCGCGCACGCTCTCCGGCACGTCAATGACGGAACCGAGCCAGTAATCGTTCTGCGGCCAGTTGACGAGCGTAATGCTGCTCGGATAGAAGCCTTGCTCGAAATTGCCGGCATCGATGATGCGCCGGTAATAGAAGAGGGAATAGTGCTCCGTACCCTCGAAGAGCTCGTATTGGACGGGCTCCAGCGTATGCGGGCGCACCCCCGTCCAGCTCAGCAGCCGGTCCGGCCAGAAATCGGCTTGGTAAGCGCGCCAGAAATCGTAGCGCTCCGGCCGCTCGATCGTATGATCTTCGCCTTCGATATAATCCATGGCGAAGCAGTAGGTCAGTCCCTGCATGTCCTGCGGCAGAGCTTCGCCCTTCACCGCATGGGGTTCCCCGGTTTGGCTGAACGATTCCGCGCCGGTTACATACTCTGCTCCGGCAAGCGGCAGGACATCTCCGCACTCCGTCGCGTCCAGGAAGTAAGCGGCTGTCAGCAGCAGCTCCTCTCCGGTCTGCGTATGCTTCACCGTGACGGAGCGCACATCGTCACCGTCCACGCTGGCAGCCTTTACCCGGTAGCGGTACAGAATTCGCAATCTTCCGCTGTGAATATAAGGGGCGAGCATTTCCTGCAGCACCGCGAGCGCAGCGCGAGGTTCGTGGCACAGCCGCGATACGCCGCCGTTCCCGGGATTGAGGTGGAGGCGGGAGCGCGCTTCCTCGGTGAGCGGGAAGTGGCGGCGGTAATAGTTGCGCACGCCGTCCCGGAACTGCCTGTACGTTCGCGTACAGCCGAATTGCTCGATCCAGCGGTGTTCGTCCGGCGGAACGGCTTGGCTTGTCAGCTGGCCCCCGATCCAATCGGTTTCCTCGGTCATGATCACCGTCTTGCCCGACTTGGCTGCGGCCAAAGCGGCGGCGCAGCCGCCCGTACCACCGCCGAGAATGACGATATCGGCGGTGTATGGTTTGATGCTCATGTCTGCCAACGAAGTTCTCCTCCTTTTGTAACCTGATCTCACAGGTTATTCCCATTGTATTACAGCAGGCCGGGAGTCACAGCAGAGGACGATGACTTCTTTTGGTACTTTAATAACCATTGATGAAGGTCAAAAAAGGGATTGGCGGGCATGTGCCGAAAATTTGTAATAAAGAGCTGGCTATAAAGCCAATGAAGGAAGGGGATGTTCCGATGGATATAGCGAAAGGCGTTAACGCCGCACAATTGGATGCGAATATGCACATAACTTCAGGGACTCGCGCATTGCAATGGCACTCGCCGCTTGAGCAGCCGTTTCAAGTTGCGGGCTTCGGCTGGCTGCAAGCGGAAGGACGCTACCGCCGGCTTCCGGCACAACCGGCTTGGCCGCTGCCGGCCGCGGTCGATCAGCTGGCCGACTGCACGTCCGGCGGGCAAATCCGGTTTGTTACCGATTCCCCTGCGCTGTCTCTTCGCGTCAAGCTGAGAGGCGCAGCGGATATGTACCATATGGCGGCAACCGGACAATGCGGATTTGACTGCTATATCGGCGGACCCGGTGAGCAAGTTTTTTATGGCACGACCCGATACGATCACCGGCAGTCCGAATACGAAAGTGTCCTGTTCGATGATTTAGCCCGGGAGAACCGGAGCATTACGCTCAATTTTCCATTATATCAAGCAGTGGAAGAGGTCTGGATCGGCCTAATGCCCGGTGCCGGAATCGCGGAGCCTCCCCCTTACGAGTCTGAGCGCAAAGTGATTATATACGGCACCTCCATTACGCAGGGAGCGTGCGCTTCCCGTCCGGGCATGGCGTACACGAATATTTTATCGCGGCGCTTCAACCTCGAATTTCTGAATTTGGGCTTTTCCGGCAATGGCAAAGGCGAGCCTGAGCTCGCTCATATTATCGCGGAGCTGCACGAACCGGCATGCCTCATCTTGGACTATGAAGCGAATTGCGTTTCGACGGAGCTGCTGCAGCAGACGCTGCCCGCCTTCATTGACATTTACCGGGCGAAGCATCCCGTGACGCCGATTCTGGTTATTTCGCGGATTACCCATGCAAGAGAACGTTTCGAAGCGGCCATGCGGCAGGACCGGGCTGACCGCAGACGCGTATCGATGCAGACGGTGGAACAGCGCCGCGAGAATGGAGACGCCTATATAGATTTCTGCGACGGCTCCGCCCTCCTAGGCGAAGATGCGCAGGACTGCACGGTGGACGGATCCCATCCGACGGATCTGGGCTTTGCCCGAATGGCCGACGGGCTGACGCCGGTCATGCAGCGCATCCTCGCGGAACGCTAGCCGGAAGGGGTGGGACCATGAAAGGTGCGAAACGTCTTGCTGTGCTGTCCATTGCCGTAGTCTTCACAGCCACAAGCTGCGGCACACAGGCAGGGGACAACAAGGGCAACCAAGCGTCGCCGCCGCTCATTCGCATTGTGGCGAACAGCTTGGGCATGAGCTTTCCGGAAGGCATGGATGCCGGACACAACCCTTATTTGGCCTATATCGAGCAAAATACCGGCGTTCAAGTGAATGTGACCCTGCCGCCCTTAAACGGCTACGACGAGAAGCTGAACGTCATCATGACTTCGGGGGATCCGCCGGATCTGCTCAATACGAGCTCTCCGTCCTGGTTCATCAATTTCGTCAATCAGAAAGCGCTGACGCCTTTGAACGGCTATATCGAGAAGTACGGGGCAAACTTGAAGGCCAAAATCCCCCAGGCGGCTTGGGATAACGTAACGGTGGACGGGAACATCTATGCCATTCCGAGCCTGAGCGAGGTGAAAGGGACTGAAATCATGTACGCGCGCAAGGATTGGCTGGATAAGCTGGGATTGAAGCCGCCGCGTACGATTGAGGAATATACGGCCGTGATGAAGGCATTCGCCGAACAGGACCCTGACGGGAACGGGAAGAAGGATACGTACGGGCTCTCGATTCTGGAGCGGCTCGGCAGAACCTCGCCATTCCTCGGCGCATTCGGGGTACAGATGAATGCCTGGTACGAGCGGGACGGTAAGCTTGTATATGCGGGCATTATGCCGGAAATGAAAGAGGCTCTCCGCTATTTGAACTCCCTCTATGAGCAGGATGTGCTGGATCCGGAATTTCCGCTGAACAAAATCGACGTGCTCGGCGATAAAATCGCTTCCGGCCGAGTCGGCTTGTATTCGGCCGCATGGTCCGATACCCGTACGCATATTGCAGCGAACCGCAAGCAGGATGCGAACGCCGAATGGATCCCTCTGGATTTCCCTGTAGGGCCGGGCGGCCATCATGGGGTGTACAGCACGTCCACGGTTCGCTCCTATAATGTTGTGCCTCTCAAAAGCGCCAATGCGGCAGCGGTTGTCCGATTTCTTGATTTTATCGCAGGGCCCGGCCAGATGAGTTTGAAGCTCGGCTTCGAGAATGAGGTGTGGAAGCGCGTGAACGGCAAGCTGTCCATCTCATTTGATGAACATATCAAGCACGGGTATCGCGGCATTTATGGCGCTCTCGCCGACACGGTGGATCCGGAGATGACCCGGGACCGGCTGGATGGTCTGGGCCAGCAGTACCGGTTGTATGACAATTTGCAGCGCATAGACGGCAATCTCATGCAGAACCGTTTCAACGGACCTCCGACGCCCGCTATGGGCAAGCACCAGGTCAAGCTGTCCAAGCTGCAGGAAGAGACCTTTACCCGAATTATTGCGGGCATGAGTCCGATCACGGAATTCGATGCCTTTGTGAAGAAGTGGAAGGATGCCGGCGGCGACGAGATTACCGGTGAAGTGAATGAATGGTGGCGGGAAACCGCCAAGCAGGCGAAGCCATGAACCGGACCGAATGGAGGGACCGCCGTATGGGGAAAGACGTACTGCCTAAATTGCGCAAGCTGTTGACCGGATTCATCCAGGTCAGGCTGACATGGTATTTTCTGCTGATCCTGCTGCCCATCTCCGGCTTCAGTCTGTTCGCTATCGCCAAGTCGCAGACGATCCTGGAAGTGCAGACGGGGGAGCGAACGCAAGGGGCCTTGCATACGATGGCGGATTATATCGATCTAACGCTGCAAAATATCGAGCAGCTCTCCTCTCTGATTGCGTTCGATATGAACATGAATGCGACCTTGCAGTCCGTCGGCCAAGAGCCGGGGAAGCAGTCGTTCGTGCAGCTTGCACAGGTGATGGATCAACTGACGAGCATGACGACCGTCAACTTGATGGTGGATCAAATCACGATTATTCATATGCCATCGCGGACCGTCATCTCTACGAAGCTCGGCGGCCGGAAGCTGCCGGAGGGCGCAGAGAAGCAGGATTGGTATATCCGGCTGATGGAAGCGGGCGGGGGGACTTACTTCTATACGCCGCAGGAGGGGGAATCGTATTTTGATGCGGATAGCGTGCATCTGATCCGGACGATGGATCCGTACAACCGGACGCTGATCAATCCGAATTTGCTCGTACTATCGATCAAGAAGAGCACGTTGATTGAGCAGGCGAAGCCGCTCTTGCCTTCCAAGAATGCCAACATCTATTTGTTCGGCAGCAGCGGCCAGCTCATTACCGGTACGGGAGCGGGGCTCGGCGCGCAGGTTTGGGACAAGAAGGAAGAAGCGAGATCGATCCGCAAATCGCCGCAGACCGGGACGGAAATGGTCAATATATCCGTGCAATCGAAGCTATCCGGATGGTCGCTGATGATGGAGCAGCCGCTCTGGGAAATTCGCAGCCATACGGACTCGCTGAAAATTTTCACATACGGTATAGTGGTCGTCAGTCTCGTCCTCGCGATTGTCATCTCGTGGATCGTCTATCGCGGCATTTCGTCGCCGCTGCGCAAGCTCGCGTATGGGATGAAGCAGCTGCGCACCGGCAACTTCACGATCCAATTGGAGGATCAGCGGGTGGATGAGCTGGGGTATGTCATCGAGTCCTTCAATAGGATGGCGGAAAACCAGAAACTGCTCATCCGGGACCATTATGAGAAGCAGCTGCTGCTATCCAAGATGGAATTGAAATTTCTGCAGTCCCAAATTAATCCGCATTTCCTGTATAATACATTGGACTCCATTTATTGGACGGCCAAGAACTACGAAGCTGACGAAATCAGCGAGATGGTGCTGAACTTGTCCAAGTTTTTCCGGCTGAGTCTGAATAAAGGCAATGAAACATTTTCAGTTGCAGAGACAATCATGCATTTGACATATTATATTAAAGTGCAGCAGCTCCGGTTTCTGGATCATTTCAGCGTACGGTATGAGATCGCCGAGGAAAGCAAGCCTTATCATGTGCTGAAGCTTCTCCTGCAGCCGCTTGTCGAGAATGCCGTTCTTCACGGTTTGGAGAAGATGAGTACAGGCGGCGAGCTGGTCATTTCCTCGTATTTGCAAGGGCATCTGCTCGTGCTTGAAGTGAGCGATAACGGCGTAGGCGTGGACAGCGCTAGGCTGCAATATATTTGTGCGAAGCTGGATGAAGCGGCGGGTCAGGCAGCTGACGGGATTTTGTCGGACCGCAAGAAGGAGAAGGATTTGTTCGGTCTGCGCAACGTGGTGTCCCGGATGAAAATGTACTATGGCGAGCAATCACAGTTTCGTTTCGAAAGCCGCGCAGGCCATGGAACCCGAATGACGCTTCGTCTTCCGCTGGATAGGTGCGTATCACACGTCGAGGATCAGGCGGGATGATGGATGGCCGGGGGAAGCTTGCAGCAACCATGTAGGGAGGATGAGCCATGATCTATTTCCTCGTTCTTATCCCCGTTCTGATCGTATGCGGTTATGGCCTGTACAAAGTGTATCAGAAGGTGAGAGATAAGACGGAAACTTCCAAAGTCATTCAACTGTCGTTGTACCAGGAGAAAAAGAAGGCTGCGCCGGGCAAGCAAGCATGTTCGTTCTGCCGGAAGAAGGAGAAGAAGCTGGCCTTCTATGCGGATGAGAAGGGCACCGTTGTCGGCGTGTGCCAGGAATGCAGGCCGCAGGCGGAGCGGCGGGCTCTGATGCGCCTTTGAGAAAGCGAGGGTGGCTTCACGCCAATCGAGGATCAAAAGGACACCACAACCGTTTGTTGCCGCGAAAATAGCCCTGAGTCCGATCTTACGGACATCAGAGCGCTTATTTTTTGCCGATTTCGAAGGGGAAATCAGGCGGCACTGGCAATTAACGGCACGGGTGTCCGTTAGCTTGTTAAATTGGCCGTTTTTCATGTGGTAAGAGCAGCGGTATCCGTCAGCTATGTGCGGGACCGCGAAGATGAGGCCTTGCCGCACCTTCAAAACCGATAAAACCAGTTGTATAAATTGGGTTTATGTCGGGTTTTATCGAATCATTTCCTCGCCATATCAGTTAATCTGATAGAACTTATAAATTCATTATAATTGACCTGTACTCTAAGCTGTGTTAGCTTCAAGAGAGTGAAAAATTATGCGACAAAATAATTGGGGAATTCTTATTACTGCAGCATACGAGAGGTGGATTTTGTTGGAACTCCAAGTAACGAACAGTCCTTTTAATCAGGAGCAAGTAGAATTGCTGAATCGTCTACTGCCTACGCTTAACGATGGTCAACGAATCTGGTTAAGCGGTTATTTTACAGCGTTGAACGCCGGAGCGGCCGGTGCCGCAGTTGCCGGTGCAGTGCCTGCATTAAGTGCGGCGCCTGCAGCGCCTGCCGGATCCAAAGAGATTACCGTTCTCTTCGGATCGCAATCCGGTAAAGCGCAAGGAGTAGCGAAGAAGTTTGCCAAGAAGCTCGAAGAGCAAGGCTTCCAGATTACGCTGTCCTCCATGTCAGATTTCAAGCCGAATGGGCTGAAGAAGGTACAGAACCTGCTCGTCATTGTCAGTACCCACGGGGAAGGCGTTCCGCCGGATAATGCGATTTCGTTCCATGAATTCCTTCATAGCAAAAGAGCGCCTCAGTTGGACGGCATGCGTTACTCCGTTCTTGCGCTGGGCGACACCTCTTATGAGTTTTTCTGCCAAACCGGCAAAGATTTCGACAAACGCTTGGGTGAGCTGGGCGCAGCGCAAATCGCACCGCGCGTCGATTGCGATGTCGACTTCGACGAGCCTGCCGCAGAATGGATGAGCAGTGTGCTTAACGCACTGAACGCCGCTTCGCCGGCAGCGGCTGTAAGCGGTGCTGCAGTTAGCGCTGTAAGCGGCGGCGATTCGGAATTCTCGAGAACGAATCCGTTCCAAGCGGAAGTGCTGGAGAACTTGAATTTGAACGGACGCGGTTCCGACCGCGAAACACGGCACGTGGAAATTTCCTTGGAAGGTTCCAACCTGCAATATGAGCCGGGCGATTGCCTCGGGATTTATCCGGAAAATCATCCCCGTCTCGTTGACGAACTGATCGAAGCGTTGGGCTGGAATGCCGACGAGCAAGTGACGATTAACAAGAACGGTGACAAACGTTCCGTACGTGATGCACTTATAAACAATTATGAAATTACGGTATTGACTAAGCCGCTCCTTGAACAAGTGGCGAAATTGACATCAAACGCCGAATTGCAGGCGCTTGTTGCACCAGGCAGCGAGCAAGAGCTCAAGGCCTATATCGGTGGCAGAGATCTGCTGGATCTGGTCGAGGATTTCTCGCTGAAAGGGATTGCCGCATCGGACTTGACCGCCGTGCTGCGCAAAATGCCTGCTCGGTTGTACTCCATTGCCAGCAGCTCGAAGGCGTACCCGGAAGAAGTGCACGTGACGGTTCGTACGGTTCGTTACGAAGCGCGCGGACGTGAACGTTACGGCGTATGCTCCGTTCAATTGGCGGAAAGAGTGGCCGCAGGCGACAAGCTGCCGGTATACATTCAGAACAATCCGAATTTCAAAATGCCGGAAAATCCGGATACGCCTATCATTATGATCGGACCGGGTACAGGCGTCGCTCCATTCCGTGCATTCCTCGGAGAGCGCGAAGAGACAGGTGCCGAAGGCAAAACATGGCTGTTCTACGGCGATCAGCATTTCTCAACTGACTTCCTGTATCAAATCGAATGGCAGCGTTGGTTGAAAGACGGCGTGTTGACACGCATGGATGTTGCATTCTCCCGGGATACCGACCAGAAAGTCTATGTCCAGCACCGGATGCTCGAGAAAAGCAAAGATCTTTACCAATGGCTGCAAGAAGGCGCCAGCGTGTACGTCTGCGGGGACGAGAAGCGCATGGCTCATGACGTTCACCAAACGTTAGCAACGATTATTGAACAAGAGGGCGGTTTCAGCTCCGAAGAAGCGGCTGAATACTTGTCCCGTATGCAACAGCAGAAACGCTATCAACGGGATGTCTATTAAGATTTAGCCCGTAGATTGCCAGAGGAGAGAGGCCAAGATGTCAGAAAACAATTTATTGTCGAAGAATAGCGCACCGCATAGCGAAGTTGAACATATCAAGCAGAGAACCAATTACTTGCGCGGGAGCCTCGAAGAGACGCTGCTGGATACGATCACCGGATCGATTCCGGAAGACGATAACCGCCTGATGAAGTTTCACGGCAGCTATATGCAGGATGACAGAGACTTGCGTACCGAGCGCCAGAAGCAAAAGCTGGAGCCGGCCTATCAATTCATGCTGCGCGTACGTGCTGCCGGCGGTGTCGTGACGCCGGACCAATGGCTCATGATGGACCGCATCGCACAGAAATACGCCAACGGAACCATCCGTTTGACAACGCGCCAATCGTTCCAGCTTCACGGTGTGCTCAAATGGAACATGAAAAAAACGATTCAAGAAGTCAACGCCGCGATGCTCAGCACGCTCGCAGCTTGCGGTGACGTGAACCGTAACGTGATGTGCAATCCGAATCCGCATTTGTCGGACGTGCACGGCGAAGTGTACGAATGGGCTTGCCGCATCAGCAATCATTTGGATCCGCAGACGCGCGCATACCACGAAATTTGGCTCGACGGCGAGAAAATCGTCCACAGTGAGGACGAAGAGCAAGAGCCGATTTACGGCAAAGTGTATTTGCCGCGTAAGTTCAAAATCGGGATTGCCGTTCCGCCATCCAACGATATCGACGTTTTCTCGCAAGATTTGGGCTTCATCGCCATTGTGGAGAACGGCAAGCTGCAGGGCTTTAACGTAACGGTAGGCGGCGGTATGGGGATGACGCATGGCGATCCGTTAACATATCCGCAGGTTGCGCAAGTCATCGGCTTCGTCACGCCGGATCAAGTCGTTGATTTGGCTGAGAAAACCGTGACGATTCAGCGTGACTATGGCGACCGTTCCGTACGGAAGCATGCGCGCTTCAAATATACGATCGACGACCGCGGTATCGAGTGGTTCGTTGACGAGCTGACCAGCCGCCTCGGCTGGAAGCTGCAGGCAGCGCGTCCGTACCAGTTTGACGATAACGGCGACCGCTATGGTTGGGTTAAGGGCAGCAACGGCAAATGGCACTTCACCCTGTTCATCCAAAACGGCCGTATCAAAGACGAAGAAAACAATCAACTGCTGACGGGTCTTCGCGAAATCGCCAAAATTCACGGCGGCGACTTCCGTCTGACGGCGAATCAGAACTTGGTGATCGGGAACATCAGCGCTCAGAAGAAGAAAAAGATCGAAGAAATGATCAAGGAATACGGTCTGACGGACGGTATGCACTACACGGCTCTGCGCAGAAGCTCCATGGCTTGCGTTGCGCTGCCGACGTGCGGAATGGCGATGGCGGAAGCCGAGCGTTATCTGCCTGAGCTGATGGACAAAATCGAGCCGATGCTGGCGGAAGCCGGGATTAGCGAGAAAGAAATTACCATCCGGATGACAGGCTGCCCGAACGGCTGTGCACGTCCGATGCTGGCGGAGCTGGCGTTCATCGGTAAGGCGCCTGGCAAGTACAACATGTACTTGGGCGGCGGCCATGCCGGTAACCGTCTGAACAAGCTGTACAAAGAAAATATCGGCGAAGCGGAGATTCTGCAGTCGCTTCAACCGATTATCACCCAATATGCCAAAGAGCGTTGGGAAGGCGAACATTTCGGCGATTTCGTCATCCGCGCCGGCTATGTGAATGAAGTTCGATCCGGTCAAGAATTCCACGCATAATACGATAGAAGGGCTGTCCCGAGGTCTGCATTGGCCTCTGGGATGGCCTTTTGCTTTGTCCGTATGGAACTCCCCGGCCGGTGGGAACCTATTCTAAGCTTGGAAGGATAAGGGGAATGAAGGATGGACAATGAAGCGGTTCTAGCCATTGCCGATATGATAACCCGTGCGGGGAGCCGGAAAAGCTTATTTCATTTTACGAGAGCCTCCAATTTACTTGCCATTGCGGCGGAGAATACGCTCGGTTCCAGTCATTGGCTGGATCCCGGACAGGCGGGAGAACGTCGGGTTCAGCCGGAGAGTATTCGACATCAGGGGTATCGGATTACGATTAACGCGCACTTGCGGATCGCCGAGAGCATGATGGAGGCAGGGACGACGCTGGAGCAGTTCCGGGCGCATCTGGACCGGCATGTGTTTTTCTGGCCGACGCGTAAGGATTGCCAGATGATGATAGACACATATAGCAGGAGGGAGCCGGAAGAAGCTTTCGCCGTGCTGGAATTGGACGCCAGGTCCATGTTCATAGCGAATCATTCCTCCGTAAAGCTCTCCAAATACGATTCGGGCAGCTCGCCGCGCTTTCCGCATCGGTGCAGTTACCGTAAAAGCTTGGCGATGTTCCTGCCGTTCCAACAATTCGGTACCGTGACGAACCCGTTGGTACCCGCCAAGCCTTCCGAGATCAAAGAAGTGTTGATGGAGAACAAGGTAACCGGCATTTCCTCCTTTCTGAAGGCCTTATATGTTAATCATTCGGATACGCTGCCGGAGAACTGGAGGCGACTCGCCCGGCCGTGGGTGGAATGGGTTGAAAAATAAGCTTTGCCGACGAAATTCGCCTTAAACAAGCTGCTTCGTGGCACGATTGCACATACACTGTTACATCATGGAATAGATTACATTAAGCAGCTGTGCGATGAGGAGGGGTACAGGTGAGATACACGGTGCAATATATACCTCTGAGTAAAATTAAGCCGGAAAGTACCATATCCAAAGCCTCTGGTCGAAAAAAGGAATTGAAAAAAGTAGCGCAGGATCTCATGCATTTATTGGTCGTGCAGAAAAGCAAAAAAGCGAAGGGCTACGTCATTTTGGACGGACAGCAGCATTTCAATTTCCTCAAAAAGCATACCAAAAAACAATCCGCCGTTTGTCTGGTGGATGAAAGCAAGCTTAGTGAAAAGGTCGGTAACTTCGTGAACCGTTTCCGCAGACGGACGCTGCCTTATGAAATTCCGCCGATCAAGTCGGACCGGGTAACGGTTAGCAGCTGGTCGATCATTCGCGCCTTTCTGAAGCGGGAGCCGCGATTCCGCAAGCTGTCCCGCAGAGAGCAGCTCAAGGTGTTGAGACTCGGCATGCAATATAAGAAGACGACGGTGCGCAGCATGCAGATCAAAGTAGACGAATTGCTTAGGAGCACTTAGGAGCTAAAAACACAGATAGAGGGCTGCCCATGCAGCTCTTTTTCCGCTGTAAGCGAGTTCGCTCCGTGCCCATATTCCTGCCTCCGGCTAGGTAGAATGTTGTATAATGAGGAAAACAATCGCAGTAAGGAGAATTAGAAGCCATGCTAGAGAATGTTCGCACGAATAATGTTCAGCGGTTTGCCGGGTTCGGCGCTTTGTACGATCAGAACCGGCCTACAGCTCCCGCTGAGGTGGTTAAGCTCTTGACTGCCTATCTATCCAGCCAGCCGCATACCGTCGTCGATGTGGGCTGCGGCACAGGACTGTCCTCGTTTATTTGGTTGAACGCGGCACAGCGTATTATCGGCGTAGAGCCAAGCGACGATATGCGCACTGTAGCCATAAGCAAATGGGAAGCGGTTCATAAACCGGAACAGCTGCGTTTTGTGAAGGGACTTTCGCATGAGCTCGAGCTGCCGGATGCATCCGCCGACATCATCACGTGCTCTCAATCGTTCCATTGGATGGAACCTCAGAGCACGCTTCGGGAATTCGCGCGCGTCCTTCGTCCCGGCGGCGTATTCGCCGCCTATGATTGCGATTGGCCGCCGGCGCTCAATTGGCAAGTCGAAGAAGCGTTCCGCAAGCTGAACGCTTTAAGCGACGCTCGGGCGGCCGAGCTGTCTCCGCAAGAAGAGCAAGCCCGCAAATGGAGCAAGGAAGAGCATCTGCAGCAAATTAGCGGCTCCGGCTTATTCCGTTACAGCCGTGAAATTGTTTTCCATAACTGGGAAGTTTGCACCGCAGAGCGCTACGCGAATATCGCGCTTAGCCAAGGAGGTCTGCAAACCGCCTTGAAGCGGGGAGCGGACGACCTGCAAGCCGAAATAACGGCGTTCCGTGAAGCGGTCGCGGAAGCGTTCGGCGGCGAAGAGCGGGACGTATTGTTTGGCTACCGGATGCGTATGGGTGTGAAATAAGTTGAAAGAACGGCGCTTGGAAGGAATGATTCCGTCCAGGCACCGTTTTTTTTAATTGACCTGTACGACGATCGGATCCAACAACATGCCTCGCACATAAGGAAGCAATCGCCAGCGCCCGGCCTCCGGCAGCATCATGGACGTCGGCAGATGGCGGTCGGCGCCATTCAATTCGCCGCCCAGAGCATTGGCTGAGCTAAGCGGGTCCGATGCGAATACGGTGATCAATGTGTCGGAGCCTTCCTTGACCGCTTTCACTTCAAAAGGCCCGTTTAACTGTTCGTCGGTTCCCCAGAAATGCCACATATACTTCTGCACTTTCCCGGCTTCGAATCCTGCATCAATAAATCCGATTCGGTTCTCTACGCCGCGCAGCCAATATTGGTTGGCTTGGAATAAGGGGGCGACGTCCCATGCCGAACGATGCAGCGCCAACTTCACACTACCGTATAGGGTGTCATCCAGTTTCACCTGCAGCTCCCACTGCCCCTCGAGGGGCAAGGCGAATCGGATTGCATAGCGTTCAAGTCCAGGGTATCCGCTGCTCGGCTGTTGAATGTTTTCGGAGGAGACCGTTTCTCTGATGCCCGTTCGCATGTGAATGGCTTCGACTGTCAGCGTTTTGCCGTAGAACGTTTGGAACGGAGCCTCAAAGTGGAAAATATACCCGTTCGTCACACCTGCCTGCGCGCCGGGTTCAGCGGCAACGGAGAAGAGCAGTCGCCCGTCTGGGGTGTACGCGCGATTGCCATCCACAGCGACGTTAGATGTACCGATAAGCGGCGCGATGAAAGAAAAGGACGCATCCTTCCTCACCTCAATAACGACGAATAGGAGGAGCATTACGGCGGGAATGAGGGACGCAAGGGCTATTCGCTTGAACCGCCGACGGCGTACTTCGCGCGTTCGACTTCGAATTTGATTGGCAAGCGTCCGGGTAAAATGCGACCCTGTAAAAGGGGAATCGGCCAGTTGCTCCGCCCATAAGGGCTTATCTTCTTTCACGTTCATCCGCCTCCTTATATTCCTGCGACAGCCATTTGTTTAACGTCTTCTTGGCACGGTGTGATCTAGATTTAACGGTTCCCTCCGAAACCCGCAGCAGCTTGGCAATTTCTTTCTGCTTCAGTCCATAGTGGTAATCCAGGATGAGGACTTCCCGATATTTCCTGGGAAGCTGCAGGACCATATGCCACAAGTGCCGATTTTCCAACCGCGTGAAGATCACTTGCTCAGCCGGCGGGGCATTGTTTCTGGCAAACAACCGGTCTGTCAACGTAACTTTACGGATAAAAGCGCTCTGCAGAACATGCATGGCTTTATTCCTGGTAATGGTCAGCAGCCAGCTCTTGACCGAGCAATCGCCGCGGAAGGCGTAGATCCCGTTATAGGCTGCTAGGAACACTTCTTGAGACAAATCATCAGCCGCCTCTCGCCGGCGTGTCAGGAAGTACGCGAAATTCCACACATCTTCCCCGAAATTTTCCATTAACTCACAGAGGATTTGATCCCGGTCATAGCCTTGGTCCAAATATTTCAAGTAATCCATTTCATCGGTCAATATAGTTCACCCCAATAGATAAGACCGGACTATTCATAAAAGGTTCCCATCCATCATACCATTTAGGATCATTTATCGCTGACAACCCGATAGGAGGGGGGCCTAACTTATGGATACGGGAAAACGAAATGTGCCTCAGCCCATACGTTATGACGGCGCAGGGGGAATGGATACGGGACCCAGGGACATCATGAGGGACATGGAGAACCCCGACATGCTGGTGCCGCCGATCACGGACAACGGCTTAATGCCGAATTTGAAGTTCTCATTCTCAGATACGTCCATGACGTTGAATCAGGGCGGATGGTCCAGAGAAATTACGGTTCGGGAGCTGCCGATCGCCACGACGATGGCCGGCGTCAATATGAGTCTGACAGCCGGCGGGGTGCGCGAGCTGCATTGGCATCAGCAGGCGGAATGGTCCTACATGCTGCTAGGCCGTGCGCGAATTACAGCCATCGACCAGAACGGCCGCAATTTCATTGCCGATGTCGGACCAGGCGATCTCTGGTATTTTCCGCCGGGTCTCCCGCATTCGATTCAAGGGTTGGAGCATTGTGAATTTTTGCTCGTTTTCGATGACGGTCATTTCTCGGATTTGAACACACTGTCCATCTCGGATTGGTTCGCACATACGCCCAAAGATGTGCTGTCCGCCAATTTCGGCGTGCCGATGAGCGCCTTTGACCAAATTCCTAAACAACAAGTTTACATTTATCAGGACACCGTGCCCGGTCCGATCGAGACCGACAAGGTACCGTCTCCGTACGGCACGATCCCGCTTAGCTTCAAGCATCAGCTGTTAGCACAGACGCCGATCAAAACGCCGGGGGGCAGCGTGCGCATTGTGGATTCCACGAATTTCCCGATATCTACGCAGATCGCAGCCGCGCTGGTCGAGATTGAGCCTGGCGCCATGAGAGAGCTGCACTGGCATCCCAACAACGACGAGTGGCAGTATTATCTCAGCGGCCAGGGACGGATGACGGTGTTTACCGGCAATGGCAATGCCCGGACGTTCGATTACAGGGCCGGCGATGTCGGCTACGTGCCATTTGCAACGGGGCATTACATCCAGAATACGGGGACGCAGACGCTGTGGTTTCTGGAGATATTCAAAAGCGACCGCTTCGAGGACGTCTCCTTGAATCAATGGATGGCGCTAACGCCGCATGAGCTGCTGAAAGGGAATTTGCATGTGGGAGCGGAGCTGATTGAGGCGCTGCGCAAAGAAAAATGGCCAGTCGTCAAATATCCCGGATTCTCGTATTATCCCAAGTAACTGAGACCAAGAGAGGGTGCCCCCGGCCATTGCCATGGCTACAGGGACACCCTCTGCGTCGTTCCGGTACGATTATCCGGTTAAGCTGCTGATGCGGTTAATCAGTCCGGTTATATCGTTAATCGTCGTGATGATTTGTGAATTTTGCAGCTTATCGAGCGCCAAGTGCCCGTTCTCTACCACTTTGTTGATTTCATCCAACAGCACTTTGTTTTTGTCCACGAGTTGTTGGTGAATATCCTTGGCGATGGCCGGAACGCTTCGTAGATTAAATTGTTCGATGTCGGCCTTCAAGGCTAGCAACTGTTTCTCTAACTCGGCTTTGGTTTCGGGATTCGCTGCCGCATCCTTGATCATCTGGGGAGCTTGTTCTGCGAAAGTACTCAGTTTGTTTATATGCGAAGTAGCTTGATTGACATAATCCAGTGTGCTGTTGGCACTTTCCAGGAATGAGCAGCCACCCACTAATACGGAGGAAAGCAGCACAACGAACAATAACGATTTTCTCATGAATACCAACTCCTTTTCTGTGCAAATTTGTGAATAAGGGTTTAGTTTGGTATTGTTTTATTACGTTTGTCAGTAAGCAGAGTTTCAAGCTTTGCGAAAAAAGAAGGAGAACAAACCGTCATGACAACATTCATTGATAAAATCGCACTGATTTACATTGAGAACGGACAAATCCTCGGAACGCGTTCCAAGGGCAAAGAGCTGTATTATTTACCGGGGGGCAAGCGGGAGCCTGGGGAAACGGACGTCGAGACGCTGGTCAGAGAAATCGAGGAGGAGCTGGCCGTACGGGTGAAACCGGAGACAGCCGTTCATGTCGGCAATTTCGAAGCGCAGGCGGACGGGAAGGCCGAAGGCATTGTCGTGAAAATGACTTGCTACGCCGCCGAGCTGGACGGCAAGCCGAATGCGGCTTCGGAGATCGAAGAGCTGGAATGGCTGTCGTATAAAGACCGGGACCGTGTTTCGCGCGTGGTTCAAATCATATTCGATCATCTGCATGAGAACAATTGGATCTCGTAAGGGAAGCAACTATTTCTTTCCCCGTGCGTCTCATTAATGAGACAGAGAGGAGAGATTTCAGTTGTCAGTATTTAAAAAGGCAGTTCAAACCGCGGCGCTGCTTGTGTTGGCTTCCTCAGGCACCGCTTATGCATACGATGTGCAGCTCAAGCCGTTCACCGATGTGACGGACCAAGACTGGTTTCGCAATGAGGTGTATTCTCTCTCGGCGATCGGGATTATCGATGGATACTCGGATTTAACGTATAAACCGGACGGACAGCTGACTCGTGAGGCGTTCATTAAATTGTTGGTGACCGCCGAGCAAGTCGGCGTCGATTCATCGGGCGTCGGGACGGCGCCCATCCCGGATGTGGAGAAGGGAAGATGGTCGTATCCCTTCGTTACCGCTGCATTTGAACGGAAATGGATCGATTTCCTGGTCAATGAGCATGGCTTGTTCAATCCGGAGAAGGTGATCACGCGCGAAGAAGTTGCCACAATCGTCGGGAAGTCGCTGCTGGACCGGCTGCCTCAAGAAGCTCGTGACCGGTGGATGGCGCAAGGATGGCAGGATGAACAAGGCAAGCGGCAATTTATCGACGGTCCGGCTTTCACCGAAACGCTCCGAGGGTATGCTTACTATGCCGTCAATCAAGGCGTGATGGAAGGCGACGAGACGGGATTCCATCCGCAGCAGTCGCTAACGCGCAAGGAAGCGGCGGCCATCGTGTACCGGTTGATTGAGCAACAAACAGCGAACCGTGAAATAGAGAAAACCGGATTCTATGCGATTCGTTCGTACCCGGCTCTTGACCGGATGCCGCTGCTCGACAAGGTGACGTTCGGCTGGTCCAATTTGGCCTACACGGCGCCTGGCAAGGCACAGCTTAGTATGACGGAGACGGAGTACAAGCTCCCTTCCGGTTGGGAGGAAGCCGTTCAAACGGCGAATGCGTCGGGCGTAGATAAGGACTTAATGGTTTACTACGGCAAATCCGATCTGCAAGAGTTTTTGAAGGATACCCCCGCCCAGGAAGCTTTCCTGAGTTCTTTGGAAGCGGTTATGAAGGATGCCAGGTACGGCTTTACCGGCGTTACGATGGACTTGGAAGGGTTGAAGGATTCATCCAGCGCTCCGGATTATGTCCGTTTACTTCAAGCATTGAAGAAGGCGGTCCCAGCTGCTAAACTAACCGTGGCCGTGCCGCCGGACTATTATTACAAAGGCTATGATTTGCAGGGTATCGGCGCGCTGGCGGACACCGTCATTCTCATGGCTTATGATTTTACGCATGACGACAGCAAGCTGCCGTCTGCGCCGCTGCCGCTTGTCGGCGATGCCGTGAAGCGAACGCTGCTCGCCGTTCCGAAAGATAAGCTGGTGCTCGGTATATCCAAGCAAGCGAACCAGTGGCTGACTGCCGGCGGCGTCACCCAAACGTATCTGCCCGATATTGCATCCGTCGAGCAGCGGCTTGCGTCACCGGGAATTAGCCAGTGGATGAATGTGCCTTATTTCCTCCGGGAGATCGGCTTCCAGGATGAACGGGGAAGTCATGATATTTATTATGAAGATACAGCCAGCATCGAGAAGAAAATATGGCTTGCTCAATTTTATGGTCTTAAAGGCGTTTCTTTCTGGTACATGGGCAATTATACCGAATCGGATTGGGCACTTATAGAGCGGAAATAATGAATAGCGAACAGTTCAAAACGTATCGTTTTGGGCTGTTTTTTTTTTTGCATGAAAACAAGAAAACCACCGTCTCTGCGGTGGTTTTCCTTATTAAGCGCGCCAATGCGTCGGCCGGCTCAGACGTGGCGGCAGCTTCGTCAGCGCATCGCCCTTGGCGGCATTGATCTGGAACTGCGTAACGAACAGGGCGCTCGTCAAGTCAGCTCCGCTCAGGTTGGCATCCCGCAGATCAGCGCCAATGAGATCAGCCGCACGCAGGTCGGCTCCGCTGAGATCGGCGGCGATCAGATATGCGCCCCTGAGCAGAGACCCCCGCAGGTCAGCGCCTTTGAGATTGGCCCCGATCAGATCCGCGCCTCTGCCGATAGCCTTAGACCGGCCTTTCCCGCTCTTCATAGGACGGGGAGCGCTTGCCCGCACAAGCTCGCTGGCTTGAAGCAGCAGCTCGTTCACTTTGGCCCGGTGTGCGGGCATATCGAGCTGGATAAGCGCTTCGGGCTTCAGCAGTGTGAGGCTCTCGGTCTCACGCAACACGGCGCGAAGCGCTTCGTGAATCGGCTGGGTGAGCTCCAGCTCCAGCGCTTCGGTCAAATACCACAGCAGCTCGTGAAGCTGCCGCATAACCGGGAATACGTCGAACATTTCCTTCGCAGAATCCGGGACTTGCCGCCAATCCCGTCCTCCGTAAGTCACCTGCGCGACATGCTGTCCAGCGCCGAAGCAATCATACACCGTACAACCCCGGTAGCCGATGTTTCTTAATTCGCGATGAACGCCGCAGCGGTAGTCAGCCTCCAGATTCGGGCAAGGATGTCCGGCCGATTTATCGACGGCGAAATCGACGGAAGCGGCGAACGGCAGGGCGACACAGCACAAGCCGAAGCAGCGCTCGCAGTCTGCCTGCAGGTGATTTCGCTGTGTATTGGAAGCGGCTTCCATAGGTTGCTCAGTCAACGTGCTTCCTCCTCTTACATGGATGTATCTGTGTTCTACCATATAATTTCAGGTATCTCCCCGTCAACGGCAGTCTTTGGTTATAACGATTCTTGCCGAAATCATCAATGCGTTTACGCTTTTTACAGACGTGAGAATCCAGTTATTTTTCATAATGTCAATGCAATTGTAGCTTTTGTTCATAGGCAAGCCTGCCGGTTGTGTCCGATAATGGATCGTGAGTGCTGGTGTATATTTCCAAAAGTGGACTTAAGTCAAAGAGGAGGTGGGCAAGGGCTGTTATATTGAAAACGTTCACAACAGCAGGTATACGAAACGGAGGAAAAGCAAGCATGATGAAACAAGCAGTAAGCTTCATGATGGCGATTACCTTAACGGCAAGTTCTTTGCTCGGCCTGCCGGCAGATATCAGCGCTGCAGGCACGACAGGAACGCCAATCAAACCTCAACAAGATGTAACGGTCTATTCCAACGGCTACTATTTGAATAGCAAAATCATTGCGGCCGATACCGTCAATTACCACCAACATGCCGATGATGGCGGAGCTGCGGATATCATGCGGGTAGGTCTGCAAGATGACGGAACTTCGGCATACACGTACATGAAGTACGATATTTCGGGAATACCCGTCTTAACGCCAGGGATGGAGGTGGAGCTGGCGTTTCAAGCCTCCTCCTCCGAGCAGATGGAGCTCAGCGTTTATGGCCTTCATCCGCTGCAAGCGGCGAGCGATTGGTCGGAGACGACGATGACATGGAGAAGCAAGTTCTTGAATTTGACGGACTCGATCGACACCATTCAAATCCCGAACGCTTCTAGCGGCATTCAATTTAACCTGACCGATTATATTATGGATAATCAGAAAGCCGGCAAGTCCATCATCGGGCTCGTAATGAAGGCGGAAACGACTGGCGTCATTGAGCTGAGAGGTCACGAGACAACGGATAGCGCCGGTGCAGGACGAATTCCGGTCTTGATTGTGAACGAGCAATCCACCGGTCTTCATGCGCCTCGCCCGTATACGCCGCCAGTGAAGTTTGCCTATGGCAAAAATATGCCTCCGCTTCATGATGCGCTGGTCTACAATCCGGCAACGACCAACAACAAGGATGCGAACAAAAACTATCACGGCACGAACAATACGGCGAGCATTGCCGATGGGATGACCGTGGAATTCAACAAATCATACGGCTATTACAAGTTCGACATCTCAAATCTGCCTGACGCCGATCATATCGGCACTACGCTGTTCTCGGTTTGGGGCCGTGATACGTCAAAGGCTACTTCAGCACCGGCAACGAACTATATTCAAATCTATGGAGCCGATGAGGCGGTAAACTGGAAGGAGACCGGCATCACTTGGAATAACAAGCCTGCCATGGGCGCAGCACCAATCGCTGAAGTGCTCTATAAATCAGCCAACGATTATCAAGACGCCGACATTACCGAGTATGTCAAGCGGCAAAAGCAAAAAGGCGAAAAAACGATTACGCTCATGATGGCTGCCAAAACGAGCAGCGGCATTTTTTATCATCGCGGCAAAGATACGACCGCCTCGGGGCAAATGCCGCCAAGGCTGATCGTTGCGGATCCGGCTGATGTGCCGGAAGATATGACGCTGGGCGCCGACGGAAGAAGCCGGCTCTACCCCGCAGACTGGTATCCGGGGTTCAAAGACGGCAAGGGGCGGTTTCTGCACGATTTCTCCTATGCCGGTTACCGTTTAGGCGAAGCCTCCTTGCCGGATACGGATGCAGCAGCAGGTATTGACGTCACCAAAGCGCCGTACTTGGCCGATTCTACAGGTGCTGCTGATGCAACGGCTGCGATTCAAGCCGCTATTAACAGTGCGGCGGCAGCGGGCGGCGGTATTGTGTATCTGCCGGAAGGCACGTACCAGGTCAATCCGCAAGAAGGCAAAGATTTCTCGTTAAACATTGCAGGGAGCGGCGTCGTGCTGAAGGGTGCGGGGATGAACCGGACGTTCGTCTATAACGCCGCCGAGAACATGAAGCAGAAGGATATTATCCGTGTCGGGGACGGCGACTGGAAAAAAACGAGCGTTGCAACAAAATTGAGCAAATCGGTGGCAGAACCGACCGTGCTCCTTCCGGTTGCGGATGCAAGCGGTTTTGCAGTAGGCGACTATGTGCTGATTGCGTTCGATACGACGCTGGATTTCTTGAACGAGCTGGGCATGCAAAACAAATGGGCGTCACGTTTAGGTAAGGTCGAGCCGCTGTTTTACCGGCAAATTGTCGGCGTTGATACGCTGAACCGGACCCTAACGTTGGATATTCCGACCCGCTATGCACTCAAGCAAAGGGACAATATCACCATCACGAAGACTGAGCCTCCGATCTCTGAGGTGGGCATTGAGGATTTCTCCATTGCCAATGTGCAGAATCATAACAGCGGTCTGGGAGAAGACGACTACAAGGTTGTCGGAACTGCGGGCTATGAAACCGATAATGCAAAAGTCATCAATATGATTGCTGTGGCCAACAGTTGGGTTCGCAATGTGAACACGTACAAGCCAGCCGGCAATTCGACGTACCACATTTTGTCCAAAGGAATTATTTTGGATCGGACGAAAAATGTCACCGTTGACAACGTCACGATGCAGTATCCGCAATACCGGGGCGCGAATGGCAACGGGTACTTGTACCAATTCATCGGCAATGACAACTTGATTACGAACAGCAAAGCGATCGCAGCGCGTCACAGCTTTACCTATGCCAACTTCTCAAGCAACGGCAATGTGCTGCACAATGTGTATTCGGAGAACTCCTCTCTGATGACCGATTTCCACATGTACCTCAGCATGGCGAATCTCATTGACAACATGACGCTTAATGGCGACGGCATTTCCGCGATCACGCGAGACTACGGCTCGTCGGCCACGAACAGGCATGGGGTCGTCACGACGGAGAGCGTCTTCTGGAACACGACCGGCCAAGCCGCACATAGCAGCAAGAACGGCATCATCATTGAGTCCGAGCAGTTCGGCAACGGCTATATCATCGGGACCAAGGGTGCAGTAACCGGTGTGAATGTCAATATCGTCGGCTCCATCCCGGATACGAATACGAAGCCGTTCGATATGGCGGAAGGGGTAGGCGAAGGTGCAAGATTAGTGCCGCAGAGCTTGTATGCGGACCAGTTCGAACGCAGAAGCAGCGGCAAGGAGCTTGCCTTGCAATCCTTGCTTGTAAACGGAGTACCGATCGGCGGCATGCAGTTTTTGACAACGAAATATGCGTACACCTTGCCATATGGAACTACCAAGGTGCCGACGATTGCCGCGAAGGCTCTGTCAGCGGATGCTGTCGTAACAATCACGCAGCCTGCTGCCGCCAATGGAACAGGGATCGTGCAAGTATCCAAGAACGGGTCTGTACAAGAATACCGGGTACAGTTCCAGGTAGCGGCATCGCCGATTATGCCCAAGCAGGTAACACTTGCGCCGGATAAATCCGAGCCGGGCTGGCGAGCGGCAGGCAATGCCATCAGCGAAGGCAGAAGCGGGAAATTGAAAGCTTATCTGACGCTCGACAATGGCGAAGTATTGAACGCCGAACAAGCGAATATCCCGGTTGTTTATCGTGTCAACAACGAACAAGTCGGCACGACGGAAGGCAATTGGTTCAAGGCGAAGCAGGCCGGAGTGCTGCGGATAACGGCCGAAATCGTTTGGAACGGCGTGAAGGTCAGCGCCTCGGAGAACTTTGAAGTGAAAGTGCCAATGCCGGAACCGGAGGGCAGCTTCGCCCAAGTCATCAATGTGACGGCAAGCGAGGATGACGGCAACCTGCCGGTCAATACGATTGACAGGGACCCGGATTCGAGATGGTCGGCGGAAGGCAGCGAACAGTATTTGCAATTGGAGCTGGATCGGGAGCAGTGGATCGATAAAGTCAGCCTTCTTTTCTACAGCGGCAATTTGCGCTCCAACTATTTCGATCTTGAAGTTTCCACGGATGGCATCCATTATCAGCGAGTCATTACGGGAGCGACCAGTACGAAGCAGGAGCCGAATCAAACGGAAACCTTCGGATTCGAGCCTGTCAGAGCCAAGTATGTGAAATATATCGGTCATGGCAACGAGCTTAACGCTTGGAACAGCATCATCGAATGCTGGGTGCACACGACGCATATAGACGCTCCTTTCACAACGTTAAGTGTTGCGGAGTCCGTCTATAGCGGTCAAACTTTTCAGTCGCTGATCGGGCTCGGCAATGTGACCGCCAGTGTCTATGCCGCTGTGTATGGGGCGGAGATGAGCGTCACCTATGATCCGGCGGTTCTGTCGTTCGTATCGGTGGAGAGCTTGAAACCGGGTTTCATCCTTGATCATGAAACCGTCATGCAGCTTCCAGGTCAATTGCGTATAAAGGCTTCTGCCGGCGCTGCGCAAGATGCTATTACGTCCAATGGTGATGTTTTCCGAATTCACTGGCTGGCGAAGCCCGTATCTCAAGCTGCGACGACCCGAATTCGCATTGCGTCGGCGCAATTGACGAACGGAAGCCAGCATACGGCGGAAGCTTTGACGACGGCAAGCGATGTTCGGGTTCTTGCAGCAAGCTCGTCCTCTTCAGGGAACGACAGTCACTCAGGATCGTATCCGGGAACGGCGACGCCTAGTGTTCCGCCGGCTGCCCCAACGCCTCCTGTCGTTCAGGAATCGCCGGATCAGCCTGTGAAAGTGATGGTTCCTGCCGGAGCACCTAAGTATGAAACATCGGTCAGCGGAACGACAGTTGCCAAAGTTGTTGTCACCGATGCCGATTTGCAGAAAGCAATAGACGCATTGAAATCTGAATCTGAAGCGAAAAATGGTGAAGTCCATTTTGTGCTCCAAGTGACGGGTCAGGCGGACCGGGGAACCGTTCTGTTTCCTGCCGCCAGCTTCGCCTCCTTGGCAGCCCAAGTGCCGCAAGCTGTTTGGCGTGTGGAGTTCGATGGAGCCGTCTACCAGCTGCCAGTTGACGCAGTAAACATTCAGGAGCCCGCGTTGAAGTTGAATGCCCAATCGGATGACATGCAGATCGGCATTCATATTGACAAGCTGAGTAGCGCTGATCAAAGTAAACTTCAAGCGGCTGCTGACGCTAACGGAGCCAAGCTGCTTCACCGGGGCATCGGATTTGAGGTGACGGCTGAAGCCGGCGGCAGGCAAATCGAAGTCCGCGACTTCGGCAGCACCTATGCGCCTCGTATCCTCACGCTTCCCGGACATGTGGCTGCGGATACTACGGCTGCGGTATGGTTCGATTCTGCGACCGGTGACATGAATTTCGTACCGGCCAAGTATGATTATGCGGACGGTCAAACGCTCGTAACACTATTCCGCACAGGCAACAGTATCTACACGGTTGTCCAAGCGGATAAGGCGTTCTCCGATCTCAGCGGACATTGGGCTCGCAAGCAAGTGGAGCAGCTCGCTTCCAAGTTCCTTGTCCATGGTGCTGGAGATGACCGGTTTATACCGGATGCTGCGATTACGAGAGCGGAGTTTGCCGCTTTGGTTACGAGAGCGATCGGGCTGGCGGCCAAAGTTAACGGCAGCTTCGCCGATGTATCCGGCACGGCCTGGTATGCGGGTGCCGTAGGTGCCGCCTCGGCTGCGGGGATTGTCGAAGGCGATGAGGCACATGCCTTTAAACCCGATGCAAGCATTACGCGCGAGGAGATGGCGGTGATGATTGTGCGCGCTCTGCGGGCGGCAGGCTTGGCCGAGCAAGCGGCGGAAGGTGGTGCGGTTGCGGTGGATGCGGCGCTGGCGCGCTTCGAGGACAGCGGCTCCATCAGCGGCTACGCCAAAGCTGCGATTTCCGAGGCGCTGCAAGCAGGCATCGTCGAAGGCATGACGGCGAGCACATTTGCGCCTCAGAACAACGCGACGCGTGCTGAGGCGGCTGTGATGCTGCAGCGCATGCTGGCGTATATGCATTTCAACTAAATGGAAAATGGAAGACGGGGCTTGCCCGATTGGCTTGAATGGCCGGTTGGGCGGCCTTTTTGCTTTGCACAAAACATCTCTTTTCAACCGTATGACACTCAAGTATTTGGGTATAATATAGTATTTACATACGAAATAATAACAATTTCCATGGTGAAGAAGGTGAATGACGATGGGGAAGGCTTTGGGGAAAAGCAGGGGCAACGATCTCTTCGAGCTGGCGCTGTATGTGCTCGCTGCAGTGTGTTTCGTGTATTTTCTGATCAAGGGCAATATGCCGAAAGTGTGGCAGGCCGTCTTGATTACCGCCGTGCTGCTCCTAATCAGGCTCGTGGTGCGACTAACGAAAACGACGATGTTTGCCGCGCTGCGATTTTGTGTGCTTCTTTTCATATTTATTGCGATGTTTATGGCAAACGAGTTTGGCTTCTACAGTGTGATCCCGTACTTGGACAAATTCGAGCACCTCTTCTCGGGGGTCATCTTATGTTTCATAGGTTTGCTCATTTACGAAAAAGCAAGCGATAAAGAGAACAAGACGGTAACGCTCAGCGCAAAAGTGGCGATTTGGCTCTGTTTGTTCTTTTCCGTGGCGATGGCCGGCGTTTGGGAAATATATGAGTTCACGACGGATCACCTGTTCGGACTTCATTCGCAGAACAACAGCTTGCTGGATACGATGACGGACATCATATGCGGTTCGATCGGCGCAGTGCTCACGAGCCTATATCTCGTTGTTCAGGCGAAACGCAAGCGCCTGCCGCTTATTGATGAATAACGCGAATGGCTGTCGGTAACGCTGTACGCAGCAAAAATAGGATGCCCTTGGGCATCCTTTTTTGCGTCTGTCGCAGGGAGGGGCTGAGCGAGCGTTACAGGAAGAAGGTGTTACTACGGCCACTGGTGCCACCCGCTAAAGGAACGGATACAAACAACGACAAGAGTAACTGCTACTGCCACGCGCTAAAGGAGTGGCTACAAGCAACGACGAGAGTAACTGCTACTGCCAACTGCTAAAGGAGTGGCTACAAGCAACGACGAGAGAACTGCTGCTGCCACCCGCTAAAGGAACGACCACAAACAACGACAAGAGTAAATGCTACTGCTAACCGCTGCTGCCAACCGCTATAGTAACTGCCAATGCTGACACTGGAGTAGCTTCCACTGTCAAGTGCAGTAGTAACTGCCACTTGGACTGCCATGGTTGATAGTTCGCCATCGGCGACTAGCCACAACTACCACCGCGAGCAAGCTGCTGCCCGCGTGTCAGATTCTAACGGACACCACGGCCGTTAAAGCCGTGCTTTTTGCCGCGCCGCGGCGCTAACGGACACCAGAGGCCTTATTTGCCCGATATTGAACGGAAATCACGCTGAAATCGGCAAATAGCCGCCCTGGTGTCCGTTAGAAATCCAATTCGGCCTATTCAAGCCGAATAGCGTCCGCTGTGTCCGTTAGCGCTACAGGACACCTCCATGAGCTCGCCGCCTCGCCATCGGCGACTAGCCAAAGCTACCACCGCGAGCAAGCTGCTGCCCGCGTGTCAGATTCTAACGGACACCACGGCCGTTAAAGCCGTGCTTTTTGCCGCGCCGCGGCGCTAACGGACACCAGAGGCCTTATTTGCCCGATATTCAGCGGAAATCACGCTGAAATCGGCAAATAGCCGCCCTGGTGTCCGTTAGAAATCCAATTCGGCCTATTCCAGCCGAATAGCGTCCGCTGTGTCCGTTAGCGCCACAGGACACCTCCATGAGCTCGCCGCCTCGCCATCGGCGGACTAGCCAAAGCTACCACCGCGAGCAAGCTGCTGCCCGCGTGTCAGATTCTAACGGACACCACGGCCGTTAAAGCCGTGCTCTTCGCCGCGCCGCGGCGCAAACGGACACCAGAGGCCTTATTTGCCGTAGATTCAACAGAAATCACGCTGAAATCGGCAAATAGCCGCCCTGGTGTCCGTTAGAAATCCAATTCGGCCTATTCCAGCCGAATAGCGTTCGCTGTGTCCGTTAGCGCCACAGGACACCTCCATGAGCTCGCGGCCTCGCCACCGGCGACTAGCCAAACCTACCAACGCGAGCAAGCTGCTGCTCGCGTGTCAGATTCTAACGGATACCACGGCCGTTAAAGCCGTGCTCTTCGCCGCGCCGCGGCACAAACGGAGACCAGAGGTCTTATTTGCCGTAGATTCAACAGAAATCACGCTGAAATCGGCAAATAGCCTCCAGGTGTCTTCGGCCTAATTAAGCCGCCAGCGCCACACGCAGCCTTAGACAACGGGCATGACCAGAATATGCTGGCCGCCGTTGCGTCCCATTTTGGTGCGGCCCGAATCATAGAACCCGCAGCATAAATAAACGTGACGGGCGGGGTCATTTTTGAAATTCACGGCCAATGCAATTTCTGCGACAGCCGGAAAATGCTTCGACACGAAAGCCTTCAGCTGCAGCAGCGCAGCTTTCGCATGACCATGTCCTTGTTCGGCATGGTTGATCGAAAAGGCTCGCAGAACCAGCGAGTTGGGGTGATCCGAGTACTCGAATCGTTCTTCCCCGTCATACAGGATGAAAAATCCAACCGGCCTGCCGTCCGCGACGATGCAAACCGGATAACGATGCTTGTCTTCCAGCGCAATGGGCAGCATGTCTCTGGGCATGCCTGTAAACTGCTGCTGCTCCTCCGGCAGGTGAAAAGAAAACAGCGCCTCGCGATAAGCCGATGTATAGAATTCAAGTTGATTGGGAAATAGACTTGCCGAATATGATGTCATGCCGGTCTTCCTTTCATGGAACCATGTATATGAAATATTGTACCGAGATTTCCTTGCAGGAAAAAGGGAAAAGAGAACTGAGCATGCAGCACCCTTTTATAGTACCTCCAAAAATAGTTCACCCTCTTAACTATTTTCGGTACTTTTCAACGGAGAAGACTGATATGCATAGTAGCAATGGGATAAGGAGGGAGTTCGATGAAAGAGAAGTTCGAGTTTATCCTGACGATGAAGCTGCTGGAGGTTGGAATCAAACAAGTTGCCGCATTTGCGAAGGCATCACCGGATGGCTTTGAGCTTTTGAGAAATAAACTGGACGATCTTTGCGATTTCATTCAGAACCCGGAGCACGCAAGAAAGTGGGAGTTATGGGGGCATGATCACGAGGTGACTGCTCAAGCACGCGCGCTGCGGGATACCGCCACCGAGGCGCTCTGTGAGTTGGAGAAGCTGCAGTCGCGGCGAATACATAATCAAGAACTGCACATCAGCTGCTATATGGATCAATTATCCGAATCCGTCAGAACGGAATTGAACGCCCTTCAGATTGATAGGTTCTCCAAGGTGCTATTCATCGGTTCCGGCGCGTTTCCGCTTTCCTGCTTTACCATAGCACAGGAGACGGGGGCCGAGGTTTGGGGGCTGGATATCGATAAGGAGGCTGTAGAGCTTGCCAATCATGCCGCAGCCATATGCGGTTTCGGGTGCAGAGTCCGGTTCTCGCACCAACCGCCTGCGGAATTAGCCTTCACGAAGGAGGCCACGCATATCATCGTCGCTTCCTTGGTCGCCAATAAGCTGGAAGTGTTGGAGGAACTAAAGCAAGCCGCTAACAGCCAAGCGCTAATCATGTTGAGATACGGCAACGGTTTGAAGTCGCTGTTCAATTACCCACTGGTAACAGAACTGCCGGAATGGGAGCACATGGAGGTTCGCCTGCCTTCCTTTGTGTACGATACGATTGTTTTGCAAAGGGCAATTCAGATGAAAGCGGTCTGATGCCGATGCCTTGAAAAAAAATTGTGCTTTGTTCGCATAGTCCGAGATCTCAGGGCTCTTCTAGAAAGGATGATGGTAGTGCTGTATACGCCTTACCCCATTACACGCAAGCTGATACCGGAGGTTCAAGAATTTCCGATGCTGGCCTTATCGGATCAGGTGACCCCGCAGCAGCTTTTTTTCATTCACAATCATTTCAAGTATCCTTCTCAAGTGAATATCCGAGCCTGGCAGCTGCATATCGGCGGGTGCGTAGACAGACCGTACAGTTTGAGATATGAAGATCTGTTAAGGATGCCGCAAGTCACGATGCCTGTGACGCTGGAATGCGCGGGAGATCAACGCTCGTTCTTTCAACCGAAGACCCGTGGCGAACAATGGACGCTTGGGGGGATAAGCCATGCCTACTGGTCCGGTGTCCGCCTCAGCGAAGTACTGCGAGCGGCCCGTATACGAAGCCAGGGAGTGGAGGTGACCTTTGCGGGGATGGATCGCGGATTCCGGACGGATCGTCCCGGTGAGTTCGCTTATGTGCGAAGCTTGCCGCTAGAAACCGCCATGAACCCTGACATTCTGATTGCCCTCTATATGAACGGACAGCCGCTGCCATTCAAGCACGGGTATCCGGCCAGAATGATTGTCCCGGGCTGGTATGGCATGGCATCCGTCAAATGGCTCAACAGAATCGAAGTTATCGATCACCGGTTTGATGGCCCGTTTCAAGTGTCGGATTATGTATATGACCGCGGAGATGATCGTCCGCGGGAACCGGTTACGAAGATTAGGCCCCATGCCGTCATCGCTCGTCCTGCCGATCAGGAGGTTCTTCCCCAAGGGGAGCATTGGATTGCCGGCATGGCAATCTCGGGCGACGGTCCCGTCGTGAGAGTGGAAGTAAGCGTAGATAACGGCCTGACATGGATACCGGCTTCATGGCTGGATCCCCCGGAGCGGTACGCTTGGCGCAGGTGGGCATATCGGTGGAACGTGACGGAATCGGGCAGCTATGACGTGAAAGCCAGGGTATGGGACGATGCCGGCAATTCTCAGCCTGTTCAAGCGGACTGGAATGTGAAAGGGTACGGGTATCATGCGATTCAGCACATCAAGGTTTATGTCGATTTCAGCCGGCCATAGGGGAATTTTGCAGCTTCTGCATTCGTATTTGGAAAATTGCGAAGAAAATAGCGGTAAGTTGAAGGTGACAGTCTGATACAAACCATCAGGCTGTTTTTTATGTTCCATCGGTTAAAATATATTGACAGTTGGCACAATTTGGAATCATAATAAAAACGACTGGATAGTCATTTTAATTAACGATGCGGCAAATGCGGAATGTGAAATCGAGCTGATAAGGAGTTGGGCATATGAAGCTTTTAGTGCTTGGAGGCACCCGATTCGTGGGCAAAACCATGGTAGAAACGGCGCTTGCCAGAGGGCATGAGGTGACATTATTTAACCGCGGCAGCAATCAAGAATTGTTCCCGGAGGTCGAACGGTTGATTGGCGACCGCGACGGCGGTCTGGATGCGCTCAGCGGCAGGCAGTGGGATGCGGTCATTGATACGTGCGGCTATTATCCGCGTGTCGTAGAGGCTTCGGTACGAACGCTTGCCGATCGGGTAAACTTTTATACGTTCATCTCAACGTTAGATGTGTATGAAGAAGAGAAGATGGGCTCGGAAGCGGTGGACGAAACGTTATCCGTTAAAACGCTGCCGGAAGATTACGTCGAGGATATCGCCCGGTTCTATGGTGCGATGAAAGCTTCCTGCGAGCAGCTTGTGTCGGCTGCCTTTCAAGACCGCAGCTTGATTGTAAGATGCGGCCTGGTAGCGGGCCCCGGCGACATGTCGGACCGGTTCACCTATTGGCCGACCCGGATTGCCCGCGGCGGCGAAGTGCTGGCGCCAGGCGATCCGCAGGCGCCGATTCAATTCATCGATGTCCGGGATTTGGCAGACTGGACGATAAGGATGGTGGAGCGTCAAGCAGGCGGGACGTTCAACGCAACGGGACCGGCGGCGCCGCTCACGGTAGGCGAACTGCTCGAGCGCTGCATCGGTGCAACGCACAGCGAGGCGCGGCTGACTTGGGTGCCGGATGAATTCTTGACGGAGCATAAGATCGGGCATTGGGTGGAAATGCCGTTATGGCTGCCGGCCAGCGAGAACGTCGGCGGGCTGATGAAGCTCCAGGTACAGAAGGCTGTTCATGCCGGCCTGCAGCACCGGCCGATTGAGGAGACGATTCGCGATACCTGGGTTTGGGATCGCGAGAGAGTGGCAGACGGTCCGCGCAAAGCCGGACTTGATCCTGAGAAGGAAGCTCAGCTGCTGGAAGAATGGCATATGCGGCATGGTTAAATGACCGGGAGGACACGATATGGAACACGAAGTTGAGAAGCTGTTTCAGAAGGCGGTCCTGGAGCAGGCTGCGGCCGCTTTCGGACTTGATCCGCATGCGCCCATGCAGCTCCTGGGAGATTTCGAAAACTATGTATATGCCGCTGCGAAAGACGGCGTACCTGTCATCGTGCGCTTAACGCACAGCTCGCACAGGTCCGAGGCTCAAGTTCGTGCGGAATTGGATTGGATACATGAGCTGGTGCGGCAGGGGATATCCGTTCCGGCATGCTACAGGTCGATTAACGGCGCGCCGACGGAGAAGATTGCCGTCAAGGATTCCTATTTTACGGTCATCGTGATGGAGCAAGCGGCCGGACATCTCCCCGATTATGCGAATGAGGCAGAATGGAACGCAGCGCTGTTCCAGGAATGGGGCCGTGTGACGGGACGAATGCACAGGGTCACCAGCTCGTATGCCGTCCCTTCGGGTAGCCCCATGAGGCCTCACTGGCACGAGGATGATTTACTTGTTCACGCCAGTGATTACTTTTCAATTGGGAACCGGATTGTGCTGCAGCGGCTGGAAGAACTCCAGAGGCAATTGGCAGGATTACCGCAGCGGAACGATGCTTACGGACTCATTCATACCGATATTCATTCCCGTAATTTTTTCGTCGAGAACGGGAGAATAACCGTGTTCGATTTCGACGATTGTACGTATCATTGGTTCGTTCAGGATATCGCGATACCGCTCTATTATGCGGTAAGTTGGAGCGTGCCCGTTCATGCGGGCAGGGACTCATTCGGCAATGCATTCCTGCAGGCGTTCTGGCAAGGCTATCGGGCGGAATACGTCCTTGATCCTGCCTGGTTAAGGCATGTGCCGTTATTTTTGAAGCTGCGGGATATGGTGCTGTACCTGGTGCTGCAGAAGAAGACGGAGCCGGACCAAAGGAGCGAGCGGATACGTACTTGGCTGGCCGAAATCGAAGACAGGATCGTCCGAGACATCCCCATTGTCCGAATAGACTTCAAAGCGTTAGATGTATGCGCTACATAGAAATCATCCCTCGCGGGCAACCCTAACAAGGGATTTCAAGAATCCGCAAAATTAGAATTAGGCAGGGATGAATGCATATGAGCGTACAAACATTGCAAAAACCGGGTATGATACTTCCGGATCTGAAAGACAAGGTGGCGTTGGTAACCGGAGCCGGATCAGGCATTGGCAAAGCGGCAGCGATCATGTTTGCGCAGCAGGGGATGAAGGTATGCCTGGTCGATTTGAAGGACGAGCGTACCGAGCAGACCAAGAAGCAAATTGCGGAAGCGGGCGGCGAGGCGATTGCGGTAGATGTCGATACCGCCGATCCGGAGCGCGTCGCGGAAGCGTTCGAGCAAGCCGTGAAGAAGTGGGGACGGCTTGATGTCGTGTTCGCCAATGCGGGCATTAACGGAGTGTTGGCGCCTATAGAGGACATGAAGCTGGAGGACTGGGATCGCACGCTCTCCGTCAATTTGAGAGGAACGTTCCTCTGTATCAAGTATGCCGTTCCTCATATGAAAGACAAGGGCGGCAGCATCATTGTGACAAGCTCCATTAACGGCAGCAGGGCGTTTTCCGGATTCGGCATGACGGCCTACAGTACGTCCAAGGCAGGGCAGGTAGCCCTCGCCAAAATGGCTTCGCTGGAGCTGGCCCGCTACAAGATTCGGGTGAACGCTATCTGCCCGGGATCGATTAAGACGAACATCGGTGAGAATACGAAGCCGACGCCGGAGCTCGACAAAATTAAAATTCCGGTGAAATACCCGGAAGGGAGCCAGCCTCTTGAGCATGCGCCCGGTGAGCCGGAGCAGGTGGCGAGTCTCGTCGCTTTCCTGGCTTCAGACGCGTCAAGCCACATCACGGGCACGGAGCTGTTCATCGACGGGGCGGAGTCGCTGCTGTAAGGTTGAGGAACTCCTCCGCAACCCGCCATTCTTTTGTCATGCTGTCGATCTATATGATTTTTCGCATACAATCAGTCGGTGAGGGAACAGGTTCTTTCGTTAGTACGGACGGATCTGGAGGCCGCATCACGCATAAGAAAACCGTCAGGTGCCATGAACGGCGTCTCAAAGTCAGCAAGATCTAACTAACTTTGGGGGCAGTCATGTATCGGGCGGTTTTTTTAAAACCACTATATTGACAGTCGATATAGCAAAGGTTATTATATCGATATACGATATAACGAGTGGTGATATAACTACGTACGATATAGTTGCAAACGAACGGAGGTGACGCAGGATGGAGATCGCCAGAGACGCATTGCCGCTGACTGAAGCTTTCTATTATATCCTGGTGACGCTGTACCCCAGGGCCGCACACGGCTACGCGATGATGCAGGATGTAGAACGAATGAGCGGAGGCCGGGTGCGCATCGGAGCAGGGACGTTATATACGGCATTAAATACGCTGCTGAAGAAAGGGTTGATCGAGCACGCCCCTGACGCGGAGCATTCGGCGGATTCCCGGCGCAAGCTGTATGCCATCACGGAGATGGGGAAGGCGGTGCTGAAAGCGGAGATGGTGCGCATGGAAGAGCTGCTGATGAACGGAAGGAATGTCATACAACAAGTGGATAAGGAGAGATGAGCGTGAGAAAGCATCAATACCGGAACAGATTTTCATTCGTTTGGAACTATGAGAAAGACGAGAGTTGGTTGACCGGCTTGTCCGCCCAAGGACTGCACCTGGATAAACCCGGCGTCATCCGTAACCGGTTTGAGAGCAATCCCGAGCTTCGCTACGTATACCGGATGGATTATCAAAAAATTGTTGGACAGGAGCAAGTGAACGAATACGTGGCTCTCTTCGAGGATTCGGGCTGGGAGCATGTGGGGACGATCATGGGCTGGCATTATTTCCGCAAACCGTACCGCGAAGGCGGGACGTACGACATTTATACCGACCGCTTGTCGGTGAGGCAGCTTTTACAAAGAGTTCAGACGACGCTGGGCATTCTGGCTATTGCGAATGTTCCGCTACTCATTATGAATCTCAAGAACTTATTTTCCGGCCCCCGCTCTCATACGATATCTAGTACACTCACCTTCACGATCGTGTTGGAAGTGCTGTGCATTCTATTATTGGCCTATGGCTGCGTACGTTTCCAGCAGAAAATCAAGAAGTTGGATGAGCAATAAAGGCAAATAGAGGGAGGCGGACAGAAAAATATGGCCAATACGTCCATTCGTTTACTGCGTGAATATGATGCTAAAGTGATATCCGAAGCATTCCGGCAGCAGGGCTGGGATAAGCCGGCTGCGCAATACGATGCCTATTACCGCAAACAGATGAACGGCGGGCAAGTGACGCTGGTTGCGGAAACCGACGGCGATTTCGCCGGTTATGTGAATGTGCTCTGGGACTCTCCTTACCCCGATTTCAGAGCCAATAGCATCCCTGAAATCAACGATTTCAATGTATTGATCAAATACCGGAGACGCGGGATCGGCACTGCCTTGATGAATGAAGCGGAAGCGATAATCGGGGAAAGATCGCAGGTTGCGGGCATCCGGGTCGGGCTTTATAGCGATTACGGCGCAGCTCAAGTGATGTATGTCCTTAGGGGCTATGTACCTGACGGCAAAGGCATTTTCCAACACGACGCCTATCCGCAATATGGCGAGCAGGTCCGGGTGGATGACGATCTCGTTCTGTCATTGACGAAGAAGCTAAGATAGGACGAAGGAGAATACAAGTAGTCATGTCAATCAAAGCCTATCTGAAAAGAGTGTACACGGAATGGATCGACTTCCCGCATAAGGAAGGGACGGATCTGCTTGGACAGTTCCGGATCGAGCGGTTTCTTGGCATGGGCAGCTACGGACTGACCTACTTATGCCGGGATATGGGCACCGGCGAGGAAGTCGTCCTGAAGCAGGCGAAGCCCAGCAAGAAACAGCTTGGCCGCGACTTGCTGCTGCGCGAATATGAGATCATGCAGCGCCTGCAGCACCCGTCCATTCCGCACTGTGTCGCGGCTGTGCATGAGCGTAAGCAGATGTATATGATAACGGAGTATGTGAAAGGTCAAACCGTTGAAGATTTGATTTTTGCAAGGGGATACCGATATTCGGAGCACGAGGCGCTTCTGTTGATCCGCAAGCTGATGGAGGTTGTCCGCTATTTGCATGAGCAGCGGTTCGTCCATTTGGATATTCGGATTCCGAATGTAATCCTGCACCGGGACTGCCTGCATCTCATTGATTTCGGTCTGGCGTCGCGAATCGGCGAACCGCCAAGCCAGCCATTCGGATCCGATGAGGAGCTTAAGCGCAAGAGAACGGCGGAAATCGCTTCCGACCTTTATGCCATAGGCCACTTTATGCTGTTCATGCTGTATTCGACATATGAAGCAGGTCAAGCTCAAACGGAAACAGGCAGTTTAAGCTGGGAAGAGGAGCTTCAGCTCACACCGGCGACGAAGGGAATGCTTCGTAAGCTGCTTCAGACGGATGCTGCGTATGGAAGCACGGAGGCTTTTATCGAGGACTTGGATGCCATACTTCGGACCACCTGACCAAAAAAAGCCGCATATGCGGCTAAACTAGCTGGAACTATGATAGCTGTTTCTATAATAACCGTGCCCTTGATGACCCTGTCTTGGCCCGTGTCCGCGATGCGACGATGAGTAACGGCGATTGTAGCGGATAGCGTGATGCGAGCTCGTATAGCGATTATGACGGTGTTTTGAGTGGAAAATGGAACTTATTAATTTCTTAAGCAAATATTTGATCAATTGGCATTCCTCCAGAGGTTTTACTATTCCATACGGAAGGATGCTTGCATAGTTTCAAGGGGCATGAGCGATGTTCAATCCATCCGTTCTGCCTGCTCGATTTGGTGCAGCCGTTCGAGGATTCTACGCTTCCGGTACAGCATTTTGGCGGCTTCGCCGACATCCTTCAGCGTTCCCCGGTTGATCCACGCGCCAAAAAGAATGCCGGCCACGGGAATTAATTGAAAGAGCTTTTTCCAGCCCCAGTTGTCACGGTACGTTGCGAACACCTCTCTCCAGCCCTGCAGCTGAGAGATCATTTGCGTATCCGCTTTGTCCTCATCGGCATATGCGGCAAGCTCATCGAGAATCGCCTTCTTGCCGACAATGTCGGCGGATGAGAACTGCAAGCATTTGATCGTGAAGATGCGCTCCTGCTTCATGGCCGGTTCGTATCCATAGCAGAGGGCGATTTCCTGGATGGTTTTGAGTGATAATCCGAGCACGGCCGGGATATCGATAGCGAGCGTCAAAATGCCGCCGATCCCCGTCGTCGCCCCCTGAAGCGTGGCTAAATTCGTTCGATTCTGGACGATTTCATCAGCCGCTTGATCCAGAACATGGAGCGGCAGCGCTCCGACATCGCCGATTTGAAGCGGTTCCCCCGGCAATCGGCTCCCTCTTTCGTTTCGGGAAAGCACACCCTCGATATGCCGCAGCGTACCTGCTTCGGAGATTAAGTAACGGCCCCCGGCTTGCAAATAATGGCCCAGTTCATTCAGCGCTTCGCTAATTTTGGCGTTTAGCGCTTTCGGTGTTAGCCGGTCCAACAGCTGGAAGGGAAGCCTGCCGATTTTCTCCCAAAACCACAGATCCTTCTGCTCGTCCTCCCAAGCTCGGATGAGGCGAAGCTCCTGCAGCAATTGTTCTTTGGTTTCCATAACAGTCACAGCTCCTTTGCAAGTTGTATACGTTTTAAATCCATTTTGGATGCAGCCGAACGCCAAAAAAAGATGTCCTATGGAACATCCTTTGCGAATAGTTCTTCTGTTATTCGGTGCTAACGGACACCGCAGCCGTTAATGCCACGAAAATGTCTCCGTGACGAAGCTAACGGACATCGGAAACCTTATTTGCCGGTTTCGGAGCGGATTCGTGATAATTTGGGCAAATAACGGCGCCGGTGTCCGTTAGAACAAGAAATGGGCTGATATTGGCCGAATAAGGCCTGCACTGTCCGTTAGCCAGCCAGTCGAATACCATAGCCGCGGAGCTGACGTTCAAAGGCCGCGTATGTTCAACATGCTCTCTATGATTGGCGCTTGCGCGGCGCCTCACAGCAGCGACGTTTACAACGGAGCTTCGTCCGCCGTTTCAAACTTCTTCTTCTGGTAGCGAGTCGCCACTTGCTCCAAATATTTATGAATCAAGGCGTCGACCGACTCCGGATTCAAGCATTTTTTGCGAAAAGTGCTCGGCGGAGTGCCGATTTCCTTCGTGAATACTTGCGTAAAATAATGGATGCTCTCGAAGCCCGTATCCTCCGCGATTTGCTTCAGAGGAATATCTGTGAATCCGAGCAGATAGGCGGCCCTTTTCACTCGCTCGGTTTTCACAACCGAGGGGAACGATTGACCCAATTCTTCCGCCATTAAGCGGGATAGCTGGCGTTCGGAGACGTGCAGGCTTTGCGCCACGTCGGCAAGCGATATTTTGGCAGTCAGATGGGACTGGATATAGGCTTTGGCCCGCTTGAGCGTTCCCTGGAGCTCCGTGGCGGCAGCGGAAGCAACCGTATCGCCCGTAAGGCTGATTTGCAGCAAAAGCGATAAGCAGCTCATCACGAACGAATAAGCCAGCTGCCGGGTCGTTTCCGGATACCGCGACTCCGGGTCGGCGGCTTGGAGGAGCAAAGCCTGCCAAATATGCGCTGGGGCCGTGTGCTCGGCATTAGGAATAAAGAGGTGCGGATAGGAGATGACCTGTTGGAAATCATGCAGGAACGCATCGCTGCTCTCGGAAGCGACGGGTTCCAGGGCGACGAATAAAAGCAGCATGCCCTCATCGCTCCGGATGAAATGCCGGCTCTCCGGCTTCGAGCAATAGAGCGTTCCCGCACGGAGCGGGTAGGTGACCCCATCGCTATAATAAACGCCTTCCCCTTGAACGACATAGCAAATTTCGAAAAAAGAATGCGTATGGGGGCGGTTCCCCCGATGCTGCGGTTTGGCTCCCCAATAGTGGACGAAGATGGATGCGGAGTCGCCTCGCAGCTGAACCACGTTTTGGTTGAGATACAGGTTGCTTCGAGAATAAACGGATGGGCTCAGCATGCAGGATGGTCTCCTCTCGGGCTGTCTGCCCTTCATTATAGCACGGAATTTTTATAAAAAGCGGCGAGTTTTTACAAAGACCGGTCTGTACGGCATTCCCTATAATGGGGAGGAAGATATCGCAAAGGGGATGCTGAAATGAGTAACGAACAACCGATTTCGCTTGCAGGGATTATGGGTTTTCCCGTAACGCCATTTGACGATAACGAGAATGTGAATGAGCAAGCGTTCGAAGCGAATGTGCAGTTTCTGCTGGATAACGGCCTGGATTCCATCTTCGTATGCGCAGGTTCAGGGGAATTTCAATCGCTGGATATCAACGAGTATGAGAGGCTCGTGACGGTAGCGGTTTCCGTCGTTGGCGGCAAAGTTCCCGTCTTCGCAGGCGTCGGCGGCAACATCAGAGAAGCCGTGGAGCGCGCCCAACTGGCAGAACGGCTAGGTGCGGACGGCTTGCTGCTGCTGCCGCCATATTTGATTATTCCGGAGCAAGAGGGACTGTATCACTTCTACCGGACGATTGCGGAGAGCACGAAGCTGCCTGTCATCATTTACCAGCGGGACAATGCTGTGTTCACATTAAGCACTGTGGAGAAGTTGGCAAATCTGCCGACGGTCATCGGTTTCAAGGACGGTTTGGGCAATTTTGAGCTAAACGTAGAGTTCTCACAGGTGATAGGGGACAGGCTGCAATGGATGAACGGCATGCCGCTGGCGGAACTGACGATGCCGGCTTACAAAGCGCTCGGCTACCATTCCTATTCATCCGCGATTTCCAACTATATTCCGCAGGTTTCAAGAGCGTACTACAAGAGCTTGCTTAGCGGCGATCAAGAAACGGTTCAAACGATTTACCGGGAAGTGATTTTGCCGATTCACCGCATTCGCCGGCTGCGCAAAGGCTATGCCGTTTCGCTGATCAAAGCGGGGATGAACATCGTCGGCTTGCCCGTAGGGCTGCAGGTCCGCACCCCTTTGATCCAAGTGGAGAAGGAGCATTATGCGCAATTGGAAGCGATCATTAAGCGAAGCCTGAGCCTTACGGCGGCTGCGAATCACGTATAGGGGGAAATGACCGATGATGAAAGTATCCATTCAAGTGCCTACGTGCGATCTGTCCGATAGCGATTTGCGGCAAATGTGCCAGCTAGGCGTTGACTGCATTGATTTTACGAGAGGATCGTCGTTCCCCGGCGTCAGCGAGCTGGGCTATCCGGATTTGGACCAACTGCTGAAGCTAAAGCGTAGAATTCGTTCGTTCGGCATGGACATCAACCGGGTGACGCTGCCCGATATGACGAGCAGCTTCATGCGCGCCGAGTCAGGCACGGAGATTCAACTGGAGAACGTCAGCAATGCGATCCGAGCTTTCGGAGAGGCGGGCATCACGCTAGTCCGTCAGAGATTCGCAGGTGACGTGTTCCCTTATATGTCGGAGGACTATACCGCTGTACACCGGGGCGGGGCTTTGGTCCGCGGTGAATCGACCAAGCGCAGCTTGGAACAACAGCCGCCGACCGTGGAACAATTGAACGAGTGGTGGAAGCGCTTCGATCTTGTATTCGGGACATTGGTTCCGCTGGCCGAAGATTACAACGTGAATCTGGCCGTGCATCCGTCGGATACGCCGCATCATAACACGACTTTCGGAGGGCTGGGCTTAAACCGGGTGATCGATGCCTTCCCAAGCAAGAACGTCGGATTGGTGTACTGCGTAGGTACACGCGGCGAAGCAGGCGGCACACCGCTCGTGCTGGACGAAATTTATCAGTACGGCCGGAAGAACCGTATATTCCTTGTCCACTTCCGCAATATTCGCGGCAGTCTGGCCACAGCAGGAGCTTTCGAAGAGGCGCTGCTGGATGACGGGCATATGAATATGGCCAAAATATTGCTGGCGCTGCATAAAGTGGGCTATAACGGCTGCATTAATCCGGATCATATTACATCGCTGGAGATGGACCGAGCGCCGCATAACCCGTCCCCATCCGGTATGGGCTGGGTAGGCTGGGCATATTCGGTCGGTTATGTGAAGGCGCTTCTGGCCGCCTTGGTCGAATTTCACGGCGGGAGGGATTGAACGTGAGCGAAGCTAGAACGTTCCTGAATTACGTAGGCGGCGAGTGGAAAGCGGCCTCCGGCTTGGAGACGGAGGCGAGCCTGAACCCGGCGCGCCGGCATGAAGTCGTAGGGTATGTACAGAAGTCGTCCGTACGCGATTTGAATGAAGCGGTTGCTAGCGCCCAAAACGCCCGGCAGGCGTGGCGCAAGCTGTCCGCTCCGGCACGCGGCGATTTGCTGTTCGAGGCCGCGAATGTGCTGGAGCGGCGGCTGGGTGAAGTCGCGGAGATGATGACCCGCGAGATGGGCAAGACGCTTCCGGAAGCGAAGGGAGAAACCGCCCGGGGCGTAGCGATTCTGCGGTATTACGCCGGCGAAGGCATGCGGAAAACGGGCGACGTCATTCCTTCGACGGACAGCGCGGCATTGATGTTCACAACGCGCGCTCCGCTTGGCGTGGTCGGCGTCATTACGCCATGGAATTTCCCCGTCGCCATTCCGATCTGGAAAATAGCGCCGGCGCTTGTGTACGGGAACACCGTCGTCTTCAAGCCCGCACAGGAAACGGCAGCCACCGCTGCGCTCGTGATCGAGTGTTTCCATGAAGCAGGCATTCCCGCCGGCGTCGTCAACATGGTCACGGGGGATGGCGGCATCATCGGTCAGGCGATCGCCGACCATCCCGGCATCGCGGGAATCACGTTCACCGGATCCGACCGGGTCGGACGAATCGTCGGGCAGAGCGCATTGGCCCGAGGGGCGAAGTATCAGCTCGAAATGGGAGGGAAGAATCCCGTTATCGTAGCTGAGGACGCGGACCTGGACTTGGCGGTAGAAGCGACGATTAGCGGCGGCTTGCGTTCGACCGGACAGAAATGCACCGCGACCAGCCGAGTGATCGTACAGAGCCGGGTGTATGAAGCGTTCAAGGACAAGCTGCTCGGTAAAATTGCGGAGATCCGGGTGGGCTCAGGCTTGGATGCCTCCACATGGATGGGGCCCTGCGCGAGTGAGAAACAGTTTCAAACCGTCCTTTCCTACATCGCCAAGGGGGTGCAGGAAGGCGGGAAGCTGTTATGCGGAGGCGACATTGCCGGCGGGGAAGGGTTGGATGAAGGTTATTTCATCAAGCCGACCGTCTTTGAACAGATCAGCAGCTCCATGACGATCGCACAGGAGGAGATTTTCGGACCTGTTTTGGCACTGATCAAGGTCGAGACACTTGAAGAGGCGATTGCTATTGCCAATGACGTGAAATTCGGACTCAGCGCTTCGATATTCACGCGTGACATCTCGACGATGTTGGCGTTCTTGAACGACATCGATGCCGGACTTGTCCGCATTAACGCGGAGAGCGCAGGCGTTGAGCTGCAAGCGCCGTTCGGCGGCGTCAAGCAGTCGAGCTCGGGTTCGCGCGAGCAAGGGCAAGCGGCGATCGAGTTTTACACGGATATCAAAACCGTATTTGTCAAAGCGTAAAATACTAGGGCCTCCAGCCTTGTAGATTCTTCTACGGGTGGAGGTCCTATTTTGTTGGCAAAGACGACTTCTCAGCGAAACCTTATTCCTGTAAAATATGGAAAACACAGCTAAGGAATAATCGTTTTTGAAAGGTGTCCAAGCTGTGAGGGGAAAGGAGAGGAGAATGCGCATGTATACGTTATTAATCGTGGATGATGAAAGGTGGGTCCGTCAAGGATTACGTACGACAATCGATTGGCAGGCAGAAGGTATTGAGGTATTGGGGGATGCCGAGGACGGTGAGGACGCGCTTCAGATGATGCGAGACCGGATGCCGGATATCATCATTACCGATATCAAAATGCCGCGAATGGACGGCCTTGCGCTTATAGAAGCCGTCAAAAGCCATCAAGGCGCCGTGAAAATTATCATTATGAGCGGCTATAGCGATTTCAGCTATGCGCAGCAAGCGATGCGGCTTGGAGCTGTCGATTATGTGCTGAAGCCGATCGAGGAAACGCAGATGCTCGAGGTTGTGCGCAAATGCATCGCACAGCTCCAGCAAGAACGGGAAGAACAAGCAGCGCTGAAGCAAATGTCGGAACGAATTCGTGAAAGTATGCCGCTAGCCCGCCAGCAGTACCTGGAAGCGCTCCTCACGAATGTAAGTGCTTCATCCAGATTCTCGCAATCGTTATGGGATCGCCTCCGCATTCCGCTTGATCCGAATCGTATGCAAGTGATTCATATTCAAGTATACGACTGGGGGCTGCACGAACATCAGCCAAGCGAGCATTACCTCCTTCGTCATGCGATCGGCAATCTGGCTCAGGAAATCGGCAAGTCCGAGGGCGCCATGGCGGTATGCTTGTTCGATGATGAGGAGGAGACGGATCTTGTTATTCTACATACCCCCGCCGGCGGGAAGGAAGGAAGCGGATCTGCGGCATGGGAAGCCCTGATTGATGATTGCCGGAAGTATTTGGGAGTCCGCATCAACATCGGCATCAGTTCCATGACCGACATTGCCTCGCTGCACGCTTCGTTTCAGGAAGCTGTCCATGCAGCGGCTCATGCATTTTATGAGGGATACGGCAAGGTGTACGATGCGGCGCGAAGCTCACAAGAGCAGTCTCTTCACAAATTCGTGGAGCCAAGCGGTTGGAGCAATCGAATCGTACATGCGGTGAAGCTCGGCGACGAGGCTTCGCTCGGCGAATTGCTCGACGAGCTGCTCACCCATTTGGATAACAGCCGTGCCAAGTGTACTCCGCGTGTGCTGCGAAGCGGTTTCATTGCTTTGCTGCAGGAATTGGAGAGAAAGCTTGAAGTGCAGATCCAAATTCCGTACTGTGCGCTGCATGAATTGAAGGGCGAACTGCTCGCTGTGCTCTTGCCGTACCGGTATGAGGAGGGCGCCGCCGGCAACAGGAAACGATTCATCGAACTCGCCATGATCTATATCGAGCAGCACTATACGGAAGCGATTACTCTCAATCGGGTAGCGGAGCACTTGTACTTAAATCCGTCGTATTTCAGCAAAATTTTTCATGAGAGAACAGGCGAGACGTTCAGCAAGTATATCATTCGTCTAAGAATGAATAAAGCCAAGGAGCTGCTCAAAGATTCCACGCTCCGCATTTATCAGGTTGCCGATCAAGTCGGCTATCAAGATTTCCGGCATTTCGTCAAGCTGTTCAAAGAGCACGAAGGAATGACTCCGGCACAGTATAGGGATAGGGGCATCTAACCAGAGGAATCGGAGGAGGGTTATCTTGAAGCTGCATGCTTACTTGAAATGGCGGTCAATCGGCTATAAGCTGTTTATTTTGTTCTTGGGCAGCATGTCGCTGTCGATCATGATGATGGGATATCTATCCTATCATAAGGCGAATGAGATCATCAGCTCCAAAGTGTCGCAAGTGGCGTGGCAAACGATCCAGCAAGCGAACCGGCGGCTGGAGCTCATCTTGAATGAGTATGATAACCGGACGCTGCTTATCTTCGGGAACAAGGAGATCCAGCGCGGCATCATCGGAGATTACAGGGACAGCTACGACCAGAGCTATAACAATCAGCAGATCGGCAAGTTCCTGTCCAATTTGGTCAATGTCAAGAACGATACGCTGAACATCTATATTTTTGGGGAGCGCAGTGCCTCCTACAGGTTCACGAACAACGGTTTCGCCGAGCTGCCGATGATAACGCCGAGGGAAGCCGAGCAGGACTGGTACAAGAAGATCAAGGAAGCGAACGGACAAGTCGTCTGGTTCGGCATTCGTGCACCGTTAGTGAAATCGGCCAGTTCGGAAGACAATAAACCGGTCTTCATCATGGGCAGATCGCTGAAAAACTTTGACAATTTAAACCAAACGCTCGGTGTGCTCATTATGGAGATTAATCCGGAGCTGATTCAGCATTTTTTGTCCGAGGTCGATTTTCAGGCGCAAGGCACGACTTATATTGTCGATCCCAACGACACGGTCATGGCGGATTCCAACGGCGCCCGCATTATGCGTCCTGCAGGGCTGAAGCTCCCGCCGGAGTCAAGCGGTTATCTCCGAGATACCGTCGATGAACGGGAAGTGATGCTCGTCTTCGATGAGCTCCAGATCAATCATTGGAAGCTCGTCGGCATGGCTCCGATCCAAAACTTGATCAGCGACTCAAGAAACATCGCCTATTATACCGTTTATCTGGTTATAGCCTTCAGCGTAGTGGCAGTAGGGCTCGCATTCATGGTGGCGAAGCAGATGCATAAGCCTGTCAGGACCTTGCTGTGGTCTATGCGGAGAGCGCGGGAAGGCGATTTCGATATCCAAATTGAGAACGAACGCAGCGACGAATTCGGCATGCTCTATCACAGCTTCAACACGATGGTGACGAGAATCAAGGATCTCATCGATGAAGTATATATCCAGAAGCTGTTGAAGAAGGAAACGCAGCTGAAAATGATGGCTTCGCAAATCAATGCGCATTTTCTATACAATACGCTCGATTCGATTCACTGGATTTCCCGGATTCACAAAGTGGACGAGATCAGCACGATGATTTTCGGCTTATCCAAATATTTGCGCATTTCTTTAAGCGAGGGCGCCGATTTCGTTACCGTCAGAGAGAGCGCTGAGCTATTGGAGAGCTATCTATCGATTCAGAAGGTCAGATATCAGGACAAATTCTCCGTGAATATGAGCATGGATAGCCAACTGATGAATGCCAAAGTGTTGAAATTCGTGTTTCAACCGCTCGTAGAGAATGCCATTTACCATGGGCTTGAGAATAAACGGGGGAGCGGGCGCTTGGATATTCGCTGGAAAATGGAAGGGGCGCTCCTGCATTTCGAAGTGGAGGATGATGGAATCGGCATCAGAGCGGATAAAATGGAGGAGCTTACCGAGATGATGACCAGCGATGAATGGGAAGGCAAGCATAATTTCGCCCTGCGGAATATTCATTCACAAATTCAGTTAACGTACGGCAAGGAGTACGGCCTGCTCATCGAAAGCACATGGGGGGCAGGTACCAAAGTTACCTTGATCCTTCCTTTACGATCCTAACGCGACCGGTCAACCAACAAAAATAATACACCAAAAACAAAAATCGCCTCGTTTCGAACTGATCGTGAAAGCGCCTACAATATTACTAAGCTCCTAAGCGAGTTAGTCCAATTAAGGGAGGATCATTTATGAACCATACAAAGCGCCGAATCGATTATCGGCAAGGTAGCAAGTTGATTGTTCTTCCGCTTACAGCAGCGCTGGCGTTGACGGCAGCAGGCTGCAGTTCGACAGGCACCACTTCGAGCAGTCCGGACACCAAAGGCACAGAAGCGAATAGCACGGTGAGCACCTCACCGAATGCAGCGGCTACGACAGCCGCAGGCGCGCCCGTCACGATCGATTTCTGGTTTCCGTGGGGCGGAGATTATCAGAAGGATTTCAAGGCGAACGTGGTTGACGTATTTGAGAAAAAGTATCCGAATATCAAAGTGAAAATGACATTCGTAGAGACGACCGGGCAAACCCAAGCGTCGGATAAACTGTTGACCGCTATCGCAGGCGGCAATCCGCCTGACGTCGCCCTGTTCGACCGGTTCCTTATCGGCTCCTGGGCGGCCAAGGGATCTTTGACCGATTTATCCTCGTACGTGAAGAGCAGCGGTATTTCTCCGGATGATTATTATAAAGGGCTTTGGGCCGAGAGCGTTTATAAGGATAAAGTATATGCCTTGCCGTGGGGGACGGATACTCGCGGAATGTTTTACAATAAAACGCTGATGAAGGAAGCCGGGCTGGATCCGAATAAACCGCCGCAAACGATCGCCGAGCTGGATCAAATGGCGGAGAAAATTTTCAAGAAAAGCGGCAACGGCAAGTACTCGCAAATCGGTTTCATTCCCTGGATGAATCAAGGCTTTCTATTCACCCATGCCTGGAACTTCGGCGGGAAGTGGGAGGATGCGGCTCACAATCTGACGCCGAACGACCCGCAAAATGTGAAGGCGCTTGCCTGGATGGCTGACTATGCGAAGAAATATGACATCGGCAACCTCACAAGCTTCTCGGATGCCATGGGTCAAACCGGGATGAATCCGTTCTGGACAGGGAAAGTCGGTTTTGAATTCGACGGGAACTGGATATTGAATGATTTGGCCAAATATAAGCTGAACTTCGATTGGGGCGTTGCGCCCATGCCGGCTGCCGATGGTAATAAACCGGCGACATGGGCCGGCGGATGGTCGTATGTCATCCCGAAAGGTTCCAAGCACGAGAAGGAAGCGTGGGAATTCGTCAAATTCGTTGCGCACAAAGAGGGCACGCTGCTGTATGCGAAGCGCCCTAAAGCGGGGAACGACATTACGGCCATGCCGAGCGTCAACGAGGAGCTGAAGCTGTCGGATAACCCGAACTTGAAGGTTTTCCTTGATCTGATGCCGACCGCATATACGCGCCCTGTATCGCCTGCCGGAGCTTTCTTGTGGAACGAAGCGCTGCGCGTTCAGGACTTGGCCATTCATGGCAAAGGGGACGCCAAGACGCTGCTCGATGAAGTGAAGAAGAATGTGGATGCGGAATTAGCGAAAATGGGCAATTAATCAGATGTGAAGAAGGGGCAGGGCGTTCAGCACGACCCTGCCTCTTTGGATTGGAAAAGGAGGGAATCGATTGAAAACTGCCGAGACCGAAGCTTCCGTGAACAACCTGTCGGCTTCAGCGCAAGTAAAAGCCAAGAAAACTCGCTTTGAGCGAAAGATCGCCTTGTTCGGATTTGTTTTTGCACTTCCCTGGATCATAGGCTTGCTGCTCTTTCACGCTTATCCGCTCATCATGTCCGCTTATTACAGCCTGACAACCTACAGCATTCTGGAACCGGGGGAATTCGTCGGATTCGATAATTACACAAATCTTTTCAAGGACAGGGTATTCTGGATCAGTATTTATAATACCTTGTACTATACGGTTATTTTCGTACCGCTGAGCATCGCTTTCGGCGTGCTGTTAGCCCTTCTGTTGAACTTGAAAATTCGCGGTCAGGGCATCTACCGTACGCTGTTCTTCATTCCGAGCCTCGTGCCGCCGGTCGCTACGACGATCATCTGGCTGTGGCTGCTGAACCCGCAGTTCGGGCTGGTCAACTTCTGGCTTGACAAAATCGGCATTTCCGGGCCGCCTTGGATCGGCAGCGAACTATGGTCAAAGCCGTCATTAATTCTGATGAGTCTATGGGGGACGGGCCAGGCGGTCGTCATTTATTTGGCCGGGCTGCAGGACATTCCGCAAGATTACTACGATGCGGCAAGTGTCGACGGGGCCAATGCCTGGCAGCGGACGAAGACGATTACACTGCCGCTCCTGACACCCGTCATCTTCTTCAACTTGATTATGGGGACGATCGGTGCTCTGCAAAACTTCGTTCTGCCGTTTACGCTGACGAACGGGCAAGGTACGCCTGCGAATTCGATGATGTTCTATGTGATGTACTTGTACACGAACGGCTTCGGCTACTTGAAGATGGGGTATGCTTCCGCCATGGCATGGATTCTGTTTCTGATTGTGGTCGTATTAACGGCGCTTATCTTTGTTTCCCAGAAGCGCTGGGTCCATTATCAAGGAAAAGAATAGGGAGGGATTGTCATGGGGAGCACAAAGCTTGGGCATGTACAAAAAATTTTCGCGCATCTGTTATTACTTGTCGTCGGCGCCTTTTTCCTGTCACCGTTCCTGTGGATGGTTTCGACTTCGCTCAAAGCGAACAGCGAGCTGTTCCTCTGGCCGCCGGTCTGGATTCCGAGCGTGCTGGAGTGGAGCAACTACCCGGCGGCGTTAGACTATATTCCGTTCTATAAATATTTATCGAACACCTTGGTTATTGCTGGCCTATCGACCGTGGCGGTGCTGTTCTCCTGTCCGCTGGTCGCGTATAGCTTGGCTAGAATTCCATGGAAGGGGGCGAAGCCGCTTTTTGCCGTAACGCTCATCGTCATGATGCTGCCTTATCAGGTGACGATGATTCCGATCTTCATCGCGTTCAAAAATTTCGGCTGGGTCGGTACGAATATTCCGCTCTGGCTGCCCGCCTTCTTCGGCGCACCGTTCTTCATCTTCCTCCTCCGGCAGTTCTTCATGGGCTTGCCCAAGGAGCTGGAAGATGCGGCGCGCATTGACGGCGCATCCGAGCTTCGCATTTATTGGCAAATTATGCTCCCGCTATGCCGTCCCGCCTTGCTGACGATCGCGCTCTTCCAGTTCATGAACAGTTGGACGGATTATCAGGGACCGCTCATTTATTTATCCGACGAGAGCCAGTACACCTTGATGCTCGGCATGCAGGCGTTCAAATCGCAGCACAGCGCCGAGTGGCAGATGATGATGGCGACGCTGGTGATGATTACGCTGCCGATTATTTTGCTCTATTTCTTCGTGCAGCGCGCATTTATTCGAGGCATTACGTTCTCGGGAATCAAATAGGAGGTCGACTTCCATGGGTGAAATTCGAATAGGCATGATTGGAACAGGCGGCATTGCGCACGTCCACGGTCGCCAATTGCTGGAGCTGGAAGAAGCGGACATCGTCGCTATCTGCGATACGAGCGATCCGAACCGGGAGAAGTTCGCCGGCAAGTTCGGGCTGGACGATGTGGAGCACTATACCGACTATCAGGCGATGCTGGCGGAATCGGAGCTGGATGCCGTTGTCATCTGTTCCCCGCATACCCTGCATTTCCAGCAGGCGACCGATGCGCTGAACAAAGGGCTGCACGTCTTGATCGAGAAGCCGATGACCTGTTCTTCGGCGGAAGCCGAGCAGCTCATCAGGACAGCGAAGCAGGCGGGGAAAGTGATGCAGGTCTCGTATCAGCGCCATTTCCAACCGGAATTTCTGTATATCCGCGATGCCATCGCAAGCGGCCAGATCGGCAAGCTGACGTCCATTACGGCTTCGCTCTATCAAGAGTGGAAGCAATTCACAACCGGCCTGTGGCGGCAAGTACCGGCGTTATCAGGGGGCGGGATGCTGATGGATTCCGGCAGCCACATTATCGACGTCCTGCTCTGGACGACAGGTCTTACCCCGGCGGAGGTGAAGCCGAACCTGCATCTGCAGGGGGCACCGGTGGAAATCGATTCCTTCACCTCGATCCGTTTCGAGGAAGGCGCCGTTGCCGGCCTGAACATTGTCGGCTTCGCGCCATGCTGGCATGAAACCTATGTGTTCTGCGGAGAAGATGGCGGGATATTCTATGACAACGGCAAAATTACCGTGCGTCGGCTCCGTCAAGAGCCCGTCGTTCCTGAGCTCCCGGCGCAGCAAACGAACCAGGATAAAAGCTTTATCGATGCGATTCTGGGACGCCATGAAGTGATGGTTCCGGGGGATTTCGCCTTGAAGGTCGTCAAGTTTACAGAGATGGTGTATCAGGCTGCCGGATATAAACCGTATTAGGCCGATCAAAGAGGAGATGAAGCTATGAAGCTGAAAATAGGCATGCGCATACCGCCCAGAATCGGTGCCGAAGGAATGGAGCAAACCGCTGTATGGGCAGCAGCGGCAGGGCTTGACGTGCTTGACGTTCCGTATGTGAATCCGGAGGTCATAAGCGTTTGCGAGCGCGCGGGCATTGGCATCGGTTCCGTAGATGCCGTGCAAATGGGCGCCCTGCTCAGCAGAGACGACGGCCGCCGGGAAGCAGCCGCCGAAGCAGTCCGGGAGCAGATGACGGAGATGGCGGCGCTTGGCGCGAAGGTCATGTTCATGTGCTTGGTCCCGGAGGATCACACGGTTCCGCGGAGTGAGAGCTTCGCGATCTGGAAGGACACCTTCCCTGCGATTGTCAGCCATGCGGAGCAGCAGGGCGTCTATATCGCCATCGAGGGGTGGCCGGGGCCTGCGCCTTATTATCCGACCATCGGCTGCACGCCGGAGATGTGGCGCAAGATGTTCGAAGCGATCCCCTCCAAGCATTTCGGATTGAACTATGATCCGTCCCATCTCGTGCGGCTCGGGATCGATTACATCCGGGCCTTGCATGAATTCGGCGAAAGAGTGAACCATTGCCACGGCAAAGATACGGAATTGCTGCCGGATGAGCAGTACGAATGCGGCGTTCTCCCGGCAACCTTCGGAGCGCGATACGGATTCTCCGAAGGCTCCTGGCGGTATACGATTCCCGGACATGGCGCGGTTGAATGGAGCAAGGTGGCCGTCAGACTGGACCGGCTCGGTTATCAAGGCGCGATCTCCATTGAGTTGGAGGATCACCGGTACTGGGGTTCGCTGGAGAAAGAACGTGAAGGGATTGTGAAGGCGGCGGCACATTTGAGCGCCTATTTTAAATAATTGGACCCATCCAGAAGCCTGTCCGAAGCCTTCGTGCTTGCCGGAACAGGCTTTTATTTTTGGCGGAGACAGCAACCTGCCGGCAGATTTTACGTCTTATTGGTAAAAGCAATGATAAGGGAGCTGAATAACTGGAATGAAGAAATTTATACTTGGTATGGTTTGCGGTATGGCGCTGACGGCAACGACGGCCGTTTATGCGGCGGATACGATTCAAACGTATTTATTTCCGGTGAAGTTCGAATTCAATGGAGAGAGCAAGCCGCTTGACGAGAAGGAATATGTGGTTCTGAACCACAACGGCCATGCTTATGTACCTCTGCGTTATGCAGCCGAAAGTATGGGGAAGCTCGCCAGATACAATGAGGAGACGCGAACCATTTCGATTGATGATACAAATTTAAGCCAAAAGCTGATTCTGGACAGCAAATTCCTCACGGCGGCATCCCAAGGGAAGCTTAGCGGGATTGAATTCGGCATCGGAGCAAGCCGGCAGGAGGTGCTGTCGAAGTGGGGCGAGCCGCATAAGACGGGAAGCTGGCAGACGGCCTACTCACAATGGTTTGACTATTATTACTTCTTCAGCAATCCGAATGAACGCGTCGGTGCGATCCGCGTCGCTGGACATTCGATCCCTTATTCGGCCGCCGAAGTGAAGAAGGCGCTGGGCACACCGGATGCGGAAGGAATAGACGAAGTAGCGGGAACGGGTTATTACGTCCATTACACGGCAGGTGAGTATGAATTATTTTTCTTGGCAGGCTCGCAGGACAGCGCAGTGAATTATATGACGTTCAAAAAGAAATAAAAGCAGGTTCATATACCCATAATGTGGAAGATATGATACGATAAAAAGAATTGCGCCTATCGAATTTTGGGCAGCCGCAGCGGCTGCGAAAGCGAAGCAGCTACGAATTATCAGGAACTGAATTTGGAGGGAATTCAAGTGCATTCACGTTTTACAAGCCATGCTTCTAAACGTCAAGTCCATGCGGGCAGTGCCCATGTTCAAATGAAAGCGCCGAACCCTGTGTACAGCTCCGTCATGCAACTGCAGCGTACGATCGGCAATCGGGCCGTTCAGCAGTTGGTTGCGGGCTCCTCTGTGATTCAAATGCTGGCTTGGCCATCCAAGAAGCCTCAGCAATCCAAAATCAGTCAGACACTTGCTGATCATTGGGGTGAGTTGGACACTTCGGATGTGAAGGAATTTTATGCGTGGTGTACGACTACGGACCAGTTCGAACATATTCCGACGGCATTAAGCCATTCGGAATGGAAGACGTTGAAGGCAAGCTGCACAGGAGCCAAGTTCGATGAACACGGCTTTGCCAGCGATACAAGCAAGGGGAATATACGCAGTATTTTCCAATTTGCAACGGCGAAGAAAGCGGCTCCTTACAAGCGATATGATGAAGGCACCTATATGCAAACGAACGATCAGCTAGCCTCCGACATAGCCGCAATTCAGACTGAAGGCACGTTCAACCTGGATCGCATTATCGCGTTGGATAAATCGCTTGCTTTCGATTTGGTAGAAGCCGACAAGGAGCGGCATGCGGCGAAGTGGGAGAAAGAGAACAACGCGGATCTTGCCAAAGAGAAGTCGATGGAACTGAATCAGAAAATAAAAGCGGCCAAGGAGAAAATGCAAACCACCCTTGCACTGCTGGCCAGCGCCCACATGACGAAGCTTACCGAGGAGAAGGAAGCGGCGAAGAAGAAAGCGAAGGTCGACGGCGCGATTCTCGCTGCGGAGAATGCCTATGCGATTACGAGCAGCAGCGCCTTGACAAGAGCGATTTGGAACAGCACGAAGGCGAATGCCGGATTAACCGGATATTTGGAACTCAGCGGTTCCTATACGGCAGGGGATTTACAAACTGCACACGACGAATGGCGGGATTTCGGTTATGCGTACGATCAGTATGCGGGCAAGGTCGACTTTCTGGATAACATCCACAGTCCCGGCAATGGAACGGCGCAGGATAAATTGACGCACAGCAACTATGAGAGCCGCTCATGCCGCTACCAGGTCGATTTCATTTCCAATTGGGGAGGCAATCGTACCGTTATGCACGTTGGCCTGCAAGGAACAGAGAAGAAGTAACTCCTTGATCGAGTCAGGACTTGTTAGATCGTGCAGTTCCGCCTATAATGATGGAAATGACTTCGTATGCGCAACTGGCGTAAACGTGGAGTACCACGAGGGAGCGCATATCTATACGGCCGTACGCCTGGGCAGAGGTAGGGATTCTAAATCCCTGCCTCTTTATGTTTAGAAAGGGCTGATGAGATGAATACGGTGATACTAGACGGAAGCAAAGTTGCAGAGAGCATTAAAGAGGAGCTGGCAGTACGTATTAATAGTCTGTCGCAGCGTGGGATCGTGCCTTGTTTGGCCACGGTACTCGTAGGGAACGACCCGTCTTCGGCTACGTATGTGAAGATGAAAGGTCATGCTTGCAGGAAGCTGGGCATGCGCTCCATCCGGGTGGACTTGCCGGAGAGCACCTCGACGGACGAATTAATCGCCCATATCAACAAGCTCAATGAGGATCCGAGTGTACACGGCATATTGCTTCAGCATCCTGTTCCAGCACATATCGATGAGCGTGCGGCATTCGACGCGATTCGAATCGACAAAGACGTAGACGGCGTAACAACATTAGGATATGCGCAAAATGCGTTCGGCGTCGCCAGGTTCCCGTCATGTACGCCGGCGGCTATTGTTGAGATCCTGGACTATTACCGTATCGACATCGAAGGGAGACATGCCGTGGTGATTGGGCGCAGTCCCATTCTCGGGAAGCCTGTCTCGGCTATGCTATTGAATCGCAATGCGACCGTAACGACCTGCCATTCGCGAACATCCGATTTGGCGAGCATCGTCCGCTTGGGCGATATTGTCGTCGCGGCGGTAGGCAAGCCGAACTTTGTGCAAGGCGATTGGCTCAAACAAGGCGCCATTGTGCTGGATGCCGGCTATAATGAGGGGAATGTGGGCGACGTGGACTATGAGCAATGCCTGCCGGTCGCTTCGGCGATTACGCCGGTCCCTGCCGGGGTAGGGCCAGTGACCATCGCGATGCTGCTGAAGCACACGGTAGATGCTGCGAACACGGCCGGGGGTTAAGCTCGCCGCATGCAGGTCCGGCCGGAGGCGAAGCTTGCTTGGCTTCCGGTCTATTGGTGCTTGCATTTCATGAGCTTAGGAGATATTATGGATATATAATGTCCATAAGGAAGTTTACATCGAGGTGAAGACATGCAATTTTCCAAGAGCACAGGATACGCCTTGCATGCCCTAATCCACTTAGCCCGCTCAGAGCGCGGTCATCATGTAGGGATTAAGGAGCTTTCGTCGCTGCTCGGCGTTTCCGATACGTATTTATCCAAGATCATGTCTAAACTGCGTCAGGACGGTATCGTACGAGCGATGACCGGAGCGAGCGGCGGCTATGAGCTGGCGAGGCCGGCGGAGCAGATTACCTTTCTTGATGTGATTCAAGTCGTTGAAGGCCGGCAGCACATGTTCGAATGCTTTCAGATGAATGAGCAGCAGCATCAGTTGTTCTATGAATCGGAGGCGGCGGTCGAGAATGAGCACCATGGGGCAAACACGAATGATCCGTTCAGCAAAGAGTGCTTGGTGAAGAAAATCATGATCGGCGCGGAGCAGCAAATGTACCAATATTTGCGGGAGCATACGATTCAAGGCGTGCTAGATGCGTCATCTTTTGGATAAAGGGCAGAAGGCTGTTAACAAGAGGTGCTGCACTTCTTGTACTTATATTATGGATATCGAAGATCCGGGAGGGTGATTATAGTGGGACAACAGATGGATGTAGGCATTATTGGCGGCGGACCTGCAGGGCTCAATGCGGCGCTTGTACTGGGCAGAGCAAGAAAGAGTGTCATCGTGATTGACGAAGGGGTGCCTCGCAACCGGGTGACACGTGAGACGCACGGCTTTCTGACACGGGATGGCATAGCTCCGGCGGAGTTTCGGCGAATCGCCAGAGAGCAGATTCAGGCTTACCCTTCCGTACAATTCGCGGAGGAGAAGGCGGTTGCGGTTGCCGGCGAGGATGGACATTTTCAAATTACAACTTCCGCTGGCAGCGTCTTTCATTGCAAAAAGCTGCTGTTTGCAGTCGGCATGAAGGATCTTCCGCTGGAAATCAACGGTTTGCAGGAGGTATATGGCCGAAGCGCTTTTGTATGCCCTTATTGCGATGGCTGGGAGCTGAGAGATCAGCCGCTCGTACTGATTGCCAAAGGACCGCGTGTGCTCCATGCCGCCAAAATGCTGGCGGGGTGGACCTCGGAGTACGTGATATGTACAGACGGCCCGGCCGAATTGACGGATGAACAGCGTGAAGAGCTAAGAGCCCATCATGTATCCGTGTTCGAATCTCCGATTCGAAAGATAGCTTCGAGGGAGGGAATGGTGGATCATATCCTACTAGAAGATGGAATGAGTCTTCCTTGTACGGGAATATTTTTTGCTCCGAAGCTTGTTCCTGGTTCCGATTTGCCTAAGAGCATGGGCTGTCAAGTGACGGAGACCGGCATGGTCGTCGCGGATGCATTCGGTAAAACGAGCGTACCGGGCATATTCAGCGCCGGGGATATCGCTACCGAAATGTATCAAGCTATTGCCGCCGCATCGATGGGGGCTCTGGCCGGCGTCGGCATCAATAACGAGCTGCTCATTGAAGCTTGGGATCGAGGTAAGTAGAGGGTAGGACAGGACAGTCTTGGCCGAAGGGGTCAAGGCTGTTTTTTTGATTTTCAGGGAGCGCGCGTGCTCTAACGGACAAGGGGAGGCTGTAAATCTGCGGGAGACCACCAAATGTATGCGAAAATTCTACATAATCAGCGGCACACACCAAGAATCAGTCGATTGTATTCGAAATTTCATATACAAAACGTGATTTGAGCCCTAATTCTGTACATGTATTCGAAAAATCACATACATTCTCTGCATGTGTCCGTTCCCATTAAAACTGTCGACAGTTAATTGACAGCCTCAAGGGAGCCGTTATGCAGCCCCGAATGCGCCCCTTGCTGCTCTAACGGACTGGATTCCCGTTATCCGTTATTAACTGGAATTCAACGATGAATCAATCGCAAAGAAGGGAGGAATAAGATCCTGACAGTCCGTTACAATTTTCATCTAATTGCATAGAGGCTTCTGCAGCTGAGCTGGAATAACGGAGGAGCATCGTTAGGATGCTCCTTATTGATTTGAAAGGCGATAGCCGGCAGGGGTCATGCCTGTCTTATCCTTGAACAGCCGATAAAATCTTTTGAGATCGGACATCCCGACAGCTGCGGCAATCTCGGCGATCGACAAGCCGCGGTGAGCCGGATCGGCCAGCAGTTGGCAGCTGCGGTTCATCCGCTCGTGGACCAGCAAGTCCGAGAACGTGCCGCCTGTGCTTGCATGTATCAATCGCTGCAGCTGCCTGGCTCCGATGCCGGCTTCGGCGGCTAAGCTCGTTAGCGTTATTTTGTCATGCAGCCGGCCGCGTATACTCTTCAGAACGGTGTCCATCCGATTGTAGCCCTTGCAGGATTCGATGTCCGCTGCTGCTTCCAGAGATCGCTCTATGCTGATGAACAACTGCAGCAGCAGCCCGCACATCATCGTTTCGAAGCCGGTCCTTTGCTGCTGAAACTCCCGGTAGAGAGATTCGAACAGCTGCGCGAATTCGCTTGAGCGCTCCCGCATGTGCACCCAATGTCCCGAATTCGCCGTTAACTCCCGGAAGCGGTACATGTGAAACCGTTCGGGCAGAACGGCGGTTAGAAAATGGTAAAGCTCTTCGTCAAAAATACAATTGCAGATGACGAGCGGCTTATGGGGATCGGCGGAGGCCGGCCGGAATATGTGCGAGATGCCGATCGGCAGGAAAAACAGATCGCCTTTGGCCACGCGAAGCGTCCGGTCGCCGATGTAATGAAACCCGCTGCCTTCCCAAACATAGCAAATTTCATAAAAATCATGCACATGCTCAGGCAGTTCAAACCGTTCATGAACTTTATTGACGAAGATGGAGAAGCCGTCTCTGAAAAATTGTTCGCCTTTCTCGACAAGCAGTTGGGGTCTTGGCATAAGAACTCCTTTGAGTATGATATCCGATTGTGTTTCCTTGCTGAATAATGTCATCATATACCGATATAATGTCGTAATCAACCCATAACCTGAATGGTCGCTTTTCGATAAGATGAGAGGAGATCAGCAAGATCAGGAGGAATCGAATCGATGACAAGAACAGAGTGGCAGGCCAAATGGATATGGGGAGAAGGGGAGCCAAGTCCGCGCAACGAGTGGAGATGCTTCCGCAAAACGTTTGATCTCTCGCCGGCACAAGCTAATAATGAAGGGACTACGCTAAGCATCACGGCTGACTCGCGCTATGTGCTGTATGTCAATGGAACACGAGTTGGAAGAGGACCGGTCAGATCATGGCCTAACGAACAAGCTTACGATACATATGAAATCGGTCATTTGCTGCGGCCCGGCAAAGCCAATACGGTTGCCGTATTGGTGATGCATTATGGAGTATCCACCTTTTATTATTTACGCGGCCGCGGCGGATTGCTCCTCGAATTGAACGATTCCCAAGGAGCTGTCCTTGCTGCGACAGATGCTTCGTGGCTCACTGCGCTGCATAAGGGACATCACCCCCGGGCGCCAAGGGCTTCATGCCAACACGGGTTCGCCGAATATGTCGATGCCGCGGCTTGGGATTCCGCATGGATAACGGGCGGCGGGAACCCGCATGATTGGACGGCGTCCCGGGAGCTTGGCCCCGCAGGCATGGAGCCATGGACGACGCTGAAGCCTCGTGATATTCCGTTACTGACGGAAGAGATCATCACACCCGTGCGTGTGGAATCGCTCGCCAAGGTGAAGTCGTTCCAGGTCACGACAGCGATCGATGTCCGCAACGGATGGATGGATGGAAGCGAAGAACACGCCAACCGGATCCGCTTTCTTGGATTTGCCGTGACTTCGCTGCATGCGAGCCGGGCGGGACGGGCTACGATCGGCTTTCTACAAGTCCATGAATGCTTGAATGGGCTCATGTTAAATGGGACCAAGCTGGATAGCAGCCAGATGTACGGCAGCGCACCTGAACGGTATGCCGATGTTCAGCTGCAAGAGGGACATAATCTGCTCGTAATCGATGTCTCCTCGAACATCCATACCGGGAAGCTGCAGATCGGTGTAGATGGCGAGGCGGATCAGATCCTTTCTTTCCAGTCGCCTGCAGGCTGCAGCGTTCAGGCGGAATCCGGATGGCTGCGAATCGGTCCGTTCGATGCGGTTGTGCAGCTCGACCATCAAGCCGTGCGCCCGCTGGACAACCGGCATGCCGACTATTTGGCCTGTCAAGAGCGTCTGAAGTCAACGGATGACCTGGCATTGTTTCATCACTGGATGAAGCCCGTCGAGATTCAGTACGTATCTGAAGTTGACGTCTTCGCGCTAAGCGTATGGAGGAAGGAAGAGATTCGTTACGCGGTGCCCGAACAGCTCCAGCATGCGGCCATCCCTCACGCAGAAGCTGCTCGGATTCCGGTGTTTGAGGGCTACGACACGGAAGTGCTGTTCGATTTGGGCAAAGAGTACTCCGGGTATTTGACATTTGAAGTTGATGCGGATGAAGGGACCGTGCTCGATTGGTACGGCTTCGAATATATGGCTGGGGACTACCGCCAGGACATGTTCGGTCTTGACCATACGCTTCGGTACGTCTGCCGGGATGGCCGCCAGCGGTATGAATCGCCCATCCGCAAAGGGTTCCGCTATGTCGCATTAACGGTGCGCGGCGCCGCTAACCCGGTTAAGCTTCATAACGTCAATCTGATTCAGAGCAATTATCCGGTCGCGGAGGTCGGTCAGTTCTCATGCTCGGATGCACTCCTGAACGATATATGGGACATATCCCGGCATACGACGAAGCTGTGTATGGAAGATACGTTCGTCGATTGTCCCGCCTATGAGCAAGTTTTCTGGGTAGGTGACAGCCGCAACGAGGCGCTGGTGAGCAATTATGTGTACGGGGTTCAGGATATTGTGAAACGCTGCTTGCGACTTGTTCCCGGCTCCAAGCACCAAACGCCGCTCTTCGCGGATCAGGTGCCGAGCGGATGGAGCAGTGTGATTCCGAATTGGACGTTCTTCTGGGCGATCGCTTGCGCTGAATATTACGAGCGGACCGGAGATCAGGCTTTTGCCGCAGAGATGTATGCCCATATTAAGTTCACGCTAGAGCATTATATCGCGAAGATGGATGATCGCGGGCTGTTTCATATCAAAGGCTGGAATTTGCTGGACTGGTCGCCGATCGATCAGCCCAACGACGGCGTTGTGACTCACCAGAACATGTTTCTCGTGCACACTCTCAAAGTCGCGGCAGGTATGGGTGAGCTTGCTGGCGATCGCGAGGGGGCAGCTACCTTGGCTTCCGCGGCGGAACGGCTTCATCGGGCCATCAACGAACATCTCTGGGACGATGATAAGCGAGCTTATATCGATTGCATTCATGCGGATGGAAGACGATCCGGGGTACTAAGCATGCAGACGCAGGTCGTGGCCGCATTGACCGGTGTTGCGCAGCAGGAACGGCAAGCGGTCATTAACGGCTATTTGGTCGATCCGCCGCAGCATTTTGTGCAAATCGGCTCGCCATTCATGTCATTCTTCTATTACGAAGTGCTTGCGCAAATCGGCGAAGTCGGCCTTATGCTTGCGGATATCCGCCATAATTACGGCACGATGATTCGGCATGGGGCGACGACTTGTTGGGAGCAGTATCCCAACTTCCTGGAGAACCGCGCCAACCCTGAGATGCTGACACGCAGCCACTGTCATGCCTGGTCGGCTGCTCCCGCTTACTTCTTGGGCAAGGAAGTGCTGGGGGTACGGGGGCTCACGCCTGGGTGGACGGAAGTAGAGATTGCACCCGTCCCTTGCGGCCTGACTTGGGCGAAGGGCAGCGTGCCTCATCCGGCGGGCGGAAGAATCGATGTGACGTGGCAAGTGAATGAATCCGAGCAGACGATGGAATTGACATTGACTTATCCGGATAACGTGACGGTGCGACCGCGCATTCCTTCGGGGTACAAAGGGGTAATTCGGGAGACGAAGCTGGCTGTGCTGGAGTAAAAGAGAGGAAAATGAAAGGCTGTCCATCGTAGAATGGACAGCCTTTGCTTACTCGACAAACGTTCGATTAAACTTATGCAGCAGCGCGCCGAACTGCTGTTGGTCCTCTAAGGACCAATTCTTCAGAAAGTCGGCAACCCGTTCGAATCTCGCCTGCTTGTTCAAGGCTAATTCTTTGGTTCCGGTTTCCGTAATCTGCAGGGAGTAAGCCCGGCCATCCTGCGGATCGGGAATCCGGTAAACCAATCCTTTCTGTTCCAGGGCGGCCGTTTGCCGGGATATGGTGGAGATATCCAGATGGAATTCCTCCGCCAAGGCTTTGACACCGGCCGAGCCGTGCGAGGAGATTTGGTGGAGCAGCAGATAGGCGGAACGGTCCAGACTCCCGATTCGCCCATTGGCGGTGACAGCTAGAAAGCGGCGCATTAATATCGATAATTCTAACTCGATGGTTTCGGCAGGATGGTTGGTCATAGCGTACCTCGTCTTCATTCGAAATAATAAAATTTCATTGTATAATCGTATCATAAACGATTCGTTTTGAATATGTGCGCCAATCTGTTGAAATGGAATTGACATGCTCTTATATAGTTGTATAATACAATTATATATAGTTGTATTATACATCTAGATACATCATCAAGCCTATTCAACTGGAGGGGAACATCATTAAAGCCCATGACATTATGGTTCGTCAGGTTTATAAAGTGAAAGAAGACGATCCTGTTCGCAGCGTAATAGAGAAATTCATCAATTACCGGATCAGCGGATTGCCGGTGGTGAACGAACGAAATGAAGTCGTCGCTTATTTGAGTGACGGCGATATTATGCGCTACATCGGCAAGCACGAGGATCACGTATTCGGCTCTTATTTTTACACGGCAGTCATACGTGGAGATAACGAGGAATTTGATGAACGAGTTCGTAGTTTGCTGTCCTTGAATGTGCTGCAAATCGCCCGGAAGAAAGTCATTGCCGTGAACGCTGAAGAGGAAATCGAGCAAATAGCCGCTATTCTGGGCAAGAAGCGAATTAAAAAGCTGCCTGTCATCCGCAATGGTGTTCTTGTCGGTATCATTTCTAGAGGAGATGTCATCCGGCATGCCTTCCAGTCGATCTTGTGAGCGGCTGTCGTATATAGACAAAGAAGCCCCCGGCTATGTGATAGCCGGGGGCTTCTTGTATGATTAGTAAGCGAGCGCGAACAGCCCGTGAATGTGAGAGAGATAGCGAACGTTGCTCGCTTCTTTCATAAGGGATGCCGGCAAGCCTTTCAATTTGGTGTTATTGCCGCCGATGGTTCCGATACCGTCTTTGCGTCCAAGACTGCCAAGCGTTCCGGAGAATACAGGCGTGAATTTATCCATTACGCCGCCTTTGATTTGAACGGAAAGGTTGAAGCCAACCGTTTCGCCCATTTGCCAAGCCAGCTGAGCTGTTGGAGGGTAAGGTCTTTCGCTGCCTTCCGGGAATACAACCGCGCAATCGCCTGCAAGGAACACATCCGGATGCGAAGTGGATTGCAGTGTCGATGTGACGGTAGCGCGGCCGCGATCTTCGGCGATTCCGCAGCTTCCGACAACCGGATTGCCTTTCACGCCGCCAGTCCAAATGATTGTGTTGGACTCGATGGTTTGTCCGTTTTTCAAGGAAACCGTGTTTTTAGTTGCTTCTGTAATCGCTACGCCGGTCAGGAAGGTGACACCGCGTTTCTCAAGGCTTTCTACCGCGCGTTCGATTAGAACAGGAGGGAAGACGGGCAGAATGGAAGGGCCGGCTTCTACGCAGTAGATGGAAATATCCGCGAAGTCGATGCCTTTGCTGCGGCAAACTTCAGGCAGTTTGTCGGCGAATTCGCCAACAAGCTCAACGCCTGTCAAGCCGCCGCCGCCAACGACGATCGTTGCGTCCGCTTTGTTGCCGGATGCTTTGTAAGCGTCAAGACGAGCTTCAACGTGCTCGCGAATGCGGTTGGCATCTGCCGCCGATTTCAGCACGAAGCTGTTCTCTTCAAGTCCTGGAATGCCGAAATAGTTCGTTTCACTGCCTAGCGCAACAACCAGCGCATCGTATGTAAAAGCGCCGTTTGCTGTAACGACTTGCTTATCGTTAGGTTTGATTTCTTTCACCGTATCGACTACAATATTCACTTGCTTGTCGCCAAGCAGCTTTTGCAGCGGAAGCGCAACGGCTTGTTCTTTGATCGTACCGCCGGCAAGACGGTGCAGTTCCGTAATAATTTGATGTGTCGGGAAACGGTTGATGATTGTAATATTAGCTTCTGCTGCCGATAAGTGCTGGCGTGCTGTCAATGCAGTCAATAGACCGCCATAGCCGCCGCCAAGAATTAGTATTTGTTTAGCCATCGATATCATCCCTTGTTCGTATTAATTTTTGCGTTCGGAGAGTACGTTCAAGAATGCTTGAGCAAAACGAAGTGTTTTCTGTACTTCAGGATCTTTCAACATTTTCAGAATACCGAAGAGGCCGATCGTTGTGCCTGCTTCAGCCTGGGAGCGTTCGCCGGCTTCGATAGCTGCGGATGCGATATCTTTCGCCTTCTCTTGAACAGGTTTTACGAATTCGCCGATCCCTTGTGCAAAATCGTTGATCAGCACTTTGTCCGTTGCAACGCTTTGTGCGAAATCGTAAGCCTTAGTCAGCACAGTCACCATTTCTGCCAGCTTAGGCAGGTTGTCGACGAGGACGGTGAGAGACTGCTGCACCTCAGGTTTTAGCAATTGGTCGAGTACGTCTAGCGATTTTGGTTCCGCAGCAGCCGTTGCTGCTACTTCTTGAACAGCAGATGTCTGTGACATAAAGAAAATCCTCCTTTGCGTTGAAAAAAAATCGGGTACTGTCTCAATGTGTGTGGGACGAAAAAGGCTTGTTTCCCCGAATGGTTGTAACATTTTTCACATAAGAAAATGTCATCAACGACGACACAATTGGATATAAACCGTATTTAGTTATTTTACACCCAATGTCAGCAAAATTATAATTGAAAATATTTCAAATTCGTGAACATTGATAGCAGCAGAGAGGGAAAATATAACTTCAGTGGATGTAAAGGCAGCAGTTGACAGGACACTGAATGGTGTCGTATGATCGTATCAGACACCAAACGGTGTCATTTTGACCGAGTTTAAAGAGGAGAGGGTGTTGTGAACGAATATAAGGGGATGCACGATGTGTATGATGCGGTTGCCGATCCAACCCGCCGCAAGCTTCTTCAACTGCTGGCGAATGCCGAGGAACTGCCGCTGCACGAATTGCTGGTTCATTTTGAGATGGGCCGTACAGCCGTTTCCAAACATTTGGCCATTCTCAAAGAAGCTCATCTAGTCATCGACCGGAAAGTAGGCCGGGAAACCAGGTATCGATTGAATGCAGGGCCGCTTCAGGAAATTCAAGATTGGGTTTCATTTTACGAGAAATTCTGGAAAACCAATATGCTGCGCTTGGACCAATTATTAAAGGAGGAATGAACGATGAAAGTAGTGACGCAACAATTTGAATACACAGCTTCGATGGAGAAGGTGTGGAATGCATTGACGAACCCTGCAATGCTGGCGAAGTGGATCATGGACAATGACTTTAAACCGGTCGTGGGACATAAATTTCAATTTCGTACGGAACCTACGGGCTGGTGGAACGGTATTATCGATTGTGAAGTGCTGGAGGTGAACGAACCGCATCGCCTAAGCTATACCTGGGTCAGCGGTGGAGAGAATACGACGGTGACGTGGACGCTGAATGACAGCGGCAACGGTACCGTTGTGCTGCATTTGGAGCAGTCGGGCTTCCAGAGCGAACAGGCTTTCGGCGGAGCGGCACACGGTTGGGTTCGAATGGGCAAAGAGCTTGGCAGCCTGCTTGCGGTCTAATCTGGACCAGCTGACAACCGAATAAAACGGACGATAACGCCAGTATCAGCGAGGAATCGCTTGTATTGGCGTTTTTGCGTTTGTTTTTTATGGCGGAAGCATCGATAAGGTTGCGGTTTTTTGGAAATTATGAGATAAAGTTGATAATCAGTCTGACATGGAGGGAAACCGATTGGAAGTATTCATTATTATACTCATGCTGCTTATCTTGCTCGGTGTTTCGAACGTCGTACACCGCTTCGTTCCTTTCATCCCTGTTCCACTCATTCAGATCGCGCTAGGCGCCGGACTGGTCTTGGTTCCGCTTGGCATTCATCTGCATCTGGAGCCGGAATTATTCTTCATTCTGTTCATCGCCCCCCTGCTATATAACGATGGGAAGCACACGCCGCGCGATGAATTATGGCGCTTAAGGGCGCCGATTCTGCTGTTGGCGGTAGGGCTTGTGTTCATAACCGTATGCGTCGTCGGCTACAGCATTCATTGGATGATCCCGACGATTCCGCTGGCCGCCGCATTCGGTCTGGCCGCCATCCTGTCTCCGACGGACGCCGTTGCCGTCAGCTCCTTGGCCGGCCGCATTCACCTGCCGCGCAGCTTGAAGCGGCTGCTGGAGGGAGAGGCCTTGATGAACGATGCCTCGGGTCTGGTTGCCTTCAAATTCGCCATCGCCGCGGCTGTGACCGGCGTATTCTCATTGCCGAAGGCAAGCTTCAGCTTCCTGGTGATCTCGATCGGCGGTTTGATCGTCGGTGCCGTCGTCGCCTTCCTTATCACCGGTCTGCGGCAGCTGCTGCGCCGGGCGGGTCTGGAAGATGAGACGATGCATATGCTGCTGCAAATCTTGACGCCGTTCCTGCTCTATCTCGTTGCGGAGGAATTGGGTGTTTCCGGCATCTTGGCTGCGGTTGCCGGGGGGCTGCTGCATGCGATCGAGAACGAACGGCTGGCGTTTACAATGCCTAATCTTAAGAACGTGTCCAACCCAACCTGGTCCGTCATTTTATTCGTGTTGAACGGGCTTGTCTTTATCCTGCTGGGGCTGCAGATTCCGGAAGTTTCCCGGAAGATTCTCAAGGATCCGGCCTTCGACAATTTCGAGGTGATTGGCTATGCCGTTCTGATCTATGTGATGCTTCTCGTGCTTCGGTTCCTGTGGACTTATGTATTCTCCAGAGGAGGCCGCTGGTTCGGCAATCAGAGCAACGAAGTGCCGAGTCTGCGGACGATGACGCTCACGACCATTTCCGGCGTGCGCGGGGCGGTGACCCTTGCGGGTGCCTTCTCCATCCCGCTGCTGCTGCAGAACGGCGAACCATTCCCGCAGAGAGATCTCATTATTTTCCTTGCGGCCTCGGTCATCTTGTTCTCGCTGCTTACAGCCAGCTTGGTATTGCCGCTCCTTGCCAAGAAGAAGAATACGGCGGACGATGCGGAGCGGGAGCGTCAAGAACGCGAGTGGCAAATTCAGGTCATGAAGGCTGCCATTCGTACACTTAAGGAATCCGGCTCGGACAAAAATGAGCTTGCCTTGAACTCGGTCATTGGCGATTACAAGCTTATGATACAGCAGCTAGGCCAGAAGGACGGCCGGATGAAACGGCTTTCGCTGTCACAGCAGCGGGAAGCCGGGATGCGGCTGATGGCGCTGAGCATCGAGCGCAAATATGTGAATGATTCCGTCGACAGCGGCAAAGTAAGCCGTGAGCAAGCGAATTACTATTTGAACATGCTGGAACAAATCGAGCTTATCTTATCCAATAAGCTGGATCTGGGCAAAGTCATCGTGAAGAACGTCTGGCGCCGGTTGAGAATGGTGTTTACCTCGGTCAGCCAGCCGGCTACCGTACTGGGCATCAGCGATGCGGACATGAACGCGCTCCGCTCGCTGAAGATGCAATGCGGCCAAGCTGTCGTCGATGAATTCTCGAAGCGCTGCGCGATCCAGACCGACGAAGCGACGGAAGGCGTGCTTGATTATTACAAGCAGATGCTCGACAGGTTGAACAGATTTACGCTGGGCTCGCGGCGCAAGGACCGCTCATTCAACGATTGCCGGAGAGAGCTGCACTGGATTGCGATTCAGGCAGAGCGCGATGCCGTGCAGTCATTCTTCGAACAGGGAAATATCACCCGGGAGATGGCGACTCTGCTACGGAGAATCATCCGTAACCGGGAAGCTTCCTTATATGAACTGGAAGAAATAGGATAAAAGGCGGGAAGCCCGCAGATGGAAGTTCGCTTATGAACCTTACATCTGTGGGTTTTTCTGGATTTGTGCTAAAATAAACCCATTGGGAGAAGGAGGAGACCGATGTCAGATCACGATGAACTGAATGAAAGACGGCGCAAGAAATTAAAATTGATTCAATTTAATAAAGATGACCACACCTTGGTTGAATCGGAGAAGCCGGAGGTTACGTTCGCCGATGTCGGCGGCTTGGAGGAAGTCAAGAAGAAGATTCGTCTGAATTTCATCCTTCCGCTGCAGCAGCCCGAAGTGTTCAAGGCCTATGGCAAGGAAGCCGGCGGGAGCTTGCTCCTGTTCGGACCGCCAGGCTGCGGAAAAACGTTCCTGGCGCGAGCGGTAGCCGGCGAAATCGACGCCAATTTCATGCATATTGAGCTCCAGGCGATTCTGTCCATGTATGTTGGCCAAAGCGAACATAATTTGCACGATATTTTCCAGAAGGCTCGTGAGAACAAGCCCTGTGTCATTTTCATCGATGAATTGGATGCGATGGGCGGAAGCCGCCATCAGATGAGGCAGCATCACGACCGGATGCTTGTCAATCAGCTGCTGCTGGAGCTCGACGGTCTGCAGTCCAACAACGACAATGTCTTCGTCATCGGGGCTACGAACACGCCGTGGTACCTGGACTCCGCTTTAAGACGTCCGGGCCGTTTTAATCATCTCGTCTTCGTGCCGCCGCCGGAGGAGACCGAGCGTCAGACCATCCTGCAGCTGAAGCTGGCAGGGAAACCGGCTGAAGCGCTCAATCTGGCCAAGCTTGCAGGGGATACCCGCTTATTTTCCGGCGCTGACTTGGAACAGGTTGTGAAGGATGCCATCGATTGTGCGATGGAGCGAACGTTCGAAACCGGCGACATTCAGCCGATCCGGCAAGAGGATTTAAGAGCCGCTGCGAAAAGCCGAAAAGCTACGACGTTGGAATGGTTCGCAACCGCCAAAAATTATGCCACCTTCAGCGACGTGAACCGGGATTATCAAATCGTGCTGGATTACGCTAAGAAACACGGCATCAAGTAGCGGGATGGGAGGATCAGGCTTGGAACGATCATCTTCCGGGACCGCCTACGCTGCGGCCCATCAATTGATACAATGGAAGCGATACAAAGAAGCATTGACCGAAGTTGAGAAAGTGCTGCGCATGGATCCGGAGGATCCCGACGCCTATGCGCTGTGTGCGCGCATTTATTTGCATATGAGTGAATATAAGCATGCGCTGCATTGGGCCCAAGAGGCGCTCACTCGCGAGCCTGAGCATGAAATCGCTTGGTATGTGCGGGTTGCCGTCTTTTATGAGACTCAGCGTGACGCCGAATTCGACGAAGCTCTGCAGCAAGCGCTGCGCATCGATCCGTATGAAGCTCACTATTATTTCTTGAATGCCAACAAGTTCAATAAGAAGGGCAAATTCAAAGAGGCCAAGGAACAGTTGCTGCAAGCGCTTGAGCTCCAGCCGGAGACGCCCCTTTACTTGGCCACCCTCAGTTATGTGGAAGCGCTGCTGGGGAACGATGCCGAATCCCGGCGATTGGACCGCGCGGCGATCCGGGAAGACGCGGAGTCCTCGACGGTTCTGTTGTATCTGGCTTGGGCGGCGTCCCGGCGCGGGGACTATGACCTGCAGGAGACCTATATGCGCAACGCCATTCGATTGAACCCGGAGTCCAAGCAATTTCAGGATGAATATTTGGAGTCGCTGCAGCGCCGGTATGTGCTTTACCGCATTTGTTTATGGCCGGGCAAGATGATCAATAAAATGAACAAATGGCAGATCTGGATCGCATGGATCATCGCCTGGTTTTTGTTCAAACCGCTTATCCTGCTCTTCATCCTTATTTATGTTATAACCCATTGGTTAACTAAAGGTATTGTACATGTCCGAGTATTCGGCTGGAGACGACGAAATTCTTGAATTAACATCAGCCTGAGTTCTGTCTATGGAGACGGGATGAAGGCTTTTGTTTTATGACTAGATGAATATTTTCCATTTCGGATGAAAATCGGTTATTATATAAAATGAACTAACTATAGAAAGTGGGATCAATCGTGGGCCGTAAGTGGAATAACATTAAAGAAAAGAAAGCTTCCAAAGATGCAAATACAAGCCGGATCTACGCCAAGTTCGGACTTGAAATTTATGTAGCGGCACGGAAGGGCGAACCGGATCCGGAAGCGAATCGTGCGCTGAAAGTTGTCCTTGAACGGGCCAAAACGTATAACGTGCCGAAAGCGATTATCGATCGCGCCATCGATAAAGCCAAAGGCAGCTCCGATGAAATCTACGAGGAGCTTCGTTACGAGGGCTTCGGACCGAACGGGTCGATGGTTATCGTCGATGCCTTGACGAATAACGTGAACCGTACGGCGCCAGCGGTACGCGCGGCATTCAGCAAAAACGGCGGCAATATGGGCGTCAGCGGCTCGGTGGCTTACATGTTCGATCCGACAGCGGTGATCGGTCTGGAAGGCAAGAGCATGGATGAAGTCATGGAAATTTTGCTGGAAGCGGATGTGAACGTTCGCGACATCGTCGAAGAGGATGAGATGGTGATGGTGTATGCCGATCCGGAGGAGTTCCACGCCGTGCAAGAGGCGTTCAAGCAAGCCGGCATCAGCGAGTTCGCCGTTGCCGAAGTGACGATGCTGGCGCAGAACAACGTAACGCTGCCGGAAGACGGGCAGAAGCTGTTCGATAAGCTGATCGATGCTTTGGAAGATTTGGAAGATGTGCAGCAAGTTTATCATAACGTGGAATTGGAAGACTAAGTTTGACAAGAGTTTGATTTATCAATCGATACCGTTTTTTTAGCCAGCGATGATATACATATTGATTTTTTCTGGATAATATGGTGATAGCGTTGAGTAGAATACAATCCTGCTGTCCTTCGCGGCGGCAGGATTTGTGTATTCATAAGGATTTCATCTTCATCTAGTCCCGCAACTTTAACTCACAAGCTGGGCAAAACTTATCATTTTCAGTAATTTCACAACGACAGGCCGGGCAGGTTTCCATATAAGATTCTGCAGCTTCCCTATCGTTTTTCTCCGATACTGCACGAACCTCTTGTTGAATGAATGGATGGGCTTGTTTGAAGCCCTGTTTTTGTATCTCTTGCAGAATGGTCTTTATTTCAGTGAGTTCGGATTTCATCCGTGAATTGTCAATCGCTGATTGGATAACTAAATATAAGATGAAAAGACCAAATAACCAAAGAACAATGCTAAACAATATCGCCATACATTCATCTCCATTCAAAAGATGTAATACATGTTTATTTTATGCGAAGGGAAAAGGCAGACATGATTTCACAAGCGTTAATTATTAAGGATGATAAAGTTCTTATGGTTCAACAGTATGTCGAACGTGGTGATATCGTATGGAATTTTCCTGGCGGGAGCATTGAGGATGGGGAAACTCCTGAAGAAGCATGCATAAGAGAAGTGAAAGAAGAAACAGGCTATGATGTTATTATCTTAAAACTATTGAACTGTACGGATGATAAATATACTTATCTAGCGAGGATTAATGGCGGGGAAATGTTTCTTGATTCAGAAAATGAAGCGAATGAAGATATTATTGAAATTGCTTGGGTTTCCGTCAACGATACAAATAAATGGGATGATTATACGTCACCAATACTCAATATTTATCAAAAAATAACTACATAAAACATGGATCTTACGTATTTAAGAGACATTAGCTTGGTTCGTTTAGGTTAAAATTGATCGCGAGTTGTTTCACTTGCGCAAGAAAAACCCGCTTATTGAGCGGGTTTTTGTATAGTTCCAGCGATAGATTCCTTCGTGCGAAGATTAGCTCTTGGTACGTTCTTTCTGTTAATGAGCACAAGGATGGCAGCCAGCGCTAACGTAAGGAAAATAGCCGAACCCGTGATGGCCGCGGCAGCTCCATGAGCTAGCACAAAGGCTTGATCGTTCTTTGCGGCACCGCCGGCAGCCATGTGCGATGCAGATTCGAATACCGTAATCAAGATACCCAGCCCCAGCGATGCTCCCATCTGATGGGCGACATTGACGAGACCCGATGCAGCGCCGGCTTCGTTCGGCGCAACACCGGCAATGCCGGATGAAGTAAGGGGAATGAAGACAACCCCTGCGCCAATACCCAGAATGATCAAAGGAATCGCGATGTTCGGGAAATAAGCGGTGTCCACGGTAATGCGGCTTATCCAGATCATACCGACTATTGCGACGAGTACGCCACCGATCAGCACCCTGCTGCTGCCGAAGCGTTTCAGCAGTCCCGGTACGGCATAAACCATGCCGAACATGACGCCAGTCATCGGCAGGAAGGCGATCCCGGCGCCAATCGCGCTAAAGTTCAAAACGCCTTGCACATATTGCGTCAGAAAGAAGAACATCGCGGACATGCCGCCGACGAACAGCAACCGGGCCAGATAAGCGCCGGAGCGTTCGCGGCTGGCGAACAAGCGAAGCGGCGTAATGGGTTGTTCCGCGCGCTTCTCAATCCGGACGAACCAGCTGAGCAGCAGAATGCCGGCTGCGAAAGAAGCGATTGTGCCGGCATCGCTCCAACCGGCGGCGGCTGCACGTGCGAAGCCATAGACGAGCCCGGTCATCCCAAGCGTCGACGTGCCGGCGCCGAGGAGGTCAAAACGACCGTTGCGGCGCGGCGTTTCCTGCAGATAGCGGGGAGCGAGCAGAATGAGCGCCAAACCGATGGGAACATTAATGAACATCCCCCAGCGCCAAGAAATCGTATCGGTTAAGATGCCCCCGAGGACGAGTCCGACGCTTCCGCCGGCACCGGATATGGCGCTATAGAGCGAGATGGCGCGCGTCCGCTCCCGGCCTTCCGGGAAGGAGACCATGAGAAGGGAAAGCGTCGAAGGTGCGGCGAATGCCGCGGCGAGCCCTTGAATGGCACGCGCGATCAGCAGCAGCTCTGAGGTATGCGCGAATCCGGCCAGCAAAGAGGCCAGCGTGAAGAAGGCGACGCCGGCTATGAAGACGCGTCTGCGTCCCAGCAAATCGCCGGCGCGCGCTCCGAGCAGCAGGAATCCGCCGAACGTCAGCGAGTAAGCATTTTGCACCCATGATAAGTCGGTGGCTGACAGATGCAGGGTACGGCCGATTTCTGGCAGCGAGGTGATAACGATCGAGCCGTCCAAAATAATCATCAGCTGACAGGCAAGTATGATGGCGAGCACGAGCTTGGAGGATACGGTTCGTGCGATTGTTTCGGTAACGGTTGAAGACATGTGCAGGACGTCCTTTCTGGTTTTGGAATGTTTATTCCAACCCATCATAAGGCCAGTTGCAGTTGAAGTCAACAACTTTTTGGAGTGAATAATCCAAAGATAGTGCTAATTTATACAGAAACCAGCGCGATTCGCACGAATTCAACCGAAAATATAGTAAAATTTAGATTAAATATTCCGAATGCTTGACGTTCCCCTTTGCACATACTAAAGTTGAATGTAACGAGGTGTGAACAATGAGTAAACGTGAAGATATTTTGAATGCGACGTTGGACTTAATCGATGAAGAAGGACTGCAGTCCGTGACGTTTGCCAAAATCATGAAAAGGGCGAATGTGGGCTCCGGTACGGTCTTCAATTATTTCAGCAACAAGGAAGAATTGGTTCATGAGCTTTACCGGCAATGCCGCAAGCTGCTCGGTGATAACTTGATGATGAATTATAATGCCGAATTAAGCTTGTATGAGCGTTTTAAATGCTTACAGACGAACAGAATTCGATTCGCCCTTGCCTTTCCCAAGCACTTCCGCTTTATCGACTCTTATTCCTATTCCCCATGCATCACGCCGGAACTGCGCAAATTGGAGGACGACAGTGCTTCCCGAGAAGCGATATTGTCGCTGCTTAAGGAAGGCCAGCGTAACGGGATCATCCGGGAAATGGATATCAACATCTGCAATTCCATCATACACGGGGTCATTACAGCCATCGTCAAAGGCTACTACGTGAACAAATATCCGCTCAACGACATGCAAATACAGCAAACACTGGAAGCTTCCTGGAAATCGATTCTAGTGTAAATACAATCTCCGTTTTGGAGTGAATAATCCATACTTTCGTCAAAAAAAATAGATGGCCCCATGGGGTCATCTATTTTTATTTGTACCCCTATGCAGCCACGTCTCTTCCTCGCTTGCTATGCCCACACGTATATGATTTTTCGAATAAAAAAACCAGAATTACGGCCAAAAGTAGAATTATATGCAATTATTCATATAGATCTATGGATTTTGGCCGTCTTCAACGAGAATGTATCTGATTTTTCGAACACACACAGGCATATGTTATAAAGCTATTCGCTTAAGTTGACCTAAGGCGGAACGTATTGGTTATTCTCATGGCACATCCGAATAATTGTGCTGCTAATTGCAACATACGTAAGCGTCTGCATACATTATTGGAATTCCTCCCCAAAACGACATTAAAAATGCAACGATTATCATTTACACATTCTGTAAGCTGTACTATATTATCTAGTTGTATGAATCGCACAGCGAGAGGAGACTACCATGAGACGAAAAACGAAACATGTATCGGACCACGACCAACCTAAAGCCAAAGGGACTTTATTATCCGTTAAAAACAGGCTTATCCTCGCTTTTCTTCTTGTACTGACCGTCCCGACGTTGATGATCGCCTGGAGCTCGTATAATACAGCCAAAAGCAAAGTCGACGATCAAATGGTCAGGGCGGCGGGGTCCAATGTCGCATTGTTGAACAACGTATTCAACCAATTCATTACGGCCAAGCAGCTTGACGTCGCGGGCTTAGCACAAAATTTGGAGCTTCGCGGGATGATTTCCTTAGATGGAGGCAATATTGGAAGTAGTCCTCCGGTTCGGACCCAGCTTGAGAATTACAAGAAGGTTCATCCGGAAATCGAACAAGTCTATGTCGGTACGGAGTCGGGATTGTTCATGAACGCACCCGATACGTTCAAGAATCCGCCGGACTATGATGCAAGGAAGCGACCTTGGTACCAGGAAGCGATGGCGCACAAAAATGAAACGATTGTGACCGCGCCTTATGTATCCAAATCGTCCAATCAGCTCGTCGTGACCGTCGCGCAAGCAACGAAAGACGGCCAAGGCGTTACGGCGGTCAATGTCAGTATTGAGCAGCTTGCGGAGATTACGCGCAGCGTCAAAATCGGGAAGGAAGGCTATGTCTATCTGATGGACAAGGATCACAAGTACATCGTTCATCCGACGGAAGCGGCCGGAACGAACGCGCCTGACAATGAAGAGACGAGGCGAATTTACAGCTCGGCATCGGGTTATTTCTCCTATGTGAAGGACAATAACATGAAGAAGATGACCTATGTGACGAATGAGCTGACCGGGTGGAAAATTGCCGGAACGATGTACGACAGAGAGGTAGCCGAAGAAGCGGCTCCTATTCTGCACCGAACATTGCTGGTTTTCGTCTGCGCTTTGATAGTGGGCGCGGTACTCCTATTGTGGATTCTGCGATCGATCATAAGTCCGCTGCAGCAGATGATCCGGCTTTCCCGAAGTATCAGTGACGGCGACCTGACTGAGCAGATCTCAATCCGCAGACGGGACGAGCTTGGCGTTCTAGGAAACAGTTTCAATGAGATGTCGCAATCGCTCCGGTCAGTCCTCTATCAAGTAAGCGAGAACGCCGTTCAATTGTCGGCATCCGCGCAGCAGCTGGCATCCAGCTCGGAGCAGAGTGCGGCCTCGAGCGAACAGATTGCCGTGAAAATGCAGGAGGCTGCTAACGGAACGGGCCAACAGGCGAGCAGCACGGAAAGCACGCGGCAAGCGATCGGTGAAATGGAGAGCAACGTCACCACAATCTCGCACAATGCCGAGCAGGCCTCGTCCTCAGCGCTTCATGCGAAAGCCCGCGCCGAGGCGGGGAATGAATCGATTCAGCGGGCCGTCGACCAAATGCAAGCCATCGGCGCAGGTGTTGATGAGCTTGGTCATGTCATCGAGGGATTGGGTGAGCGTTCTACGGAAATTGTCAACATTATCGATGTCATCACAGGCATTGCCAACCAAACGAATTTGCTGGCGCTTAACGCTGCCATTGAGGCTGCAAGAGCGGGCGAGCACGGCCGGGGCTTCGCCGTCGTTTCTCATGAGATTCGCCGTTTGGCCGAACAATCTTCGGAATCGGCGAAACAGATTTCCGACCTGATCTCCGCGATGCGGCAGGAGACAGATACGACAATCGCCAATATGCAGGCGGTGACCGAGCAGGTTCAAGAAGGCGTCAGCGTTGTCAATATGGCCGGCGGGTCCTTCAACGAAATTGCCGTTTCCATCGATGAGGTCGTCCGTCAAATCCATGCAACCTCTGCAATATCCCAGCAAATGGCGGAGAGCACGGCAATCGTTGTTAACGCGATGAGCGACGTATCGCAGATCTCGGAAGAGACGGCACTTACCATAAGAGATGTTGCCGGAATTACGGAAGAGCAGCTTGCGTCGATGGAAGAAATCACTGATTCTGCGAATGCGTTGACGCGGATGGCCGAAGACTTGCAAGCGCTGATTGACAAATTCAAAGTATAACAGCGACGGAGAGTGCTTAACGAGGCACTCTCTTTTTTTGTTGCATAATATCGTATATCGCACAGGCATTGGCTATAATAAGGAGAATTATTATATATTGTTGTAATGTGCAACACATTTAGGTGACCGAACCATGACGGAAGGTGATATCGATGCAAATTAAAGTATTAGCCATTGCGCCATACCCGGGTTTGAGGGGGATGCTCGAGGAGCTCGTGAAAGAAGATGAGCGGATTCAGCTTCATGTTGAAGTTGCGGATCTTCATAATGCGATTCCGATTGTTCAGGCCGAGAGCGGCAAGTATGACATCATTCTAAGCCGGGGCGGAACGTCCACGCTCATTCGCAATCAATTCACAACGCCAGTCGTCGATATTCCCGTTTCCGGCTACGATATTTTACGCGTTCTGACTTTAGTGAGAAATTCGAACAGCAAGGTTGCGATCATCGGGTTTCCGAACATCTGCCGCGGCGCCCAAGAAGTATCCAGCCTGCTCGATTACGAAATACCTATTTATTCGATAGAACGAGCGGCGGATGTTCCGCAAGCGCTTAAGCAAGCTTTTGAGAATGGCGTGCAGATTGTGCTTGGCGATGTCGTCACCGTCCATACGGCTGAGGAGATGGGCTATAACGGGATTCTCATCACGAGCGGACAGGAGTCGGTGCTTGAGGCGCTGGAAGAAGTCAAGCGGATTTTCGAGGTCGTATGGAAAGCCCAGGAGAGTGAGCATCTATTCGAACACATCCTGCAGCATCACCGGACAGGCGTCATGGCCGTAAGCGAAGAGGGGGTCATTCGATATGCCAACGAAGCCGCGGCCGCGCTGCTCGGGTACCATAGTGCCGTCATTCGCGGCATGAATCTCACCCGGATTGACCCGATCTGGTCCCGCTACCTCGAGGAAGCGGCGAGAACGAATACTCAATCCGCCAAGCAGCAAACGAGATGGTTTCAGAAAAAGCAGGTGAGCATTGAAATCATCGTACCGCCTGAGATGCCGGCAGCCAGCTACCGCTATTTCGTATATTTGTACGCGGCCGAAGCTAACACGAACAATCCCGCTACATACAATTTCCAGGTTACTGATCGTATCGCGACTTTTGCGCAAATTATGGGTTCCAGCTCCGTCATTCTTCAATCCATCAAGCGGGCCAAAGCATTGTCGCAAACCAAGGAAGCGATTTGGATCTCGGGTGAAGAGGGCAGCGGCAAACAATTGTTTAGCCAAGCGATTCATTCCGCAAGCCCCTTCTCGGGAGACGAACTGTACATCCTGCCGTGCGACCAATTGTCTCAAGAAGAGCAGACTGCGGTGCTGCTGGGGACAGACATCTATCCGGGGCTGCTGTTCAAAGAATCGGTTGGAACGATTTGCCTGGATCATGTTCAGCATGTCAACCCGTCCTTGCAGCGCAAGCTGCTCGAAGCCATGAAGCAGGGCATGCACGCGCGGCTTATCGTAACATCGCCTCATCCGATCAAGCTGATGTTGAAGAAGGAAGAGATGGATCAAGATTTTGTGCTTGCTTTCATGGACCATTACGTAAGTCTGCCGCCGCTTCGCGAACGGTTGGAAGATATAGCTGAAATTGCGCGCGTCCTTATCGCAGGTTATAACTCCCGGCATGGCAAACAGATTGTGGGCATCCGTCCGGAGGTTCTGGAGGACGATCTGATGCATAAGCTTTGGCCCGGTAATATCCATCAATTGAAGCTCGTTATCGAAAGCATGCTGGCAAGTACGAACGGACATTATGTGGGGACGAAAGAAGCTCAAGAGGGTTGGCAGAAGGTGAAGGAGTCGCTGCAATCAGAAACGTCCGGGCACCACGCAACGGTCAATTTGTCGGGAACCTGGGATGAGATTGAAATGCGGATCCTTCTGCAAATTTTGGAGAAAGAAGGAATGAATCAATCGAAAGCGGCGAAGCGGTTGGGGATCAACCGATCGACACTTTGGCGAAAGTTGAAAGATGTGTTGCAAATTTAAACGATATGCCCCGTTGTCCTCTGGTGAACGCTGTCATATAATCAATACATGAGCAATGATGAAGTGGATTGTTGCAAATTGCAACTAAATTGATGGCTCAATATCATCTTCTTAGGAGGAAGCACACCATGAGAATTAAAGCAGCGATAGATCGTATTCCCGGAGGCATGATGATTGTGCCGCTGATCCTTGGGGCGATCATAACGACGTTATTCCCGACGATGGGGAAAACATTCGGCTCCTTCACAGGCGCGTTAATGACCGGCTCTTTGCCGATTCTGGCCGTGTTTTATGTCTGTATGGGTTCAACGATTAATTTCAAAGCGACACCGTATATTTTGAAAAAAGGCGGCACGCTGCTCGGCACCAAAATATTGACCGCAATTATCGTCGGTTTCGTCGCAGCCAAATTTTTGGGCAACGGTATGATTAGCGAAGGTTTCTTCGCAGGCCTTTCCGTACTTGCGATCGTTGCAGCTATGAATGATACGAACGGCGGTTTGTACATGGCGCTTATGGGTCAGTTCGGCAAGAAAGAGGATGTCGGCGCCTACTCGGTTATGAGCTTGGAATCCGGACCGTTCTTTACGATGATTTCACTTGGTATTGCAGGGCTCGCCGCATTCCCGTGGCAAACGTTCGTCGGGGCGATACTGCCGCTGGTCGTTGGGATGATCCTCGGTAACTTGGATAAAGACATGCGTGAGTTTCTGTCCAAAGCCGTTCCTGTTCTGGTGCCGTTCTTCGCCTTCGCTTTAGGGGCGGGTCTTAATCTTCAGACAGTATGGAAAGCCGGATTCCTCGGCGTCTTGCTAGGTATCGCTGTCGTTGCTGTGACCGGTATTACCTTGATTCTGACGGACCGCTTGATCGGCGGAAACGGGATTGCCGGCATTTCGGCAGCTTCTACAGCAGGTAACGCCGCGGGCGTACCGGCCGCTGTCGCCGCTGCAAATGCCGCCTATGCGCCGCTCGTACCTTCGGCTACGGCACTCGTTGCATCCTGCGTCATCGTAACCGCTATTCTCGTTCCGATCGTAACCGCTTGGTATGCCAAAAAAATCGGAGTAAAAAGCCAAATCAATTAGATAGACAAAGTTAGGCATGGGAGGAACCGCACCATGAACCATATTGCCATTATTGCAGATGATTTGACCGGAGCATCCGACTCAGGCGTTCAATTTGCAAGAAAAGGGCTGCAAACGCAAGTCGTTTTTGATATCAAGCAAGTCGCCAATCAACAAGCGGTTGAGGCTGTCGTAATCGATACCGACAGCCGTTCCGTTGCAAGAGAAATTGCTTATGCGAATGTGAAAGCGGCGGCTGAGCAAGTTCAGCAAGCAGGCTTTACGCACGTGTACAAAAAAATGGATTCTACGCTCCGCGGCAATCTGGGCGTTGAGATCGACGCCGTGATGGATGTGATGCCATTCGATTTTGCGGTCGTCGCCCCGGCTTTTCCCAAGATTGGCCGTACGACCGTTCAGGGTGTCCATTATTTGAACGGCATTCCCGTCTCGCAAACCGAGATTGCCAACGATCCCAAATGCCCTGTGAATGAATCCGATCTCGTCAAGCTGTTTTCTTCCCAATCCAATCGGAAAGTCGGACTTATCCCTCTGCATGTTATTCGCTCGGGGAAGGAACAGGTTGACCTGAACATACAATCGCTGCTGGAAGCGAAGACTGAACTCATCGTTTTCGATGCGGAGACTCAAGAGGATGTACAATGTATCGCCGAGTACATCTCTGAAACGTCCTACCGTGTGTTATGGGCCGGATCTGCCGGTTTGGCCGACTATTTACCGCAGACGCTGGCACTGCCCGTTCACAAGAGCGAGCCTGCGCAGCTTCCCGTAAGCGAGAAGCCGGTGCTGCTCGTTGCGGGAAGCATTTCCAATGTGACCCGCCAACAGGTCGCTGCGTATAACCAGGAACCGCGAGTCGCAGCCGTCGAATTGAACACCGTTCTTGCGATGGCTTCCGAAGACGGGCTGCGCAGCGAGATGCAGCGCTGTCAAGATTTGCTTAGAGATGCCCTTCCGAAGGGTGTTGATGTTTCGCTATGCGCGAGTTCATCGCCGGAGCAAGTTCGGTTAACGAAGGAGATTGGGGCCCGAAGAGGCTTCGACTCCACGGAAGTGTCGAATCAGATTTCGAACATTCTGGGAGCTATCGCTTCCGTCATCATCCGCAGCTCCGAACTGCAAGGCGTTATTCTCACCGGTGGAGATACGGCGAAAGCCGTCTGCAGACACCTCGGCGTATCCGGCATTCAATTGGTGAAAGAGATCGAGCCGGGTATTCCGCTTGGCCTTCTTGTTCGCGAACAACCAATCTGGGCGGTTACGAAAGCAGGCGCATTCGGGAATGAAGGCAGCTTATCGAAAGCTAAAAACGTGTTAAAGGGAGTGACGTCGAATGAATAGACCTATTATCGGCATTACGATGGGTGATGGCGCTGGCGTAGGACCAGAGATCATCATGAAATCGTTGAAAGATGCTCAAATTTACGAAACTTGCCGTCCTTTCGTTATTGGAGATGCCAAAATATTGGAGCGGGCGGTTCAGTTCGTGCAAACCGGTCTACAGGTGCGTACGATCGGTTCCGTAGCCGAAGCGAAGTTCGAGCCTGGTTCCGTTGACTGCTTCGATTTGAACTTGCTGCCGGCGGATCTGCCGATCGGACAAGTATCCAAAGAAGCGGGACATGCCGCATTCATGTATTTAAAACAAGCGATCGAGCTGGCTAATGCCGGTGAAATCGATGCGATCTGCACAGCGCCGTTGAACAAAGAGGCGCTTCACAAAGGTGGTCACATCTATCCGGGGCATACGGAAATTTTGGCGGATCTGACAGGCACGCAGGACTTCTCCATGATGCTTTCCGCGCCGAAATTGAAGGTCATCCATGTGACAACGCATGTCGGCATTCTGGATGCCGTTCGTATGATCAATCCGGAGCGCGTCTATAAAGTCATCCGTATGGCGCATGAAACGCTGCAGAAAGCCGGATATACGGCGCCAAAAATTGCCGTCTGCGGCATTAATCCGCATGCCGGCGAGAACGGATTGTTCGGCTATGGCGAAGAAGACGAGAAGATCGTACCCGCCGTGAAGAAAGCGCAGGAGGAGGGCATTCAAGTCGTAGGACCGCTGCCTGCCGATACGCTGTTCTTCCGGGCAACGCGAGGCGACTTCGACATCGTCGTCGCGATGTACCATGATCAAGGCCATGGACCGATCAAAGTGCTTGGTCTTGAAGCAGGGGTCAACATTACGGTCGGCCTGCCGATCATTCGTACCAGCGTTGACCACGGTACGGCGTTCGACATTGCCGGCAAAGGCATCGCTGACGAACAGAGCTTGAAAGAAGCGCTTAAGCAAGCGATTGAACTGGCGCCAAAGCGTGAGCAATAAGATTGCGCGGGTTGCGCAAGCAGAATAAGCAGATATGATGCCTCAGAGCCGCGTTAGCGGGATGGGGCATCTTTTTTTGCAACCGGCCGCTGCGTTTTGTCTGATTTACGTTCAGTTTATATAAGCGTCGTATGATGTCTGCAGTAATCAAACACATCCAATAAAGGGGCAGATAATCATGAGTATCAAACAATTGAACGAACAACCGCGAATCGCCATCATCGGGGCAGGTCCGGGCGGATTGACGTTTGCGCGAATCTTGCAGCGGCATGGGGTGCCTTGCATCGTCTACGAACGCGACTCATCGCCTGCAAGCCGGCAGCAGGGCGGTTCATTGGACATCCACGAGGATACCGGTCAATGGGCGCTGAAAGAGGCGGGGTTGTACGAGCAGTTTCAAACATATGCCCGCTATGAAGGACAAGATTTCCGTTTGCTGGACAAAACCGGCCGCGTTTATTTGGACGAACGAGCGGAATCGAATGAGGGAGACCGGCCCGAGATTGACCGAAGCGTCTTGCGCCAATTACTCGTAGATGCTGTTGATCCCGATACGATAAAATGGGGGCATCAGCTGGACAAAGCAGTTCCTATGGCAGGCGGGCGTCATGAGCTATATTTTGAGAACGGGCATCGTCATATCGTTGATCTCGTCGTAGCCGCTGACGGTGCGTTCTCACGTATACGGCCGCTGTTGACGGATGCCGCACCGATCTATTCCGGACTCAGTATGGTGGAGCTTTCCATCGAGAATGCCGCCGTCATGCATCCCGACATTGCCGCCTTCAACAGACGCGGCAAGCTGTTTGCTCTTGACGATCATAAGGGGATTCTGGCGCAATTGAATGGAGATGGCCGGATTTGCGTCTACCTGGCTTTCCTGGCTGAGAGGGATTGGCTAGACACCTGCGGCATTCCGTTTGACAAGCCGGAGGAAGCCAAGCCGATGCTTCTGACCTATTATCATGATTGGGATGAAGCTTTGAGAACTTATATTCAAGCGGCACAAGGCGACATGATGCCAAGAAGAATCTATATGCTGCCTGAAGGTCTCAAGTGGCCACACAAACCGGGTGTTACCTTGATCGGTGACGCGGCGCATTTGATGTCTCCTTTCGCCGGTGAAGGGGTGAACCTGGCCATGCGAGATGCAGCGGAGCTAGCGCTAGCCATCCTTCGAAGCGGCGATGTCAACCAAGCGATTCAAACATATGAAACGAAGATGTACGAATACGCGTCCGTTTCGGCGAAAGAGTCCGGCGCGAATCTTGAGCTATGCTTCTCCGAGCATGCCGCGGCGAAGCTGATGGACTTGATGCAGGCGTACCATGATCATTCAAGCTCGTCGACCCTCTAGCCAATTAAGTGTTATGGGACACAGGCAACCCAGGCAACCTACTCTGCAGCAACGGAGCGAGGTTGTTTTTTTAATTTTTTAGCAAGTAAAAGGAAAACACTATATAATGGACAATAAACAATTAGTAATTGGGGCAATTTGCCATGAAGGAGTTAAGATGACTGACACTAAGACGATCCGACAAGCAGGTTGGAACTTCGATAATAGCTATACCCGGCTGCCGGCTATCCTGTATACGAGACAGAACCCGGCATCCGCGAATTCGCCCAAGCAGATCATCTTGAATGAGCCGCTTGCGGCATCGCTCGGATTGAATGTCGAGGCGCTGCAAAGCGATGAAGGCGTGGCCGTGCTGGCCGGCAATGCCATACCGGTGGGTGCTGCGCCGCTGGCACAGGCATACGCCGGGCATCAATTCGGGCATTTCAACATGCTGGGCGACGGCCGCGCCCTGCTGCTTGGAGAGCAGATCACGCCAGCCGGTGAGCGGTTCGACATTCAGTATAAAGGCTCGGGCAGAACCCCTTATTCCCGCGGCGGGGATGGCCGCGCTGCGGTGGGGCCGATGCTCAGGGAATATATCATCAGCGAAGCCATGCATGCTTTAGGCATTCCGACCACGCGAAGTCTGGCCGTCGTGTCGACAGGCGAAACCGTTATCCGCGAGACGTACCTGCCTGGTGCCGTGCTGACTCGCGTGGCCGCCAGTCATATTCGGGTCGGCACGTTTCAGTTCGCCGCCAATTACGGCACGCTTCAGGATCTTCAAGCTCTGGCCGACTACACTCTGCAAAGGCATTATTCGCATGTGGATGCTACCGGTGCTCAGCGGTATCTGTCGCTGCTGCAAGAGGTCATTCAACGTCAAGCGGCTTTAATTGCCAAATGGCAGCTGGCCGGCTTCATTCACGGTGTGATGAACACCGATAACATGGCCATTAGCGGGGAAACGATCGATTATGGTCCATGCGCCTTCATGGATGTCTATGATCCGGCAACCGTGTTCAGTTCCATCGATACGCATGGCCGCTATGCGTATGCAAACCAGCCGTATATTGGCGGTTGGAATCTGGCCAGATTTGCCGAAACGCTGCTGCCGCTGCTGCATGACGACGAGAAACAGGCTGTGGAGCTTGCACAGGAAGCGATCTCATCATTTGGCAAGATCTACCGGACGAACTGGCTCGCAGGCATGCGGGCAAAGCTTGGCGTCATGGACGAAGAGCAGCAGGACGAGGAACTGATTGACGGACTCCTCAAATTAATGGAAAAGTATCGTGCCGATTACACCAATACGTTCCGTGCCTTAACATTAGAGGAAACAAGCGGCTCGGACTTGCTGGCGAGCGAGGAGTTTGCCGAATGGAGGGAGCGCTGGGAAGCGAGATTAAGCCGGCAGCAGGAGTCTCCGGCCGCTTCACGGCAGTTGATGCGCGCCAGTAATCCCGCCGTCATCCCCCGCAACCACCGGGTGGAAGAGGCGCTCGAGGCTGCGGTCAATCAGCAGGATTACAGTGTGATGGAGCGGCTTCTTGCGGTGCTGTCCCGGCCGTTCGATTATGATAATTCATCGGACCAAGAGATCTATTGCGCGGCTTCCCGATCTTCCCGCCCTTACCGGACTTATTGCGGCACATAGCACGAATCATGCAAGAAGGGCTGCAGCCGGCAGCCCTTCTTGCAGTTGTTCGCTAGTCCCGGCCTTGTTCGGAGGAGGAGCACACATGATATGGAAATGGTTTGTACCCAAAAGCAGTGTTCAGAATAAATTTCTACTATCGGCATTCTTGTTGATTATCGTCCCGCTCGGGTTATTTGGAGCAATCTCCCTCGAGGTGTCTAAAGATTCTATCGCCGAACAGGTCAGCCGGTCGAATCTCAAAACGTTAGGACAGATTGCCGATAAAACGGACAGGCTGCTCGATGATATTATCGCGATCTCCAATCAATTTTTTTTGAGTGCTGAAGTAAATCATGCGTTTACATCCGCCTATCAGCCGAATAGTTACGAGGATGCCATGCAGCGGGCTGCATTCGAGAAACTGCTGTCGAATTCGATCTATTCGTTTAACCGCATACGCTTTCAAGTCCGGTTAGTCGGCTTCAACGGACTCCGTCTGCCGGCCAACCCTATGATGACGGCGATGCCCGTCCAGCGATTGACCGAGAAAGCATGGTACCGTGCCGCCGTGGAAGGGCAGGGTCAGATTATCTGGGTGACGACCCCGATGCCCGAGATAACAGGCGACAGCGGAGCGGGAAGCGGAACTGCTTTCTATGGCGTGCGCATCAGCAAGCGGTTCGAGAGCGGAGCACCGATAGGTATTGTTGCGATCAGCGTAGATGAGAGCACTTTGAACGATTTGTACAGCAGCGCGATGGATAAGTCGCAAGAAATTGTCATCGTTGATGCCGAAGGAGCCGTCTTGTCTTCGAGCCATAAGAACGAAGTACACCGGCCGCTGACGGACCGGACGTATTACAATAAAATTCGTCAGTTTGATTCGGGGTATTTCATCGCCGAGGAAGGGGGAGCGAGGCAGCTTGTCTCATTCCAAACAATTGGCAAGACGGATTGGAAGCTAGTATCTTATACACCAGTATCCACCGTATTATCCAGTCTGAACAGACTACAAACGATCGTCATTCTTGTATTCGGAATCGTCGTACTGCTGGCCTACGCCGCTTCGTATATGATGGCGCGCCGGCTTGCCGTACCGATCAAACGCTTGTATAATGACTTCGGCCGCGTTGAGTTAGGAGATCTGTCCGTTCGTTCGCAGGTTGTCTCTGACGATGAGATCGGGCATCTGACCCGGAAGTTCAACCGGATGATCGACCGGCTCCAAGAATTGCTGATGAATATTCAAGTTGAACAAGAGCGCAAACGGCATGCCGAGCTTCAAGCGCTTCAATCGCAAATTAATCCGCATTTTTTGTATAATACACTAGCTTCCATCCGATTCATGCTGGTCAAGCATACGCCGGAGATGATTGACTCCGTCATCGTTGCACTTGTTAAGCTATTGAAACAATCAATATCCAAGCAAGATGAACTCATACCGATTCAAGAAGAGTTATCCATGGTTCGGAATTATGTGTATATTCAGCAAGTCAGGCAAGGCGACCGGCTGGAGATCCGCTATCAATTGGACGAGGAGATCTATGCGTTCGTCACCATCAAGCTCATTTTGCAGCCAATTATTGAGAATGCCATCTTTCACGGGCTTGAGAACAAACTGTCCGGTTCCAAGCGGCTGGAGATTATAGGATTGATGGAGGGGCAAGATATTCTTTTTCAAGTAACCGATAATGGAAACGGTATGGAGAATGGCGAATTCTTTTTCTCCTCAGGGGGGGATCAGGAAGGGAAATTGGTCCATCGCGGCGGGTTTCATAATGTGAACGAACGCATTCAGCTGTACTTCGGCCCTCAGTACGGGTTAAGTATTGAATCCCGGGTTGGGATCGGCACGACGGTAACCGTAAGGATTCCGGCTATACATAAATGGGAGGAGGTCAGAAGCATTGAATATCTTAATCGTTGACGACGAACCTATGATTCGGGAATGGTTTCAGCTCACAGTGGAGAAATCCGGCGGGGATTACCGCATTGCCGGCGAGGCAGCGAACGGAATCCAAGCTATTGAGTTTTGCCGGACCCACGACGTCGATCTTGTTGTGACGGATGTCAAGATGCCTGGCATGAACGGCATTGAGCTTATTCAAGCGCTTAAAGAAGAGATGCCCCGGGTAAGGTCGGTCGTATTTAGTTCCTATAATGAATTTCAATTCGCTGCGGAAGCACTGAAGTTCGGAGCAAGCGAATATATTCTCAAAGCGGAAATTACGCTCCAAGGCCTTGTCGATATTTTACATAAAATTAAGAAGGATATCGAACTCGACCATCGCGCAGTTCGCGAGTTGAATGAATTGAGGTACCGGGTGAATGAGAGCCAGCTGACTTTGCGCAGCAGCTATTTCCGCGAACTCGTCGATGGGAAACCGGAGGCAACGGCGCTCTTCAACAGCAAACTGGACATGTTTCATGTGCGTTTGTCGGAGAAACAGCTGACTCTGGTTTTAATCGGCATTCATCGCAGTGCGGAAGTTAATTCCGCTTTGCGCATCCAGGAAGAAGGGCTGCTGCAGAACGCGGTAACGAATATTGTGGATGAAACCTTGCTGAATGAGATCGGGAACGGCTGCTCTTTTCTATATAAACCGAATGTCTATGTGGTGCTTTGCAACTCCATCCATACAAGCATGAAATCGCAGCGCGAATCTTTGCTCTTATTCGCCAACAGAGCGATGGATAATCTGAAGAAATTCATCGGTGCCTCCACGGTGATCGGAATCAGCCACTCGTATAGCAAGCTTGCGTACCTTCCCGAACAGTTGGCCGAGGTAATGGCTGCGGCAGACCGGCATCTCTTCTATGAGCAGCCTGGCATTCTATGGTGCGAAGAAGCGGGCTTGACGGAGAATCGTCGAAATAACACGGATTGGACGGCGGATTTCTACGACCACTTGGACAAAGGGCTATCGGAGAAAGCGCGAGCCTCTTTCGAAGAGATGATGAATAAGCTGGCCGTTCATAAAATGCTGTCAGCCAAACAGGTGAAAGCGATCGTGCTTGAGCTTGTATATGCGACTCTGAATAGAGCCAGAGCTGATGGCGTAGCTGCAGATCAACTGGAGCACCTGTATCTGGAAGCACATGTCGAAGTGATGAAGCTCATCACGTTCAATGAACTATTTCATTGGGCCGGACGTACCCTGGATTACATTCTGGAGCGGATGCATGAACGGCGCCCCGTGTACGGCGAAGCGGTGCAGCTGGCATGTGAATACATTGGGCAGCATTATGCAGAGGACATCGTGCTCCAAGACATCGCCGACCACGTGCATCTGAGCCGAACGTATATCAGTGAGCTGTTCAAGAGAGAGACGGGGATGAACTACAACGAGTATCTCATACAGATCCGGATGGAGAAGGCGAAGCAAGCCTTGAAACAGAAGGATTGGAAAGTTATGGACATTGCTGCTCATGTCGGCTATGCCAACGCAAGTCATTTTATTAAGCTTTTTAAAAATTACACAGGACTCTCGCCGTATGAATATATGAAATCGCTGCGAGGCTCGTCCATGATGTGAAACACCGTTCAGCGGTGTTTTTTTATTGGAATCCGAATTACGGCGTATGAAATCCGAACTTTGCGTTATCCCCGATGACAACAGGGAAAGCTGAATAAGAATGAGCATGGTTTTGTGGTACAAGAGCGTAATAGGCCATCACAGCGCTGCACCGGATTTCCGTATACTTCTAAGTGGATGAAATCAAAAAGGGGGTACTGATCGACATGATCACAAAAAGAAGCTTGATGGCAACCGCATGCGTATCGCTCCTTGCCAGCATTGCTCTAACCGCGTGCGGGAATGGAACCGAGCAGTTGAATGCGAAGAAAGAAAACGCCGCCGGCGGCGGAAAAACACTGACCTTCTGGCGCGCCGGCACGGATGCGGCGGAGAAAGCGTATTGGACGCGAGTCATTCAGGAGTTTGAAGCCTCTCACCAAGGCGTCAAGGTGAATTACAGCGAAGTGCCGTTTGGCAACGATATGGAAACGAAGCTTAATGCGGCATATGCAAGCGGGACAGCACCCGATGTGTTATCTTATTCGCTCGCTTCTGTCGCCCAAAGAGCCAATCTCGGTCAATATGAGCCGCTGGATGCTTACTTGGATAAATGGGCGGGCAAAAGCGACCTGATGGATAGTGTCTACCAGACAGGAACGTACAAAGGCAAGCTCTATGGCATTGGCTTCATTCCGGATCCGCGCGTATTGCTGTGGCGCAAAGATTTGTTCGAAGCGGCGGGGCTCAATCCGGAGAAGCCGCCGGCCAACTGGGAAGAGCTGTCCCAATATGCACAGCAGCTGACCAAGAAGGAGGGCGATACGACCGTCATGGCCGGACTGGCCATCCCGACGGCCAACAGCTGGACCTTCTGGCAATCGTTCGTGCTGCAGAACGGCGCGAAAATTATAGACGTCGAGAAGAACGAACCGTTGTTCGACTCGCCGGAGGCGATTGAAGCAACGCAATATATCGTGGATCTTGTAAAGAAAGGCGTAACCATCCCGAACGATTCCACGAAAGCCAACGAGAACTTGTTCCCGAACGGGAAAGCGGCTATTGCCTACGACAGTCCGGCCGCATTCGTCAACACGCAGAAAGATCACCCGGAATTGACTGGGAAGATCGGTGTCGCCGGACCTATCGAGCGCAAACAGAAAGCGACGTTTGCCGGCATGCGGCTGCTGTTCATGGGATCCCAAAGCAAGCAGAAAGATCTGGCGTTTGATTTCATGCAAACGGTGATGTCCAAAGAAGAGACATGGAAACGGTATAAAGAACTCGGCACACCGGTCGTACTGAATTCGCTCAAGACGGACTACATCAAAGACAAGCCGGAGATCAATCAAGCGGTGTTCGATGCGGTATCTTACGGTCAAGGCGCAGCCAAGGTTACGTATTCCAGTAAAATGTACGAGATCATCTCCCAGAACCTGGAGGCTGCCTTCTATGGCAAGAAAACAGGCGAGCAGGCGATGAAAGAAGCGGCAGACGCTTTGAAGAAAGAGCTACCGAACTTGATTGCCAAATAACGTATTTTGCGCCTGCTGCTTTCAGGAAGGGCAGGCGCTTATCCATGAACGGAAGAGGGGGGCTGTCATGCATACGGCGGCAGTAACGGATACGCAAGCGCTGCGTAAGCGCAAACGGCGGACACCGATCGATTACGCAGGTTACGTATTGATGGGTCCGGGCTATATCGTGTATTTCGCATTTATTTTTATTCCGCTGCTTATCGGTCTCTATTACAGCTTTACGAACTATAATTTCTATTCGAAGCCGGGCTTCGTCGGGCTTCAGAACTATATCAGACTGTTCCAGGACAAATTGTTTCTGACCGCTGTCTATAACACGTTCATCTACTCGCTATGCTCGATACTTCCGCAAATGATGCTGGGGCTTCTGCTGGCTGTGCTGTTGAACGGTCGATTAAAGGGCCGCATCTTCGCTCGTGTGAGCATTTATGTGCCGAACGTTACATCCATGGTCGCCGTGTCGATGATCTGGCTGTGGATCTACGACCCTTCGCTGGGCATTATGAATCGGCTGCTGCGAACGGTCGGGCTTGATCCTGTGCAGTGGTTATACGATCCGAAGACCGCCATGGGGGCTATTATCGTCATTGGGATATGGAAATCGATCGGATACACCATGATCGTGTATTTATCCGGGCTGCAATCCATCCCATCCAATCTATACGAAGCGGCGCATGTCGACGGTGCGTCGAGCATCAGGCAGTTTTTCACCATTACGCTTCCGATGCTGAAGCCGACGACGTTTTTCATTCTGGTTATGTCCTGCATCAATTCTTTCATGGTATTCGAGCAGGTCAATATATTGACCAATGGCGGCCCGCTCAACTCGACCACGACCATCGTGCATCAGATCTATTTGCGGGGGTTCCAGGATTTCCAGATGGGATATGCTTCGGCCATGGCGATGGTGCTGTTCGTGATCACCATGCTGATTACGGTCGTTAATTTCCGTTTCGGCAATCAGGGTAACGACTTGGATGTTGATTAGAACATTAGGAGGTGAAGCGGGTTGAAGAAGAACACCCAATTGTCCATCATCACGAGCATCGGGATGCTCATTGTTTCGTTAATTATGCTGTTTCCCTTCGTGCTCATGGCTGTAACCTCCTTGAAGACGATGGGGGAAATTCAGTCACCGACGTTCTCGTTCATACCGAAAGAATGGTTGTTCGAGAACTTCGCCATCGCGATGAGCCGGGGAGACTGGCTGCAATATTTCTATAACTCCTTCTTTGTGACGCTATGCACAGTGATCATCAGCCTGCTGTTCAATTCGATGGCCGGCTTCGCCTTTGCGAGATTGCGATTTCCGGGAAGAGATGTGCTGTTCTTCTCAATTCTCATCGGGATCATGGTACCTGCGCAAACGACGATGATTCCAACTTTTCTGATGCTGAAGCTGTTTCCGTTCTTCGGCGGCAACGATTGGCTGGGACACGGCGGCACCGGTTTCATTAATACGTATGCGGGGTTGATTCTGCCCTTCGTCGCAGGACCTTTCGGTATCTTCTTATGCCGGCAGTACTTCATGAACTTCCCGCGAGCCTTGGATGAAGCAGCGCAGATTGACGGTGCGTCGATCTACCGGGTTTTCTACCAAATTTACTTGCCGCTGAGCAAGCCGATTTTGGCGACACTCGCTATTTTCAAGACGACGGCGACATGGAACGATTACATGTGGCCTCTGATCATGACGAATACGGAGCAGATGCGTACGGTTCAATTAGGACTGACCATATTCCGAAGCGAAACGAATGTGGAGTGGAATTTGCTGATGGCCGCGACCACGCTGGTCGTACTGCCGCTCGTTCTCTTATTCCTGCTGGCGCAAAAATATTTCGTTCAAGGCATTGTAACGACAGGTCTCAAATAGGAGCTGAACGATGAGAACTATTCTTATTTTATTCGATACGTTGAATCGTCACGTGCTATCCGCTTACGGCGGTGCAGGCGTCAAGACCCCGAATATCGACCGTCTGGCCTCGCAGTCGGTTCTATTCGACCAGCACTGGTCCGGTTCGCTGCCCTGCATGCCGGCACGCCGCGATCTATTGACAGGGCGAACGGCTTTCCTGGAGAAAGGCTGGGGCGGCATTGAACCTTTTGACCGCACATTGCCGTCCGTACTCCGAGATGCCGGCATCTTCAGTCATATCGTTACCGATCATTATCACTATTTCGCTACCGGAGGAGAGAATTACTGCCAGTCCTATACGACATGGGACTTTCACCGGGGACAGGAGGACGATCCCTGGGTATCCTCGATTGGCGTAGAGCCGCATCCTGCCTCATTCTATGGACAGATGCGCGATCAATGCAATAAGAATCGCACGAAGCTCAAGCAGGAGCAGGATTACCCTGGACCTCGTACGATGCAAGCCGCCTGCGACTGGCTGGAGCGCAACGGCAAGGAGGAATCCTTCTTCCTCACGGTAGAAGCGTTCGACCCTCATGAGCCTTTTGATTGCCCGGCTCACTATTTGGCCATGTATGACGACACGTACCAAGGACCTTCGTATACTTGGCCGAAGTACGGCACTGTCGACGTACCGTCTGAAGCGCTGGCACACGTGCGCCGACGGTATGCGGCGACGCTTACGATGATCGATGCCTGGCTCGGTAAGCTGTTGGATACGATGGAGCGGCTGGAGATCGAGGAGAATACGATGGTCATCTTCACGACCGACCATGGTTTTCTGTTAGGGGAACATGAACAAACCGGTAAAAATGTGATGCATGTGTATAATGAACTTGCACATATACCGCTCATGATTCGTCTTCCGCATTGCCAATATGCAGGTAAGCGGGTGCATGCCCTCACCCAAAATATCGATTTGATGCCAACCGTACTGGCATACATGGGAGTGGCCATACCGGAGACGGTACTTGGCACTTCACTGCTCGGCTTGATCGAAGGCAGGGAGCAGAAGCTCAGAGAGGCGGTCCTGTACGGCTATCACGGTATGGCGGTCAATGTCACGGACGGCAGGTATACCTATATGCGCGCTCCTGCGGCCGCCGACAATCATCCATGCTATACCTACACGGCGATGCCGACGACATTCCGGACCTATCTCGGACGCGCCGAGCCCGACCAGGTGGAAGCCGGAAGGTATTTGCCTTATACCGCTTATCCCGTTTTTAAAATACCGGAGAGTAGGGAGGGTATCCCCTCTGCCCGCAACCAGTTCGTCATGGCAACGCAGATATTCGATCTTCACAGCGATGCCGCCCAACAGGAGCCTCTGCAGGATAAGGATGCAGAGCGGAGAATGAAGGACTTGCTGGTGACCGCTATGAAGCAAGCCGGAGCGCCGCCAGAGCAGTACGTCCGGCTCGGATTGAGCGAAGCATAGAAGAATCAACGAACCTAGCCGCAGGCTAGGTTTTTCTTCATGCCAAATTGTCCAATCCACCCGGACTATAAGATCATTTAATAAATTGTAAAGGGGGGGGCAGCGGTGAAATTACAGGAAATCAAAGGCGAATACGACCGCATTGTCAGTTTGGGAAGCGCATGCAATCCGGCGCTTCAGTTAAGAAGGCTGAAGTTAAGAACATTCTCCGGTCCGCTGGATTGGAGCGTTTCGCTATCGCTTTCGGATGTCAACCGGTTATTGAAGAACAGGTTTGCCCACTTTATGGAGCTTCCTCATATGCAGCATATGGACGGAGCTGCGTATGTGCATGAAGATGGCGTTACGATGCCTTCCGTAAGATCCTATTTTATCAAAGATACCAGCTATAACATTATCTCGGTCCACGACTTTCCCAGAATTCCAAACGAACATTGGAGCCTGAATTATGCGCCGTTCAAAGAAAAGCTGAACCGCCGCATTGATAGAATGCTTGAATTGCTGTCCTCCGGTTCATCCATGCTATTCGTTAGATGGAATGCCGATTACGAACAGTCAGCGGAGCTGCAGACGATTGTGTCCGAGCTGGTGAACGGTCCATTCGCAATCCTTATTCTCTCTCCCGTGGAGGGGAAGCGGGATATCACCTTGCTGGATTGGGGATTGGACCGCGTCTGTGCCGTAGAGGTTCCCAATGATCCTAACCGCGATGCAACCTGGGACTATGTGCTCAGCGGCATTTCATTGACTTCCACGACGCGTTTCATCCCATAAGAACGAATATCACGCTGAGCGAAGGGAAGCATGCGGCGAGCAGTACAATCAGCGCGCCCGCCGTTTTATTCCCTTTGCGCCATAGCTTTCAATGTTGACCTCGTAGTCGATACTCACCCTCGCTTTCGTGAACATGCGCTCCCAGTCGTAATTGTCATCCTCTTTCAGTGTCCAAAACTGCTTTCTTGCTTCCAATTACCACAGAAAGGCTCGGCTTTAAACGCCTGCTGCGATCTGAGGACAATCCGTTCGTAAGCGCGTTCCAATTCATCTTTGATGGTTTGCTGCAGCAATCTTTGTTAATCCATATCGGTCGTATAGTTGATAAGACTTGGAATGAACAGCACTTGCGCGATTCGTTTTTTTCACGTTAACCACTAGCTCGGGATTGGCGACATCCATTCTCTATCATGATGGTATCCGCAGCGCCTTCCAGGAATAAAAGGACCGCTTCCAGGTCGAGTGCCGGGATATAAGCTCGCGTATGAACATTTTCCTCTAATGAAGGGACAGGGGGCGTTGAGCATAAGTCTTCCGGGTGATCCGCCTCTGCCGCTGCAGCGCCCCTGAATAAATGAGATAAAAAGTTGTTTCCAGTGAGCACAGGATTTGGATATTATGCCCAAAAAGAGAAGCGGCTAGCCTTGCGCGGCATGCTCAAGCCGGTATTGCCCGGGTGTCGTGTTCTCGAACTTCTTGAACACTTTGAAGAAGTGCCGGGGGTTCTCATAGCCGACAAGCTCGGCGATCGTATGAATCGGCCAATCGGGATGCTCCTGCATGAATTGCTTGGCTTTGGTCAGACGGAACGTATGCAGGTAATGCAGGAAGGTATGGTCCATTTCTTTGCGAAACAGCATGGAGATATAGTTCGGATGCATTCGCACGTGTTCGGCAACGGTATCAAGCGAAATATCCTGCTTATAATTTTGTTCCACGAACGAGATGATTTTGTCAATCGATTGCGTATGGGGCTGGAGCGGTTCCGCCGGTTCTGAGTCGCCGGCCTCATCGAAGGATGAGCCGCTCGTATACATGCCGGCCACAGCCGCCAGATAGGTTTCACGCAGGCGTTCCACATCTGACATCGTCCCGCTGATGCCGGCGAGGTATCCTGCTCCGCCTTCCTCTGTCCGGAGGAGAACACCGCAAACTTGCTGAAGCTCGTTCGCCGATAGCGCATGCCGGCCGTTCACCAGGAGGACGGCTTGCCGCAAGTAGCGGGAATGGATGGCGTAAGCATTCATATCGTTGGCTGCGAGACCGGCACAAATCGGAGCAAGCTGTTCATCCGTCAAGAGCGGAGTGCGTTCACCGGCTTGCATGACGATGATGGTCGTCCACGGACCGGGGCAAAGGGAGCGGAGATGCTCCGGGTTCATCGCCATCTCAGTTAACGGCGTATTATAGAACAAATGTTCCTTGAGCAGCATGAGATCGAAGGCCTTATTCTGCTCCTGCTCTAACCGAATGTCCTGTTCGACGGTTTGGAGAACGGCTAACAGCTCTTGCTTATTAATAGGCTTCAATAAGTAATCGACGACTTGGTAGCGCAGCGCTTGTCTGGCATATGCGAAGTCATCGTAGCCGGTAATTATGACGAAACGGCTGCACAAATTTTGCACCTGTACCGTTTTAATGAGGGAAAGGCCGTCCATCTCCGGCATATGAATGTCCGTGAGGATGAGGTCCGGTTCAAAGCTCTCCAGCTTCTGCAGCGCATCAATTCCGTCGGATGCGCCGACGATCTCCGTATAAGGCGTGTTCGCTTTCTGGATCATCCGAATGATTCCTTGCAGAATTACAGGTTCATCGTCAATGACTAGCAGTTTCATGAGATAGCCCCCTTGCCTAGTTTCAGCAGACATGTCGTGCCCTCGTGAAGCAGGCTCTCCATGTGAATGCCGGAATACTCGCCATAGAACATGATGACGCGTTCATTCACGTTACAGATGCCAAGACCGCCGCCGCCATGCTGCAAGACCCCCGCATCCGCCGTACCGTTCAGCACGCCTTGAATAACAGCGAGCCGCTCGGGCGCAATACCTGCGCCGGTATCCCTGACCTCGATAAACATGTAAGCAGCGTCCTCCCAGATGCGAATGGACAGGGTGACTTGCTTCCTCACTGCGGCAATCCCGTGCACGATACTATTCTCAATGATCGGCTGCAGGATATAATGAGGACAGATGAAGTTATCGATAACTCCATCGATATGGAAGAAGACTTGCAGCCGGTCGCCAAGCCGGATTTGTTGGATGCTGATGTAGTCTTTGACATTCTCGACTTCTTCCTTCAGCGTCGTCTCGGTTCGATTGCCCGACAGGCTGTAGCGAAACAGCTTGCCGAGCGTATAAGACATTTCGGCTGCATCGTGATCATCGTTCGCCTCGGCAATCATCCGGATGGATTCGAGGGTGTTATACAGGAAATGAGGCTTGATTTGCGCCTGCATCATCCGATAGGCCGATTCCTTTCTCAGCATTTCCGACCGGTGCACGGTATTGACCAGCTCGTCCATTCGCCGGATCATCGCATTGTAGGAGGATGTCAGATAGCCGATTTCATCATTGTTAATCTCACCCTTGTACAAGGGGAAATGGTTCTCATCGACCTGTCTCATATGCTTGGACAGCTTCAAAATGCGCTTCGTCATCGAGCTGGCAATCAAGTAATACATGCCGGACAGCAGCAGGAGCAGCACGGCGACGGTTATCGCCAGCACATACTTATTTTTGCGAATCCCGCCGAACACGGCGTCAACTTGCTCCATCATGACGAAATGCATCTTGAGATTATCGGAGTAAAAAGCTTCAATCAGCATGTTATTCCCATTGATCTGCCGGTACACATACTTGGCGTTCGTTTGGAAGGCAATGCCAAGCAAATCTTGACGGGCATCCGGGGTTAGCGTTATTTTCTCAATGGCCGATATGATTTTATGATCTTGATCCAGCATATACAGATTGCTTCTGTTGTCCAAATTTAACGAATCAAACAATGGTTTAATGAAATTTGAGGTTACTTTAATATCCAGTAAGCCGATATCCTGCTCAAAGTTGCGGTTCCCGATTTTGTGGACATAGTGGAGGTTGACGCCGGGAAAGGAGGAAGCGCCACTCGGAGTCACCCATTTGCCGACGCCAAGCGGAAGCTTCTTGATGCTTTCATCCAGCTTGAATTCGTCCATCTTCGCCATTTCGGGCCGGAAAATCATGCCGTTCTGCTGCTCCATATAAATGGTCATGCCTTCAATCATTCGGTTGGAAGCAAGGATGGAGGTGAAGATGGGCCGGATATAGGTGAGAAAGTTGGAAACCTGCTCGAAGTCGGTCCGGTAATTCCCGCTCAAATAGGCGATGGTGTTCGAATTATTTTGGAACAGCTGATACACCGATTCGATTTGGACGGTGCTCACGTTCAGATTGTTCAGCACCTGATTAACGATCTTCTGCTTGCCCTGGGCGTATTCTTCGAGGAAGGAATTATAGTTCTGGTTATACAGGAACAGACCGAATGAGATGATGGGCATGAAGATGATGACGATATAACCGATCGCCATTTTTTTGACAATGGACAAGCTCTGATAACTCCTGGCCGGCTTCCTGTTCAAGAGCAGCACCACCTTATAAACGGACAGTTCCATCTTAAGAATGATCCCTATAAATTTGGTTATCATTCCCTTATTATAATCCTTGTAAGCGCTTAATATTGGCAGCAAAATGTAAATGCAGCGTGGAGGGGAATACCATGAGTATAGCATTTCGAATGGTAAAGAAAAACTGGCAGCTTTATTTGATTATTTTGCCGTCGCTCATTTATTTGATTATTTTCAAGTATGTGCCCATGGCGGGGGTGCAGATTGCGTTCAAAAATTATATGGTGACGAAAGGCATCTGGGGAAGCGATTGGATCGGATTCAAGCATTTTATCGATTTCTTCCGGCTGCCTATATTCTGGCGGGTCATTAAAAATACAGCGCTGCTCAGCGCTTACTCGCTGCTCGTTGGTTTTCCTGCGCCGATTATTTTAGCCTTGGCGCTGAACGAATTGAAAAACGGCATTTTCAAACGGACGGTGCAGTTAGTCACCTTCGCGCCGTATTTCATCTCAACGGTGATCATGGTTTCGATCATTATGCTGTTCCTGTCTCCGCAGCTTGGCTTCGTTCATCTGCTCGCCGATAAGTTCGGATTTCCGGCGGAAAATATCATGTCGAAGCCGGAATACTTCAAGACGGTGTACGTCCTCTCGGATGTATGGCAATTTACCGGATATGCGTCGGTCATCTATATTGCCGCATTGGCGGGTGTGGATCCTCATCTGTATGAGGCGGCCAAAGTGGACGGCGCTTCGCGGTTCCAGCGCATGCTGCATATCGACCTGCCGAGCCTGATGCCGACGGCTGTCATTCTGCTTATTCTGAATGCAGGGCAAATCATGAACGTCGGCTTCGAGAAGGTCTATCTCATGCAGAATGCGATCAACGTCGGGGCATCCGAAGTGATCTCCACGTACGTGTACAAAATGGGGTTGGTCGGAGCGAACTTCTCCTTCTCCGCAGCAGTCGGACTCTTCAATGCCGTCGTCAACTTGCTGCTGCTCATTCTGGTTAACGCGGTAGCCAGAAGAAATTCCGAGACAAGCTTGTGGTAGGAGGTAGCTAAGATGACGAATCCCGAACAAACATTAGCCCTAGAGGCTCCCAAGACGAGTACCCGCATCATGGAGAGCCGTGTAGACCGCATCTATTTATTCTTCGTCTATTCATTTCTGATCATCTGCTTGGTCATTGTGGCGTATCCGCTCATTTACATCGTCAGCTCATCGTTCAGTTCATCGTCAGCTGTGATCTCAGGCAAAGTCTGGCTGCTTCCTGTCGAGCCTACGCTGCGTGGCTATCAAGCGGTGTTCCAGAATCCGCAAATTTTGACGGGCTACGGCAATTCCTTGTTTTACTTGATCTTCGGGACACTGCTCAGTGTGACGTTGACGATAACGGCGGCGTACCCTTTGTCGCGCAAAAATTTTTACGGACGTCATGTCATTACCGCACTCTTCGTATTTACGATGCTGTTCAGCGGAGGGTTAATCCCTTATTATCTGACTGTGAAAGGGCTGGGTATGCTGGACACGAGATGGGCCATGATCATTCCAGGGGCTATCTCCGTCTGGCAGGTCATTCTGGCGCGGACGTTCTTCCAAACGTCGATCCCGTCGGAGCTTACGGAAGCGGCACATCTGGACGGCTGCAGCGATTTCAAATTTTTATTCCAAATTGTGCTTCCGCTCTCCAAACCGATCATTGCGGTCCTCGTGCTGATGTATGCCATCGGCTACTGGAACTCTTATTTCGAAGCGCTCATTTTCTTGAAATCGGCGGATTTGTACCCGCTGCAGCTCATTCTCCGGAACATATTGATTCTTAATTCCATCGATCCCACGATGATCAAGGATGTCCGCGAGCTGGCGGAGAGACAGGGATTGAAGGAGCTGCTCAAATATTCGTTGATTGTCGTAGCCAGCGCTCCCGTGCTTATTCTCTATCCTTTTGTACAAAAGCATTTTGTGAAGGGGCTGTTAATCGGATCTTTGAAAGGCTAATTCCGGAATGAGGATGAAAGGCGGGATGCGAGGCAGCGAATCCTATCGGTTGGCCCCCGTTCAACGATTGGCGAACATAAACAAGGAGGGTTATGCGTATGAGAAGTAAGGGAACCAGAAAAACCTGGAGAACGTTGGTCCTGCTATTCTTCGTGACTGTGCTTGTCGTCGGTTGCACCTCGGGTGGAGATGAGCCGGGCGGCACTCCGAGCGGCGGGGGAGGCGCAGAGGGTGCTGGCAATGTGAATGCAACCGGATTTCCAATTGTCAAAACGAAAGTGGAGATGAGCGCATTCGCGCCGCAATCCGCCAACATTGCCGATTTGAACACGAATTGGTTTACCAAATATTTGGAAGGGAAAACGAATATCCATCTCAATTGGCAGCTCGTCCCCGGCGAAACGGCGGCGTTGAAGGAGAAGAAGCAGCTCCTGCTGGCCAGCGGCGACTATCCCGATATCTTCATGCAGGGCGATCTGACGAAGGAAGAGCAGCTGCTGTACGGCCAGCAAGGCGTTCTCATACCGTTGAACAAGCTGATCGATCAGTATGCTCCGAATATTAAACAGGCGTTCAAGGACATCCCTTATCTGGAGAAGGCGATTACGGCGCCTGACGGCAACATTTATGCGATTCCTTCCGTGAATGAATGCTATCACTGCCAATTCTCCGCCAAAATGTGGGTAAACTCGAAGTGGCTGCAGAAGCTCGGCCTCAGCGCTCCGAAAACGACGGACGATTTCTACAACATGCTGAAGGCGTTCAAGGAGAAAGATCCGAACGGCAACGGCAAGGCGGATGAAATTCCGTTCACCGGCTCACCGACAGGGTGGCATACGGATATTGAAACGTTCGTCATGAATGCATTCGTCTATTTCAATGCGGATAATAACTATTTCGTATTGAATGGCGGCAAGCTGGGAACGGCCGTCGACCAACCCGGCTTCAAGAAAGGGCTGCAATTCCTGAATAAGCTGTATGCGGAAGGCTTGATTGATAAGGAAGCTTTCACGCAGAAATCGGATGCGCTGTCGCAGAAAGGCAACAGCCCGGACACGGCAATCGCCGGTGCGATTCCGGCGGGCTGGTTCGGTGAATTCACCGATGCATCGCCGAGCGCGACACGGCACAAGGATTATGATCCGATCGCGCCGCTCACGGGTCCGGACGGAGCTTCGTTCACCGGCCACTACATCGGAGTCGGGAATTCCGTCTTCGCCATCACGAACAAAAATAAAAATCCGGAAGCGGCTATCCGTTTGGCCGACTACTTGTACTCCGAAGAAGGAACGACGCTGTCGAACTTCGGGGAAGAGGGACGCAATTGGGTGAAAGCGGAGCCGAACGACAAAAATACGCGCGGTACGGCGGCAAAGTTCAAAGTGAAAGAAACTTCTTACGGCGTCGGTCAAGTGCAGAACGATCATTGGAATCAAATGGGTCCGAACCTGCGCTCAGCCGATTACCGTGAAACCGCCTATGCCGCAAGCCAGGACATTTATACGATGGACGGCTTGGAGACCCGGCTGTATAAGGCGACGAAGGAGTTGTACGAAGGCCATCAGCCGAAGGAAGAGTTTCCGACGGACATCTTCTTGACGAACGAACAAGCGAACCAAGTGAAGCAGCTGAAGCCGATCATTACGGATTATGTGAAGCAGTCCATGCTGCAGTTCATCATGGGCGCCAAAAGCATCGACAAGGACTGGGACGCTTACTTGAAAGGGTTAAAGGATTCCGGCATGGATCAATTCATTAGTATTTATCAAGAAGCCTATAACAAAGTGTATAAAAAATAACGGACAACAAAGAGCGGCAAGGATAGCCGGGAAAGGAAGTGCGGCATGGAACGGATGTTGGTCGAGGAATACCGCGGGGGTGTGCTGGAATGTACGCATGCGGGCCATGTATGCGGCGTCGATGCCGCAGGGCGCATCCGGTATGCGGCAGGGAATCCGCATCATGTGACCTACCTGCGGTCGGCGGCCAAACCGTTCCAGGCCATACCGGTTCTGCAGCACGCGATCGAGAACCGGTTCGGCTTCACCGGAAGGGAGACGGCGATTCTGGCCGGCTCACACCGGGGGGAGCCGTTCCACATCGAAGCGGTCGAGTCCATGCTGGGCAAGATTGGGCTGGGCGAAGAACGGCTCGTATGCGCCACCACCTACCCGCTTAACATCGGCGCAAGGGATAACGCCGTCCGGCAGCAGCTGCCGAAGCGGCGCGTTTATCACAACTGCTCGGGGAAGCACACGGGCATTCTGGCGCTATGCCAAGCGCTTGGGTACGACCTTGGGTCGTACTGTGACCCCGAACATCCCGCGCAGAAGCTCATCCTGCGCACGCTGGCATCGCTCTCGGAGATGCCGGAGGAGCAAATCCCGATCGGCACGGACGGCTGCGGCTTCCCGGTGCACGCGCTGCCGCTGGATGCGCTGGCCAGGGCCTACTTGAAGCTGGCGTGCCCTGATCTGATCCCGGATCCTGCGGTGAGGGACGCGGTCCGTAAGCTGACCGCCCTGATGCATGCGCATCCGGAGATGATCGCGGGGACGGATTTCATATGCTCCGTCCTGCTGCGGGACCCGAATATCGTTGCCAAAGGAGGCGCCAAAGGGGTGTACGGCTTCGCGCTGAAGGAGGAGCGGGTCGCTTTCGCTTTGAAGGTGCTGGACGGCTCCGAGGAGGAATGGCCGCTCATCGTCGCCTCGATTCTGGAGCAGCTGCAATACCCGAATCGTGAGACGATCGAGGCGCTGTACCGGATATCGCAGCGCACGATTCGGAACGATGCGAATGTCACAGTCGGTTACAGTAAGGCCGTGTTCAAGCTCCAAGAAGAATGAGTTTGGTTAAATGGTTAGGCGCTCCCCGGATCGTATGGGGAGCGCCTTTTACGTCAACCGTTTAAACTGATAAGGTGTCAGATGCGCCAGTTTTTTGAAAACGCGGTGAAAATGCTGAACATTCTCATAGCCGCAGTCGAGGCTGACTTCGAGCACGGACTTGTCGGTCGTCTTGAGCAGCCGTTTGGCTTCCTCGACCCTTTTGAATTGAACGTAGTCCGTCACCGTCATGCCCACAATCGCTTTAAACGCATGGGCCAAATAAAATTTATTAAGATAGAACCGGTCGGCCAGCGCATCTAAGGTGAATGACTCCAAATAATGCTCGTTCAAATAGTGGAGGACTAGATTCATTTTCTCCTCTTTGGCCGATGCCGGCCTCCGGCTCACCTTCTCCGGCAGCTGCATGAACAAGAGCAGCAGGGAAGCGGTATGCAGCTTAAACAGCGAGGTTCGCTCCGGCGAGTCGTGGACCGAGTGCAGCATCTGCCACATGACGGAGAAAATCGCGTTCAGCGCTTTCAACTCATCCGCGCCGGCAAATCGGATGGCAGCCCTCTGGCCGGATAGAAACGGACCCAAGATGTCGCCGTGGCCGGTTGCGTTCAGGACGTCCGCCAGAAATCCCGGTGAGACGTTAATGACATACCTCGTATAAGGTGTGTCGTGTTTATATTCAATCCGGTGGACATCGTAAGGTGCGAGCAGCATCATATCGCCGTCCCTTATTTCATACAGCCGGTCTTTCACATAGATTCGGATGTCCGCCTGCAGGAACAAGGCGAGCTCGATTTTGTCGTGATAGTGAACAAGAGGTTCCTGTTGATCGATGATAATTTCCTTGTAATCCAGATGGAAATCATTGCTTTTAACGAATTTTGAACCGGTGATCATATGCGTCCCTCCTTGAGGACAATATACGTTATTTTTCTATGAAAAGAAACCAATTTTGTTTTCGATTATTGCCATTCCCGTTGATAAGATGGTCATACGAATGAAAATCGCATGACTGGAGATGACAGCAATGAGAATTGAACATGTGTCCGTAAACGCTTACCGGATTCCGCCGAATCCGTCTTGGGAAGACGCTACGAACAAGGTCGGCGGGATTGAGTTTATTGTCGTCGAATTGAAGACCGATACCGGCCTAACAGGTACAGGCTTCAGCTATACGGTCGATGTAGGCGGAACGGCCATCCAATCGTTGATTGAACATTATTTGGCCAATCTGATCATAGGGTTGGATCCTCTGAATTATGAGTACATTTGGCAGCTGCTGCAGCGCCAATCCCGGCGTCTCGGGCTGGGCGTCAACGCACTGGCGATTGCCGCGATCGATGTGGCGGTGTGGGACCTGATCGGCAAGCATCATAAGCAGCCGCTGTACCGCCTGCTGGGGGGAGCGAGAGAAAGCATCCCATGCTATATTAGCGGCATCGATTTGGGCGACACGCTGGAGCAGCTGTTAGACCGGATAAGGGGCTATCGGGAACAGCAGTACCGGACGGTCAAAATCAAGATCGGCAAGGAAACGATCGAAGAGGATATCGAGCGGATCGTGAAGGTTCAAGAACTGCTCGGAGCGGGTGCGACGGTCTTGGTCGACGCGAATCAGAAGTGGAGTGCCGCGGAGGCGCTTCAGGCGTGCGCTAAACTGGATCATCTGAATCTGGGGTGGATCGAGGAGCCGATTCTGTATCACGATATCGAAGGTCACCGTCATTTGCGCCGCCATTTGCGCACGCCGATTGCGCTGGGGGAGAGCCTATTCAGCAAATACCAATTTCTCGAATATTTGAAGCAAGATGCGATCGATATTGTACAAGCAGATGTAGCCTTCGTCGGAGGGATTACGGAATGGGTGAAAATCGCCCATCTCTCGCAAGCGTACGGGAAAGTGATTGCCCCGCATTATATGATGGAGCTGTCCGTTCACTTGCTCTGCGGCGTGACGAACGGATACATGCTGGAGAATGTCGTAGGCGGGTCGTTCACCGAGCTGGGCGTTCTGGAAACGCCGATAACCGTCCAGAACGGGCTTGGCGTACCATCCGACCGGCCGGGGCACGGCATTGTCTTTGACCAATCTGCGCTTGATGCGTATAAGCTGGATCCGGAAGCTGTCCGCCGGACGTTCGTAGGAGGCAGCAAACAATGAACCTTGCCCATTTGAAAGGCCGCACCGCCGTGATCACCGGCGGAAGCGGGGTGCTGTGCAGCGGAATGGCGATGGAACTGGCCTCGTACGGCGTTCGGATCGTTCTCCTGAATCGAAATCCGGCGAATGGAGCGGCTGTGGCGGACGCCATTCGCCAGAACGGCGGAGAAGCTTACGCCATTTCCTGTGACGTTCTGCAGGAGGAGCAGGTCATCGCTGCAGCGCGGGAGGTGCACAGCGAATTCGGCGGCTGCGACATTCTCATTAACGGAGCCGGCGGGGGACATCCAAGCGGCAACACGACGAAGGAACGTCTTGAAGCGGGAGATCATGAACGCACGGACATTACGACGATGTTCAATATGAAGCCATCCGGCTTCGGTTTCGTTCTCGATTTGAACGTGATGGGGACTTGGGTGCCCACCCAGCACTTCACGCCGCTGATGATGCACCGGGAGGGCGCGGTCATCATCAACATTTCGTCGATGGCCGCACCGCGTCCGGCGACGAAAGTGCCGGCCTACAGCGCAGCCAAAGCGGCCGTCGAGAATCTCACCAAATGGCTTGCGGTCCATTTGGCCGATGCCGGGATCCGGGTGAATGCGATAGCCCCCGGCTTCTTCGTTACCGAGCAGAACCGTAACCTGCTCCTGCACCCGGACGGCTCGCTGACCCCGAGATCCGAGAAAATTATCGGGCATACGCCGATGGGACGGTTCGGCAGCCCGGAAGATCTCCTCGGCACGGTCCGCTGGCTCGTCGACGAGCGCAGCTCAGGCTTCGTGACCGGGATTACCGTTCCCGTCGACGGCGGGTTCCTGGCCTATTCGGGCGTTTGATGAAAATTGGTATTTACGAGTCCGCATATTTCTGATATTATAATCGCAATATTAAATGCGACGAAGAGACGAGTAAATACATGGAAACTTTCACAGAGAGCTCTGGATAGCTGAAAAGGAGCAAAGCGTTCGGTATTGAAGAAAGACTCAGAGCAGCATATCGGAACCGCCTTCGGCGGGGATGGTAGGCCAGGAGCTCCTGTTATAGAGCTAAAGTATACGCATTGCAGGCAATGCCGTACTTGAAGAGGCGGATATGGCGACATATTTGCGAATCTGGGGTGGTACCACGAGGATCATAATCTCGTCCCTAAGACTGATCATAGTCTTGGGGGTGGGATTTTTTTGTTCATTCTAAAGATGACCCGTTAGCGGGCGATTTACCGAACACCAAATGACGCTTTTGCATATTGTACTCATACCATTTTGAAAGGAATTGAATCTCACATGGCACAAAAATTAAGAGTTGGTATTGTAGGCGGTACGGGCATGGTAGGGCAGCGTTTCGTTGAGCTGCTCAATGGGCACCCTTGGTTTGAAGTAACGGCAATTGCTGCTAGCGCCGGTTCGGCCGGCAAAACATATGAAGAATCCGTCCGCAACAGATGGAAATTGTCCACGCCGATCCCGGATGCGGTGAAAGGCATTGTCGTACAGGACGCTTCTAAGGTTGAGGAAGTGGCTTCCGAAGTCGATTTTATTTTCTGTGCGGTCGATATGAAGAAAGAAGAAATTAAAGCGTTGGAAGAGGCTTATGCCAAAACAGGCACGCCTGTCGTGTCCAACAACTCCGCACACCGCTGGACGGCAGACGTTCCGATGGTCATTCCGGAAGTGAATCCGGGCCATCTGGAAGTCATCGCTGCACAGCGCAAGCGTCTGGGAACGGAGACCGGCTTCATTGCCGTGAAACCGAACTGCTCCATTCAAAGCTATGTGCCGATGCTGCACGCGCTGCAGGAATTCAAACCGAAGACAGTTGTCGCGTCCACGTACCAAGCCATTTCCGGAGCAGGCAAAAACTTCACCGATTGGCCGGACATGCTGGACAACGTGATTCCTTATATCGGCGGCGAGGAAGAGAAAAGCGAGCAGGAGCCGCTGCGTATCTGGGGCAGCGTCGATAACGGTCAAATCGTGAAGGCAAGCGAGCCGCATATTACAACGCAATGTATCCGCGTTCCGGTAACGGACGGCCATTTGGCAACCGTATTCGTATCGTTCGAGACGAAGCCGTCGAAAGAAGAAATTTTGGCTCGCTGGCAGCAGTACAAAGGGCGTCCGCAAGAGCTTGAACTGCCTAGCGCACCGAAACAATTCATCACTTATTTCGAAGAAGAGAACAGACCGCAAACGAAGCTGGACCGCGACATCGAAGGCGGTATGGGCGTGTCCGCAGGCCGGTTGCGCGAAGATTCTCTTTATGATTACAAATTTGTAGGCTTATCGCATAATACGCTGCGCGGAGCGGCGGGCGGTGCGGTTCTGATCGCCGAGCTGCTGAAAGCGGAAGGCTACATTCAGGCCAAATAAGTTAACTTAACGACACAGCAAGCAACCTGGTTATGCCAGGAGGCTTGCTGTTTTTTGTCATGTTCGCCGATCGGGATCGAGGCCTTTCGTTTCTTGGCCGAAGAACAACAGCACAAGCGCACCGATGACGATGGCTACGAAAAAAATGAGAAAGATCGACGAGATGTCATATTTCCGGGCCACCAGCAAGCCGACCAGGTACGGGCCGATGATGCCGCCGATGCGTCCGAAGGATGCGGCAAATCCGGCGCCGGTTGACCGTACGCCGGTCGGGTACAGCTCGGGCGTGTACGCATACATGGCGCCCCATGCGCCAAGATTGAAGAAGGATAAGCTGATGCCGGCGGCAATCAGCATGCCTTCCGTAGCGGCCGCGCTGAACCAGTAGGCGCTGACAGCCGTCAGCAGCAAATAGGAGACGAGAACGAACTTACGGCCGAATTTCTCGATGAAATAAGCGGCGGTGAAATAGCCGGGCAGCTGCGCTAAGGTCATGATCAAGACATATTCGAAACTTTTGACCAGACTGAAGCCTTTCATCGTCATCACGGTCGGCAGCCAGAGAAACATGCCGTAATAGGAGAAGACGACGACGAACCATAGAATCCAAAGCGTTGCGGTTGATTGACGATAATTCGCCGACCAGACCGACGCGATTCGCTCGCGGAACGTTAATTTGCGGCTTTGCATTTGTTGGAAGCGGGGAGAGTCTTGAATCGCCCGTCGCAGGTATAGCGCATACAAGGCGGGCAGTGCGCCGATCAGGAAAGCGGCCCTCCAGCCGTACACAGGGATGACGAAATAACTGACGACCGCCGCGATGATCCATCCGCACGCCCAGAAGCTTTCGAGGAGCACGACGGCGCGGCCTCTGTCCTTATCCGAGAACGACTCTGAGACGAGTGTGGATGCGACAGGAAGCTCGCCGCCAAGACCGAATCCTGTAATGAACCGCAGGATGCACAGCATGGCAAAGCTAGCGGCAAGTGCGGATAGTCCGCTGGAAATTGAGAAAATCAGCAGGGTTACCACCAAGACGGTTCGGCGTCCGTAGCGGTCAGCGCTAGCCCCCGCAACCGCTGCGCCAACCGCCATGCCTACCGAGTTAATGGCGGCGAGAAATCCGATCTGCTGGGCGCCCAGCTTCCACTCCACCGCCAATGCAGCGACAATGAAGGAAATGATGCCTACGTCCATCGCATCGAATAACCAGCTAATGCCGGCGCTTACTAGCAATTTGCGTTTTGCAGGTTCTTGCAACCAAGTCGTTTTACTCATGGCAGATGCCGCTCCTATCGTCAAAACTCTACCCCTATTTTCCACTTATCGCCCTGTTTCATACATGGAATCCAGTGCATATTTCATAAATTAACAATCCAATTCGATAAATTATCCATAAAAATAAATGGAATTAATGGTTATAGTGAAATGTGTAAGCGCTAACATACATAGTGGAGGGTGGTGGTTCAATCTGCTCGGGCATCGGAGAGAGCGCAGAAGGTTGAACTAAAATTTGCGGTTGGAGGTTAATTGTTGATGAAAATGAAGACTAGAAGTTGGAGCTTGATGGCCTTATGCGGAATGCTGGCTATCTTCGCATCGCTGGTTATGCCCGCAGATCCGGCACAGGCAGGTACGCCATGGAGAAGCTCGCTTTATCCGGCCGATTGGACACCGGGGTACAAGGACGCTCAAGGCAGGTTCCTGCAGGATTTCTCCTACGCAGGCTATTGGCGGGGCGAGAAGAGCATTCCGGCGGACCCTCCGGGGAATACGTACAATGCCGTCACGCAATATGGTGCGGACCCGAGCGGTGCCGCCGATTCGACGACGGCCATTCAGAATGCGATCAATGCGGCCGGCATAGCCGGGGGCGGCATCGTGTATTTGCCGGCCGGTACCTACAAGGTCAAGCCCCAGGGAACGGATAATAGCGCCCTCTGGATCAATAGAAACAACGTTGTGCTGAGGGGTGCCGGCAAAGCTTCTACGTTTATATATAACGATTCAACGAGTATGCGGAATAAATCCGTTATCCGGATGGCCCCGCTCGCATCCGGGGACTGGTTTACGCCGGTGAATACGCCAACCGCGCTGCGGAGCGATGTGCATGCGATGTCAACGGCGATTCCTGTGAACAGCGTGAGCGGGTACGCGCTGAATGAATTCGTCATCGTTCGCTCCGATGCAACGGCAGCTTTCATCGACGAGCACGGAATGACCGGCAAATGGGATGCCTCCTTGAAGGGGCCGACGTTCTACCGGAAAATCACCGGCATCAATGCGGCAACGAACACACTGACGGTTGATATACCGATCCGATACGACTTGAAAACGCGGGACAACGCCAGAGTCTACAAAGTCGGGGAAGCCATCGCGGAAGCCGGGATTGAAGATTTGGCCATCGGCATGAAGCAGCATACGGGAACGGGTTGGGGCGATCTCGACTATAATGTGTCGGGCACAGGGGCTTACGAGGTTCATGACTCCAAAGCGATCAACATCGTCAACGCCAAGAACAGCTGGGTGGATCAAGTTAACAGCTACAAACCTAGCGGGAATAGCGGCGATTATCATCTGCTATCTTATGGAATTACAATAAACCAATCGCGCACGGTGACGATTCAAAATACGCATTTCCAGAAGCCGCAGTATAAAGGTGAAGGCGGCAATGGCTATATGTACGCCATCCAAGGTTCGGATAATATGGTTCAAAATGCAGTAGCGACAAATGGAAGGCACAATTTCGATTTCAAAAGTATGTGGACGAGCGGCAATGTGATCCGCAACAGCACTTCGAATACGCCGCGCTTAGCATCGGATTTCCACATGCATTTGAGCATGGCTAACTTATTCGACAACATGACGATGAACGGTGATTTTATCGAAGCCGTCTATAGACCGTATGGTACGGTCGAGCACGGATGGACGACCACGCAGTCCGTCATCTGGAACACCAACGGCGCCGCTTACGCTTCGGGGCAAACGTCTATCGTCAAGTCCAAGCAGTACGGTCAGGGGTATGTGATCGGAACGCGCGGCGCGGCCAGCGGCGTCACCTATACCGTTGCCGGGACGGACCCGTCGGTGCCGCAAGATTTCGTAGAAGGGATCGGCACAGGGGCGGATTTGGCGCCGCAATCCTTATACGCCGACCAGAAAGCGAAGAGAGATGCGCGGGAAGGGGGCGGCTCGGCGAATTTACTGACGAATCCCGGCTTTGAAACGGGAGACGTCACCGGATGGACGGAATGGCATAACGCCGCGCTTGCCCAGAAGGTGGATACGGACAGTCCTTTGACGGGCGGCTATAAATTGACACATTGGGCTTCGAGCAGCTATAAGCAAATCACTTCACAAGTAACAACAGTGCCAAACGGACTGTACACCGTCAGCGTATGGGTACGCTCCGGCGGCGGGCACAATGCGCTCCAGCTGTTCGCCAAAAACTACGGGGCCGCTGAACTTGACGCCGTGATCGGGAGCAGTCCCGTCACGAACTATACGAAATATTCGATCGACAATATTCAAGTGACGAACGGCCAGATCGAGGTTGGCATATGGAGCGATGCGAACGCCAATAACTGGGCGGTGTTTGACGATTTTGAACTTGTACAAAAGTAGCTTGTACAGACCTAGCAACTTTTCCCACCTCCGAGCGTCTTAGTAGTGTAAGCGTTTGGAGCAGTTGAAACCAGGGGAGAGAGGGTTGAGCAGGCATGTACTCATTTGGATGGTGCAGCAGCATTGGGGACGCAGGAAAACTTCATGAATTGGGCTTTGATTATATTGAATGTGCGCTGGCTCCTTTGAGTCTTGAGAACGAGCAGGAATTTGCCGCCAAGCTGCCGATGTATTTGGACAGTCCGCTTCCTGTAAGCGCTTTTAATATTTTCTTCCCAGGCGATTTGAAAGTCGTAGGACCAGAAGCAGATCAAGAGCGGATCCGGCGCTACGTTAACAAAGCTGCTAGCGCACTGCACCGGATTGGAGCCAAGACCATTGTACTTGGAAGCGGCAAATCACGGTCCATCCCCGAACAGTGGGAACGCAGCCGTGCCGAAGAGCAATTCCTTCAACTGCTCGAGCTCATCGGCCAAGAGTTCACCGGCAACGGGGTTACGCTGGCAATCGAGCCTCTCAACATGAAGGAGTCCAATTTCATTAATAGCGTAACGGAGGCAGTGTCATTCGCCCGGCAATGCAATCATCCTGCCATTCGGGTACTGGCTGATTTCTATCATATGGATGAAGAGGCCGAACCGCTTCTGACACTGGTGGAGAATCAGGCCTGGCTGCAGCATATTCACATCGCGGATACCGGACGTTTCACGCCGGGATCAGGTGCATATCCGTACGATCAGTTCGCCAAAGCGCTTGCGGACTCGGGATATACCGGGATGATCTCGGCGGAATGCACGGTCCGTGACCCCGATACCGAGCTGCCGCTCAGCCTCGCATTTATGAAGCGGACCTTTCAGAACCGCTAAAGGATTTGAATAAAATCCGTCCGATATAGGGAGATTAATCCGCATATTGGAGAATGCGAGGTGTAGGGAGCAATGTCCGCTGAGTCAAATAACAAGAACAACGTTGTCGCGAATAAAACGAGCATGTTTCAAAACGGAGTGCAATCTGCAACTAATTATGTGCAAAATGCTATTGAAAATGTATATCAATCCACCCCAGACGCTACGCAAAATTTAGTGAATAATGTAATGAAGCGGCGGAAGCAAGATACGAAGCCGGCGCAGGAATAAACGAGAGAAGAGGCCACCCTAGTTGGGCAGCCTCTTCTTTCGTTATGCCGGACATCTCGAAGCGAACTTGTCGATTTGGATAAAATGGATTTGCAGCGAGCCGAAGAACACCTTGCCCTGATTGTAGCGCAGCTCACAGCTGTACCCGTAAGTGCGTGCCAAATCTTGCAGCTCTTTGAAGCCGGGGAGCCGTTTCACCAGCGAAATAATGTGCGTAACGACATGATTGGGCAGTTTGGCAAACATTGTTGTATGGATGCCGTCAACGACGGACACGAAGCTTGGAAACATCGGGGCGCTATGATTCGCGAGATGGACGCGGTCGCGGGCAATTTCGATGATCTCCTTATTCAAGCGATTAAGATTGACGGTGATATGTTTGTAGAAATAGATGCCGAACCCGATGCGATTCGTCACAGGATTGATTCGCTTCTTCCATTTCAACGCCTTGGCCTCCAAACAGGTCTCCAATTGTTCGAGAAATGACGTCCAATGCAGCAGCTTTTTCAGAAATGTCTTCATGTCTATGCTCCTTCGTTTAGCATGGTGCCTTTTGTTTGACGACTGTCTGGTATGTATTGTTCATTTTACAGTCCCATATTTCCTTACATAGTGGTTCAAGGCGAAGAACGGCCAAATATACCGGTAGCTATGATAGTTGGAATAGAAGCTCCCGGGCAGCCCCGCACCTGTCGGATAGCGGGTCGTCCAGTCATTGGCATGCATCTGCCTGAGGAGACTTCGGATGCCTTTATCAATAGCCGGCAGCGGTTCGGGGCTGACGGCAATGAGCGCATCGAGCGCCCAAGCGGTCTGTGACGGCGTACTCGAACCAAGCGGAAGATACATCTTGACGCTGTCGCTCATGCAGGATTCGCCCCAGCCGCCGTCTTCATTCTGAATATGCAGCAGCCAATCGGCTGCTTTCCTTAAGGCAGGATGGTGCGGATCCGCCCGAACGGCCATAAGGCCGGTCAATGCCGCCCACGTGCCGTAGATGTAGCATATTCCCCAGCGGCCGTACCAGGATCCGTTCTCTTCCTGATTCGCGAACAGCCACTCCGCGCCTCTGCGGACGCTGGCTGTCCGCATATCCAGTCCTGCCGTAGCTCCCAGGAACTCCAACGTTCTTCCCGTTAGATCCGCCGTGGAAGGATCAATGGCTGCTGCCGAAGCTCCGTCAATCGGGAATAAGGTCAGCAGCCGATTGGTGACCCCGCGCTCGAAAGCCGGCCAGCCGCCGTCCTTGTTCTGCATCGCCAGCACCCAATTCAGTCCGCGGTTCCATGCATCCAGATAGACCGGATCTTTCAGCGCCGCTGCACGAATCGAACGCAGTGCAGCTGTCGTGTCGTCGACATCAGGGTTGATCGTATTGGACTCGGAGAAGCCCCAACCTCCCGGCACCGGATTCACGACATGAAGGCTCCAATCGCCGAATTTATCATGCTGCATCCCCAGCAAGTAATGGATGGCTTTGCTCACGGCAGGATGATCCGGATCCGCTTGCTGCAGTGCGGCGGCCAGCAAGGCGGTATCCCAGATCGTGGATGGGGAGTTCTGCAAGTGCGTTTTCCCGTCGAACTCCCACAGCATGGTGAATAATCCCCGCACGGCAGCATCGATGACGGGATGATGTCTATCATAGCCTAGCGATGATAACGCCAATATCATAAGTAGCGTGCTCGTTGCGTAGCTGTACAGCGTCCCGTCCGCTTCAATCCGCTCGAGCATATAGGATTCGGCTGCTTGAACGGCCCGTTTATGCAGCTGCTCCGGTAAGCCCGCCAGCTGCTTGATGCCGGTCTGCAAGCCGGCGAGCAGCTCTTGGAATCCGCGGGTTAATTGCCGATCGCGGGTGGCGGGGCGCAGCTCTTGCGGCTTCGAGGACTTCGGGTTCGTGTACAAATGCGCCAAGTCCGGCGTCGCGGCAGTAGTTCGGACGAATTGACGGTCGGCCATGATCAGAATGGGCGCAAAGTGAACGCGGGCAAAACCGGAGAAATCGTAGAAGCTGATCGGCGAGGAAGGAGGGAGCAGTAAAAATTCCAGCGGTATCATGAGCGTAGAGGGCCATGCATACTGCCCCGCGGCAGCCAGGAACACCTTCGTCAATACCGTTCGCACATTGTTGAGCCCGCCGTTGCTCTTAATAAAACGCTCCGCCTTGATCATGGCTTCGTCGGATCTATGACTGTAGCCCGAATACAGCATGGCGAAGTAAGCATTGACGGTAGCATCGAGATTGCCTTCGGCTTCATCCCGGTAGACGCTCCAAGCGCCGTTCTCCCTCTGCTCGGCAGCAATCCGGTCATGCAGCTGCTGAATCAGCTCCTCTTGCGGCAGCTCCAGCGTCCGAAGGACGATGATCAGATAGGCATCGGTTAACAAGCTGTTTTCGAAGCAAAACCGCCATGTACCGTCTTGCTCCTGTAACCTCTCCAGCATACCGGTTAAGCGCCGGATTTCTTGGTCGAGTTCATGCCAAACAGGCATACGTACACCTCCTGCCGCTTCCGTGCAAAATAAATGAATCTTTACATGATATGACCTTAGCGGTCTTTTCAGGTTACTTTCGTACATAACAAAAGCCGCCAGTATCTCACTGGCGGCTTACTGTTGAAACCCAATTAGTTGTGATACGGCGGTATGACATCAAAATGGTCATGCGGCGCTTTAGGGACCAGCAGACAGCCGATGATATAAACGAGTACTACCGTACCGAAGCTGCAAAACGCGGCGATAATTACCAGCAAGCGGATCAGGGTTGCGTTTAATCCGAGCCACTCCGCGACGCCTCCGCAAAGTCCTGTTAATTTGCTGTCTGTTCTTGAACGAAATAATTTGTTCATGTGATGTTGCTCCTCTCTATGTTGACGAAGTATTGGATTGGAATGAATATCGGATTTCATGTCTTTATTGTAGCTCTACCGGACGTTCGCGAGAACGGACCTGTGACGGTTATGGAAGCCGGACTTTAGACGGGGAAGAGGCTCATCCGAAGACGGTGAGCGGAGTCGAGCCGGTAAGTAAGCTCATCATGCGCATCTTGACAAACCCGTGTTTGAACGGTTTAATGATAATAACAAGATCTTAATAACATATTGTTCGTAACAATCAAATATAATCAAAACAGGTGATTTTCAATGAATGAAGAGCAGATTCGAGACAAAGAAGGTTTTACGGAAGCGGAGTTTCTGCAAAAGTACGATGCGAGCATATACGAACGGCCGTCGGTAACCGTGGATATGTTAATTTTCACCGTTGTCGATGAAGAGAAGGAAAATTATCGCAGGCTGCCTGAAAAATCGTTGAAACTGCTATTAGTCAAAAGAGGGGTCCATCCGTATATGGGTCAATGGGCACTGCCGGGAGGCTTCGTAACCGGTCAGGAGAGTCTTGAAGAGGCCGCCATGCGGGAGCTGAAATCCGAAACGAATATCGACGAGGTGTATCTGGAACAGCTCTACACTTGGGGAGATGTGAACCGGGATCCCCGCACGCGGGTGATCAGCTGTTCTTACATGGCTTTGGCCGATTCAACTTCTCTAGAGGTGAGAGCTGGAGACGACGCGGCGGATGCCAAATGGTTCAACGTAACGTACCGCGTACTCGAAGAGAAGAAGACGATGGCGGAGAACAGCGTGGTTTTCGAGAAAGTGGTTCAGCTTACGCTGGCGAACGAGGAAGCATCGCTCGGAGCCTCAATCCGGCTCATCGAGCAATACACCGGCAGATCGGTGAAGGAAGAGAGGATCGTGACCGCATCGGACGGAATCGCCTTCGATCATGCCGAGATGATCCAATATGCCATTGAGCGGCTCAGGAACAAGATCGAGTATACGGATATCGCGTTTCACTTGATGCCGGAATTATTCACGCTATCCGAGCTGCAGCAGGTGTATGAGGTTATGCTTGGCAAAGAACTGCTGTCGGCGGCTTTCCGGCGGAAGATCGCCGACATGGTCGTGGAGACGAATCAATTGACGAAAGATGCAGGACATCGGCCAGCCAAACTGTTCCGGTTCAATCCGAACTGGCGAAGGAGGTAACGTGGATTGAAAGCGATCGTCTACAGCAAATACGGAACGACTGCGGAGCTGAAGCTTCAAGACGTTGAGCGGCCAACACCCAAGAACGATGAAGTACTGATAAGAGTGCATGCCTCCTCTATCAATTCGTGGGATTGGGATCTCTTGAGAGGGAAACCGTTCCTCGTGCGGCTAGGAGGGCTTCGGAAGCCGAGATACCCAATTCTAGGCGCCGATGTTGCGGGCCGCGTGGTAGCGGTGGGTAAGGACGTCACGCAGTTAAAGCCGGGTGACGACGTATTCGGCGATATTTCCGGCTGCGGTTGGGGCGGATTCGCGGAGTACGTCTGCGCACGTGAAAACAGTTTGACGTTGAAGCCGGCCCATATGTCGTTCGAGGAGATTGCGGCCGTACCGCAAGCGGCGGTACTGGCGCTGCAGGGGTTGCGCAAGAAAGGGTTGCTTCAATCCGGGATGAAAGTATTAATTAACGGCGCAGGCGGCGGTGTAGGCACGTTCGCGGTGCAGATTGCCAAGTCATTCGGGGCTGAAGTGACCGGTGTGGATAAGGCGAGGAAGCTGGATATTCTGCGCTCGCTCGGCGCCGATCATGTCATCGATTATATGACGGAGGATTTTACACGCAATGGCCTTTGTTACGATCTTATTTTGGATGTTGCGGGTTACCGGTCAATTTGGGACTACAAGCGGGCGTTAAGCCCATCGGGAACGTATGTCATGATCGGTGGTTCGATGAGCCGCATAGTCCAAGTGATGCTCCTTGGACCCTTGATCTCCATGTGCGGAAGCAAGAAAATGGGAATACTAGCCCACAAACCCGATCGTAGAGACCAGGAATATATGAAAAAGCTATTTGAATCCGGTCAAGTCGTACCGGTGATCGATCGGCATTACCCGCTCGGCGAAGTGAGGGAGGCACTCCAATTTTTTGGCGAAGGCTTGCCGCTGGGTAAAATTGTGATCCGTGTTGATAGCTGATATTGATGTGCAAGTATTGCGTGAGTTAATCCGACAATCCATTCGGTTTCTAAGAGAGACATATCCGGAGTAAAGTGGTGCAATCCTTCTAGATATAGATGACCCCTTCAATCTTTGGGAGGGGTTTTTGCGTGCGGGTGTTGAGACTACATGTGTATGATTTTTCGAATAGAATAACTGGTAATGCAGGATAAAAGCTGATGTATATTCGAAATTTCAAATACAATCATCCATTTTCATCATTAATCGCTAGATTTATATGAAATTTCGAATACAACGAGAACGAAAAGCCGTAAGCCGCTAAAACTGGATACTCAGAACTTCAGCCGTCAGATTAGCCTGACGGTTTTTTGGTGCAGTTAAGCAGCTGCAGGGCCGCAGATTGGCTTTAAGTTATAAGACATATCTGATGAATTAAGACAATATAGTTGAATATGACAATATGGAGGAGGGCGTACATATGGGGGCAATCGAGGTCAAAGGGTGGACAACGGTGCTAGCCGGAGTCATGTTATTGGGGACGTTAGCGGGGTGCAGCGGAAGCGACAACACCAGCTCCGCGAGTTCAACGCCTGCCGGGGGAAGTCCGGCGGCATCCGGTGAACCGAGCAAGAGCGCGGAGCCGGCCAAGCAGGTGACGCTGCAGATGATAGAAAGCTTGACAAGTCCGGAGCGCACGAAGCTGCTTCAAGATGCCATCGGCAGGTTCCAGAAGGAAAATCCGAATATTAAGGTGGAGCTCATCTCGCCTCCCTTCGATCAGGCGGACAATAAGATCAGAACGATGCTCGCCGCCAAGCAGGAGCTCGATATTCTGGAGGTAAGGGACCTGAACATCGCGGAGTATGTCAATAATGGATACTTGGAGCCGCTGGATACATTCGCTACCAGTTGGGCGGACAGCAAAACGCTTTCCGGTACATCCAAAATCGTCGGCTCCAACAATGGGAAGCTATATTTTATCGCCAATGCGCTGTATCAACGCCAGATGTTTTACCGGAAGGACTGGTTTGACGCCAAAGGTCTGACCGCTCCGAAGACGTGGCAAGAACTCGTGGATTCTGCGGTGAAACTGACCGATCCGAAGATGAACCGGTACGGCTTCTCGTTCCGGGGCGGCTCCGGAGCGAACGGCAATTTCGATCACATGATCTACGATTATAACGATAAAGTGATGAATCTCGATGACGCGCCGTTTACGAAGGACGGGAAGTCAGTTTACAGCACGGCGGAAGCCAAACAAGCATTAGAGCTGTATAAGAAGCTGTATAAGGAAGCTTCGCCTCCGGACTCCATCAACTGGGGCTTCCAGGATCAAGTTCAAGCTTTCACGTCCGGTGTAACCGGCATTTTGCTGCAGGATCCCGACGTCATCAAGGTGCTGCAGGACAAAATGGATCCGAAAACATTAGAGACGGCACCGATGCCGCTCGGGCCTAACGGCAAGTCGCTGGTCAGCACCGGCGCTGCCGGTTGGGGAATCACGGCGAATTCCAAGAACAAAAATGAAGCTTGGAAGCTGATCTCGTTCCTCTCCAGTCCGAAGGAAAATACCGAGTTCTCCAAACAAATCGGCACGATCCCGATTCATACGTCCGCAACGGCCGATACGTTCTTCCAAACGGGCCCGTACAAGACGCTGCTGGACATGACCGCGAAGGCGGATACGTTCGTTAATTTCACGCCGCCATTCAAATATCCCGGCAATGGAAGCTGGGGAGAATTGAGCATGAAAGGGCAGCAATCCTACTTATTGGATAAGAAGAATGCGGATGATCTCCTGAAGGAATGGGATAAATTCTGGCTGGATCAAAAAGCTGGAATGAAATAATGTTGTGCGGAGCGGCGGGCGTTCATCGCCTGCTGCTATTTTCATAATCGGGAGGTGCCTTCGTGTGAATGCCCGGCAAAAATTCATTCTCTCCAGCTTGCTGCCCGCACTGCTGCTTGTTCTCATCTTCACCTACTATCCCTTCATTAAGGGTGTGGTTATGGCTTTCCAGAATTACAAGCTGTTCAATCTGAAGCAAATTCATTTCGTTGGGCTGCAAAATTTCGTTGATGCGTTCCGCGACCATCAATTCATCGGCGCTTTGAAGAATACCGCTTATTGGGTATTTTTTTCGCTCATTTTTCAGTTTCTGCTAGGGTTCATTCTGGCTCTGTTCTTGAACAAGCGGTTCTGGGGTCGCGGCGTCTATCAGGGGTTTATTTTCTACCCATGGGCATTGTCGGGATTTCTCATCGGTCTGATCTGGAAATGGATGTTTAACTCGCAAATCGGCGTCATTAATGATCTATTGCTGCGCCTTGGCGTGATCGAAGAACGGATCGGGTTTCTGTCGGACCCGCAGTGGGCGATGGGCTCGGTCATTGTCGCCAATGTCTGGTATGGCATTGCTTTCTTCACGATCATGCTGCTGGCTTCCTTGCAATCCATTCCTTCCGAGCTCTACGAAGCGGCCAGTATCGACGGAGCGAACGGCTTACGCAAGCTCCTCTATGTGACGATACCGTATATTATGCCTACGATCATTGCAACAACGCTGCTGCGAGTCATTTGGATCTTCAACGATCCGACGCTCATTTACGGGATGACGAACGGGGGGCCTGGCGGAGCAACGCATATTTTATCCTCATTGATGCTGAACAAAGTGATTTACGATGGAGATTACGGGTCGGCATCGGCGGTCGGTGTCATCATGATCATCCTGTTGTTCTTGTATACCTTGTTCTATTTGATGGTGACCAAAGCGGAGAAGGTAGGTGACTTTTGATGAAACGAAATTACGGATACCGGATCGTGAAGGCCGTTTTTCTCGCTTTCTACTTCCTCATCATGGTCTTCCCGCTCTATTGGATCGTCATCACCTCGTTCAAGCCGCAAAAGGAAATTTTCAGCTTCCCCCTGCATTACTGGCCTGAGCAATTCACTTTGCAAAATTATATCAATATTTTTAAAGTATCCAAATTCAATGTGTATATCGCCAACAGTCTGCTCGTTTCCATTACATCCGCGCTCATTGTCATCGTTATTGCCATATGCAGCGCCTATGTGCTCGCGCGGTTTCAATTCCGGGGGCATAAGCAAATCATGCTGGGCTTCTTCGTGACCCAAATGCTTCCCGGCTTCATCGCCCTGGCGCCGCTGTATATGTTGATGTCGAATATGCATCTGCTTAATCACCGGATTTCTCTGATCCTTATGTATACAGTGAGCTTGATCCCGTTCTCTACGATCATGCTGAGAGGATTTTTCCAGCGAATTCCTTCCAATTTGGAAGAAGCCGCGTTAATTGACGGTTGTTCGCAGCTGTCTGCGCTCATGCGGGTCATTATACCGATTATGCTGCCGGGCATCTCCTCCATGTTCATTTTCGCCTTCGTCCAGAATTGGAACGAGCTGTTCTTGGCCGTCATGTTTATCGATAACGAATCGTTAAAGACGCTGCCGGTCGCCATGAACTCATTCATTCTTAAGTTTAACGTCGATTGGGGCTCGATGTCAGCCGGAACGGTGCTGTCGGTTCTTCCGACGATTCTGCTGTTTGCACTTGCACAGCGATTCATTGTAGAAGGATTAACTCAAGGGGCGGTGAAAGGCTGATGAGTACTCCCAATAAGCTGCATACGCTGGTGGCGCATGATGCGCACGATGACCGCCATCACGGGGCGATCAGTATGCCGGTGTACCAGACGAGTCTGTTTTCGTTCGATACATACGACCAGTTCAATCAAGCCAGACAGGACGAACAGGAGAACTATGTGTATTCCAGAGGCAACAATCCAACCGTCCGCTACCTGGAGGATAAGCTTGCGGAGATGGAGCAGGGGGAGAGGGCCAAATGCTTTGCCTCCGGGATGGCGGCGATATCGGCGGCAATTATGTCCATTGTCCGGCAGGGGGATCATGTCATTTGCACGCATCAAGCCTATGGGCCGACAAGAGAATTGCTAGGGGGCTATTTGCGGAAGTTTGGCATCGAAACCACGTTCGTGGACGGGCGATTGCGCAGTCATTGGGAGCAAGCTGTACGTCCGAACACCAAGCTGCTCTATTTGGAAAGTCCGACCAGCATGATGTTCGAGCTGCAGGATATTGCAAGCTGCACGGAGCTGGCGCAAAGCATCGGCGCAGAAACGATTCTCGACAACTCATGGGCGACGCCGTGCTTCCAGAATCCGCTAACGATGGGGGTCGGACTTGTCGTACATTCCATTACGAAATATATTTCCGGGCACAGCGATTGCGTCGGCGGCGTTGTCGTCGGATCGAGACGATTGATGGAGCCGCTCATGACGCAAGAATATATGCTGTTCGGCGGCATTATGACGCCCCAGACAGCGGCATTGGTGACTCGCGGACTGCGGACGCTGCCGCTTCGCATGCAGCGGCATGAAGCAAGCGGTCTCAAGGTCGCCGAGCATCTGAGCAGGCAGCCGTATGTCAGCAAGCTGAACTATCCGGGATTAGCCAGCTATCCTCAGTATGAGCTGGCCCGCGCGCAGATGTCCGGGGTCGGCGGGTTGTTCTCCTTCGAATCCCAGGAGCCGCTGCATAGGCTGCGGGCTTGGGCCGACCGGCTGCGCTATTTTCGAATCGGTCCCAGCTGGGGCGGCTTCGAAAGTTTGGTAACCGTCAACGCCCACCATCACCTTGATTCATCCCCTTGTACGCTGGTTCGGCTGTATATCGGCGCGGAGGATCCGGATGACTTAATCAGGGATATGGATGCGGCATGGGAAAGTGTGGCATCGAGCCCTTCTGAGGGGGAGTTCAATGAGCAGACTGCGGGTTTCACCCAGAACGGATGAACGGCAGCCGTTATATTTGCAAATACAGGAACATTTCAAGCAGCTGATTTATTCCGGCGCCATTGCGAAGAACGATAAATTTCCGACGGAGAAGCAGTTGATGGAGCAGTTCGGCGTCAGCCGGATGACGGTATCCAACGCGCTCACGAAGCTGGCCCAAGACGGCTGGATCTACCGCATTCCAGGGCGTGGCAGCTTCGTTAGTCCTGACATTGTGGAGAAGCTTGCGGAAGATCCGGTAGGCGTGCCGGCTGAGCAGCCGCGAGGGAAAGAGCGCAGCGACCGCTCCTCTTCCCGCAAGATGATCGGTCTCGTGCTTCCGTTGCTCGAGGATTTCTTCGCAATTCGGTTGTTGAAAGGCATCTATACAGCCTTGGAAGGAACAGATTACTATGTATCGATCGTGCTGACCCACAATTGCAAGGAACGCGAGAAGGAAGCCATTCAAGAGTTGACTCAACAAGGGGCTGTCGGCCTATTCATCTTCCCGATTGATGCGGAAACGTACAATGAGGAAATTTTGCTGCTGAAATTGCGCGATTTCCCCTTCGTGCTCATCGACCGCTATTTGCCGGGATTTGAAACCCATTGTGTCTGCTCCGATAATCGGATGAGCGCACAAATGGCCGTCAACCATCTATGGGAGCTTGGGCACCGGGATATTGCCATCTGCTCGGATATTCCGGCAAGCACGATTACGGTCGACGAGCGGATTCGCGGGTATATGGAGGCGCTGAAACAGAAAGGCTCGATGATTAATCCGGCATTGATCATGGCCGATGTTCAAGCGGCGGATCCTCATATACCTTACCACAAGCATCCGCTGTACGAATTCATCCGAACAAGCCAAGCGACGGCATTCATTACTTTGAATTTGCGGTTGGGCTTGTATGCAGCCGATCTATGCCGCAAATCAGGCGTGGACGTCCCGCGCGACATTTCGATTATAACGTACGACAATCCGTCGTCGGCACTGGACGACACGCCGGCATTCACCCATATCGATCAGCATGAGGAGCACATCGGCGCCCAAGCGGCTGAGCTCCTGCTGCAGCTGCTCACCAGCAAAGAGAAGCTGCCGGATCCAGTCCGGCGGATTGTCAAGTCCACGCTGGTCGCGGGGAAATCTACCGGCGCCTGCGCAGTTCTTGGCTAAGCGTGCGATGCGAGAACAGGGAGGGGAACTAGATTGAATCCGATATCCAATCCAGGCGAATGGTCGGAACTCGACCGCTTTATGTTTGAATCTTGGGGTTACTTGATGATTCCGGACGTACTCTCGAAAGATGAGGTGCACGAATGTCTGGAAGCTTCCATCCGCTTGCATGAAAAGGCCGGTACGACGGGCTGGGCCCAAATTGGCAGAGGCTACGAAACGGAGCCGGCACTGGAGCAATTGATCGACCATCCGGCGATACTCCCCAAAGTCAGGGCGCTGTACGGCGACCGGTTCATCCTGCAATCCGCCTGGTGTACGAAACAGCCTGCTTACGGCGGCGTAGGCGGCTGGCATCAGGACGGTTCCGGTGCGTACGACTTCAATAAGCTGGGCTATCCGATTCCGCTTATTCAACTACGCGCGTCCTATTTGCTTACGGACCAGACGCTCCCCCGAACAGGCAATATGGAAATGATCCCCGGGAGTCACCGAAGCCAAGTGCAGCTGCCTGCCGCCATTCGCTCCGCCAGGGAAGATGTTCCGATCGGGCATGTGATCTGTGCGCCGGCGGGATCCGTTCTATTCTTCCATAATGCGGTATGGCACCGGACATTCGCGCATGACGGCGATTACGACCGTTATACGATGCACTATATTTATAGTCCGCCATGGGTTCGCTGCTCCGACCGCTTCGAGAACGATCAAGCGTTCCTGGACGCCACGACGCCGACACGGCAATACCTGATGGGCCCATTCACGCGGCCGGATGCGCCTTTCGGTGCGAGCTATCCCGCGAAATTCGAGAACGGCTGACGGTGGAGAGAGGGGGCCGCGGCTGCTTGCACGGCATCAACGGATCAAGAATCCGCGATCATGGAACCCGGGACCAAGATTCCCGGGTTTTTTGGTCGTATGAAATTTTAGTAAACTACATGTCTCTAATCTATGGTAAAGTAGGGGATGAATCCTACATACGGACGAGATCGATAACAGGATGAACGTGTTCCCGCAGCGGCGGCGACTTCGAACGTTTTTCGCGGAGAGGATATGACACAACATGATTCCGAAACGATTTAGAGCTCGATGCCATGCCATGATGGACAAGTATCTGTCAGGAGAATCAATCGATTACCGGCAGGTCGTCTCGCTGCTGCTCCCGATTCTCATCGACCAAGCATTCTTGGTAGGCTTAAGCCTGGTGAATACCGCGATGATCAGCTCATCGGGGGTTGCGGCGATCTCAGCGGTCAGTATGGTCGATTCCCTGAATATGTTCCTGGTGAACGTCTTCGTCGCCTTAGCGACCGGAGGTACGGTCGTGGTCGCGCAGTACAAAGGCAGCGGGAACGATAAAATGGTTTCCAAGGCAGCTGCAGCATCGCTCAGTACGGCGACGATCGTTGCTCTTGCGATCAGTCTGCTCGTGCTGGTGTTCTACCATCCGATCCTGAAGTTTCTCTTCGGTACGGCGGAACCCGAAGTGTTCGACTATGCCGGCACTTACTTGGTGGGAAGCGCCGTGTCTTATCTTGGCATCGCCTTCAAGGAAGCGGTTAGCGGCGCGCTGAGAGGGATCGGACGAACGAGGGTCACTCTCGGGTTGTCTTTGATCATGAACATGTCCTATGTATTGCTGAATGTCGTATTCGTGCATTTCATGGAGATGGGCGTTATGGGCTTAAGCGTGGCCGTGAACATTTCCCGCTATACAGCGGCGGTGTGCGCGTTGTTCTACCTGCTTCGCATGGATGCCAGTCTGCGGCTTCGACTGCAGGATTTGCTGGAGTGGAACTTCGCGATGATCAAGAAGATCATGTTCATCGGGCTGCCTTTTGCCGCGGAACAACTCTTCTTTAACGGCGGGAAGATGTTGACCCAAATCTACATCGTCAGCCTGGGAACGTACGCCATTGCGACCAATGCGATCAGTTCCGTTCTCGCCATGTTCCTGCAAATTCCCGCCATCGCTTTTTCCACAGCCTTAGTTACGGTTGTCGGACAATGCATTGGAAGGCGGAATATCGAAGATGCCCGCAAGTTCACGAGAACTTTCCTATGGTTGTCATCCGGCTCCCTTCTCGTGACGGGACTTATTTTGCTTCCGTTCTTCAACCCGCTGGTCTCCCTGTTCCAGCCGCCGGCCGAAATTATGGACGACCTGTATCTCATCATGATAGTCAATATGCTGGCGCAGATTCCGCTATGGTCCATCAGCTTCCTGCTTCCCGGCGCACTGCGGGCTGCAGGAGATTCGCGCTTCACTTCGATCGCCTCGATGCTGACGATGTGGTTGTTCCGGGTCGTGCTCGGTTATGTTTTCGGCATTATGCTGGGCTTCGGCGTGATCGGCGTATGGGCCGCCATGCAGTTGGAGTGGGGCGTGCGCGGAGCGGTCTTCCTGTGGCGTTACCGCGGCGAGAAGTGGTACAAGCATCGCTTAATAGAAACAAGCAGCCAATAAATGCACACGAATAGGAGAGTGTATCTATGAAACAGAGCTTGAACTGGGCCGGTAATTACAAGTATAGCGCTTCAGCGCTTCATACGCCCGTCATCGTGGAGCAAGTCCAAGAAATCGTGGCAAGCAGCAAAAAGGTGAAAGTGCTCGGTACGCGGCATTCTTTCAATCATATTGCCGACACGACGGAAGACCATATTTCGCTTCAACATTTGAATCAAGTGATTGCTCTGGATCCGGTTCGTCATCAGGTAACGGTTCAAGCCGGAATCCGCTATGGTGAATTGTGCGAGTACCTGTACCAGCATGGATATGCGCTGCACAACCTGGCGTCGCTGCCGCATATTTCCGTGAGTGGCGCCTGCGCTACGGCTACGCACGGCTCAGGCGATCGCAACGGGAATTTGGCCACGATCGTCGATGGTATGGAGATCGTTCTGTGGAACGGGGAAAAGGCTGTATTCTCAGCCGATAAACAAAATCTCGCAGGTGCGGTCGTCGGACTTGGCGGGTTAGGCGTCGTCATCCAGATGACGTTGAACATCATACCGTCGTTCGAAGTGAGTCAATATGTGTACGACGACTTGCCGTTCGCTCAGCTTGAACGGCATTTGGACGACATTTTCTCAAGCGCTTATAGCGTCAGCTTGTTTACCGATTGGAAGAGTGAGAATGTGAATCAGGTATGGGTGAAAAGCAAGCTGCCGGATGGAGTTTCCGCTGGAACCGCTCCGGCACCCGAATTTTACGGCGCACGCTTGGCAGCCTCCCCGCGGCATCCGGTACCTGGCTATTCAGGGGAAAATTGCAGCGAGCAGATGGGGGTTCCAGGGCCTTGGCACGAACGTTTGCCGCATTTTCGCATGGCTTTCACACCGAGTGCCGGTGAAGAGCTGCAAAGCGAATACTTCGTTCCGCGGCAAGCCGCTTATCAAGCGCTGCAAGCCCTTCATGCCATTCGCGAACATATTGCACCGCTTCTCTACGTCTCCGAAATACGTACCATTGCCAAAGACGAGCTGTGGATGAGTCCGAACTATCTGCAGGATTCCGTGGCGGTTCACTTCACGTGGCGGCCGCAGTGGGAAGCCGTGCGCAGCGTGCTTCCACTCATCGAGAAGCAGCTTGAGCCTTATGGAGCGCGTCCGCATTGGGGCAAACTGTTTACGATGGAGCCGTCCCGATTGAAGGCTGGCTATGAGAAGCTGCCGGACTTTCAGCAGCTGCTGCGGCAGTGCGATCCGCACGGGAAGTTCCGCAATGCATTTCTGGATACGTATATTGGGGACTAGATTGCTCTCATTCGGGATAAAAGGCTTGCCGCCATCTCATACTATATGAGGACGATGGAGGTGAGAGTTATGCCGAAAAATGAAGATCAATTAAATCTGGAGTATGATCGTGAAGACAACCGTGCAGATTCTAAAAACCATCAGCAGAACGACGCTAGCATCCTCGAAGAGAAGCAAGAGTTAACGAATAACACGGCTGCTGACTATGTGCCAAGCTTAAACGGAATTTCCAAGAATAAAGTGTAACGGCGGGCTGCTTTCCTCATCATGAAGATGGGGGAGCGGCTTTTTCAATTTTCAACAGAAGCTTGCATATCTTCGCTATTTTGTTTGGCGATATGGCTCATATTCCCATTCCGTGTTATATATAGGTAGTGACTCATAATTTGACGAATGGAGTGATTGGATTGAGAATCGCCACGCAATTGTATACGCTTCGCAGTTATTTGAAAACGCCGCAGGACATCGGTGAAAGCTTAAAAAAAGTAAAGCAGATGGGCTACAGCGCGGTACAAGCTTCCGGTGTGGGACCCATCGACATTCACGAATTTAAAGCGCTTACCGAGCAGGAAGGCTTGACGATCTGCGCGACGCACGTCGGTTACAATGAGTTGTTGAACGAAATGGATCAAGTGATCGAAAAGCATAGAGCCTGGAATTGCAAATATGTCGGGTTAGGCGGGCTGCCGCAGGATTTTCGCGTGAGCTCCCAAGGGTATGCGGCATTCGCCAAGCAAGCTTCCGAATTCGGAAGGCAGCTCAAAAGCGCCGGCTTGCAATTCATTTATCATAACCATGATTTCGAGTTCGCCAAATATGACGGAAAAACGGGCATGGACATTTTATTCGAAATGTCGGACCCCGAATCGGTCGATTTCGAGTTGGATGTCTACTGGGTACAAGCCGGCGGCGCCGATCCGATCGAATGGATTCGCAAGATGGACGGGCGCATGAAAGTCGTTCATTTCAAAGACATGATTGTAACCCCGGACCGGGTTCAACGCTTCGCCGAGATCGGGGAAGGCAATATGAATTTCCAAGGCATCATTCAAGCATGCCAGGAGATCGGCGTCGAATGGGCTGCCGTCGAACAAGACGACTGTTATGAGCGCAATCCGTTCGAGAGCTTGGAGCTCAGCTTTGCCAACCTAGCCAAGCTAGGTCTGAAATAGGCTGCATACATAGAAGGAAGAGAACCGATCCACGGGAAACCCGCGGTTAGGTTCTCTTTTTTTATCGCTCGTTCCGAAGTTTATTATCGTCTGAAAAGTATTTTAATTACTTTTAGCTTGCAACTTATTAAAAATTAGTTATAATAAAAGATGTAATAGCAATTGTAATAAAAAAAATTACAGAATGTGAGAGTGAAACCATGGCAACAGTACTTTACATTACAGCACATCCGAATGATCCACAAACTTCTTTTAGCTTGGCAGTGGGTAAGGAATTTATCGAAGCATACCGGGAAGCCAACCCAGGCGACGAAGTGATTCATGTTGACCTCTTCAAATCCAACATCCCACAAATCGATGCCGACGTATTCAGCGGTTGGGGAAAACTGCAATCCGGCGCTGCATTCGATACGCTTACAGCAGATGAGCAAGCGAAAGTTGCCCGTCTTGGTCAAATCGTAGATCAATATGTAGCTGCTGACAAGTACGTTTACGTTTCTCCAATGTGGAACTTCTCGTTCCCTCCAGTATTGAAAGCATACGTAGATGCGATCTGCGCAGCCGGCAAAACATTCAAATATACAGCTGAAGGTCCAGTTGGTTTGCTGACAGACAAGAAAGCTTTCCACATCCAAGCATCCGGCGGCGTTTACTCCGAAGGTCCTGCTGCAGGCTTCGAGAGCGGTCACAGCTACTTGGCCAAAATCATGCAATTCCACGGCGTACCTAGCTTCGAAGGCCTCTTCGTTGAAGGTATGGCAGCTGCTCCGGACAAAGCCGGCGAAATTAAAGCAAACGCAATCGTAAAAGCGAAAGAAGCTGCAAAACGCTTCTAAACATATAAAGACCGTTATAGCCAATTTATTGGCAGTAACGGTCTTTATCAATAAAAAAGACTTCAATCACCGCAGAGAGGGAAGGTGACTGGAGTCTTTTTGTTTGACTTTATTTCATCAATTAACGTTGAAATCCTTGCATTTGTTGCTCGGCGATTTGCACCAATCTTTTCGTAATGTTACCACCAATAGAGCCAGCATCGCGTGTTGCGAGATTTCCATTGTACCCGTTTGGTTGAAGCGGAACTCCCAGTTGTTGTGCTACTTCAAATTTCAATTGATTCAAAGCTGCTTTTGCTTGTGGAACAACCAATGTGTTATTGTTTGCCATGGAAAAAATCACTCCTTTTCTTGGTGTAATCATATCATGTGGAGGGAAAGGAACGTTTATACATTCATTTGAAAATATTTTTTTATTCCATGAATCGATTGGCGTCCCGCATGAAATCATGGCACCCGAGCATCATAAACGTATAAAACCGCTGCCATTTGCATGTCTCATTCTAACTATGATGCTGGCAACGATTGTTAAGGAACTGAGTACACTGACGTCACTTCCATTTTGGCATTGTAAGCAACCGCATACCATGGGTCGGCCGCCAGATCAGGCGGTACGTCGATCTCCAGTTCCCAAGGGGCCTCATAACTGACGCCAAGCCGTTGATTGCCTTGATATAGGGCGATGGCAAATGGAGGTTCGCCTTGCTCATTCGCAAGCTTGGGATACATCAGCACGGTTTGTTTGCCGGCCGGCAAAGAACGTTCCGAATAGGGCGTATAACGGTATTGGATCGGGTCCGAGCCCGGATCGACCTGGCTCAGAAACCAGTCCGATGCAATCAGTCTTTGATAGAGCCCGTCGATATAGGGATTCTCGCCGATGTCGTATACATAGTCGCCGTTCGTTCGCACCGCCTGCGCGCGGCTGAAGTTGAAATAGGTGATCGCTTTAACCTGGGGAAACAATCTCGGCAGCAGACCATACATATAGCCCAACTGGCCCTCGGCCCAGCTCCAGTACGTTTGGTTCGTCGGCAAATAGGTGTGAGCGATAGCGCCTTCCGAAATCATAATCGGTTTATGACTGTAACGGTCATAAAGCGGTGCGAATGTATCGATGACGGTGCTGTCCAACTTCTCTTGGCCGGATGAGAACGGTGTATTGTATAAGGAGAAACCCACCCAGTCGACATAGGCGTCTCCCGGATAATAGTCGTCAATCGTGTTCGCCGGCGAGAAGTTGGGAGACCAGACCATCGCCACGTTGGGCGCTTCCTCCGCCATAATATCGTGAATAAGCCGGAATTTCTCTATATATGTCTCAGGATCGCCATGCCAGGGCACCCAAGCGCCGTTCATTTCCGATGCATAACGCAGAAAGATTGGAATGCCGGAAGCTTTGGCCTCGCGGGCGAAGCGGCGGACATACTCGTCATCCTTCACATCGTCCAAGCCGTAACGCGGTTCCCAGCCGATCTGAAGCGCACCGCCTAATGCTTTGACGCGATCGGCGGTCCTGGCGGGGAAATAAGTGTTCGTATCAGTCTGTAATTTGCGCCAGCCGACGTAGGCCAAGTACAGCGCATGTCTGCGCCCGTAGACGTCTTCAATCTTCGTCACGTCATAGCCGACTCTGCGATCTGCTCCCAGCATGCCGATATATACGCCGGATTCCGGCTCGAATTTCGCCAAAGCGGCATCCGGGGAATTGGCCGGCGAGGGAGTGCGGAGATACAACGCCATCTGCTTGGAAGGCGACGGGCTCTCCGGCCAAGCCGCGGAAGATGGAGGGGCCGCAGGCACCCCCGCGGTATAGGCCGCAATCCGATTCCGGAACGCAGAGGCCGCTTCCGTGTGTCCGGCTTGCAGAGCTTTCTTCTCCTGGCTGTTCCAATACGCCAGGATGTCCGGCACTTGCGGCCGCGCAGAAGCGGCTAAGGATGTGGAGAGAGCCTGCTCTGACGCTGTCACCGGCCGGCTGTTCTTATCCATTCCCGAACTCTGGATGAAGACGGTGACGGCCATGCAGCCAGCCAAGCCGAGCAGGGCTCCGAATGTCCATCTAACCTTGTTGCGCATTAGGCTCGTTCCTCTCACAGAAAATTGAATACATCACAACTATTGTATTCGTTCCTCTGTGACAGGGTCAATTCAAGCCGTTTCTAGTGCTCTATTAGATTAATGAGGGGCACTTCTTGTTCCAGTTCCTGCTCATCTAGGGAGTAGACCATCGCGGTATCATTTTTCTCATCGATGGCTTGGATGTAAACGGGAACTTCATTGTAGGTGACATACACCATATCTGGTGATGCGGCGATTTGTAATGCTCTTGATTTGTCCACGGTGTTTCACTCCTTCTTGTTTATGTAGAGACGGTCTTAGCTTGTTCGCTTAGTGAAAATTTTATTTTCCCGTGCCCGAAACAGGTGGAGGCGAATGAAGATCAAAAAAAGAGAAAGGCGCTCAAAATTGTGCAAATGGATCGAGAAACCTCGATTCAATATAGTCTCAAGCACAAAAAAATGTTCTATAGACGTAGTCACTCCTTCCGTACTAGAGTTAACGCAGCGGCCGGTTTTCCAAGTAACGATCGCAGGAGAACAAGGTTGAAGTTCACATGATGAGCAAAGGGGATGGTAATCTGCTGGAATTGCTGTAAGTCAGCTTGATCTTCTCTCGAATTGCAAACGGTTACAAGATTGTGGACAATAAGGAAAAGTGTAAGGGCTGCCTGTACCAAGTACATACTTTACGCAAACTGAAGGAGTGAAATGAAAACGTGTTACCAACCAGACCATTGCGCAGACCTTTGCGAAAATTCGTTGCCGTACTGCTTGCCTGTCTCCTATGCCTCCCGAATGGGGCGTATGCTTCAGCAGCTGAGGCCGCTGTTGATCCGGTCGCCGGGAACAATGGGATTATGCTCGACAATGTGTATGCTACCGATTTTGGCGATACGGCAGTGCTTGAACCTGTCAATTGGGGATTTGCAACGGCTAATGCGACCGTTTCCATTAATACCTATGATTTGGCTGGAAACACAACGCCGAAGTTGCAGTTTACCCAAACGAATCAAAGTGGAGGTCGGGTGGCGACCAAAAACTTCGACACTTCCGTGAAAGGAAGCCAGATTCTTGTCCAATTCGATTGGTATCCGGGCAAGGTGAACGATAAAAACGCCAGCAACCCGAGTGAAAACGGCGGTGAGCTCCGGGTTCTCGACAGCACCGGTAATACGGTGTTTACTTTGAACAATACGAATAATGCGCCTTTGCAATATTTTGCAGGCAAGCAGCCTGCGGCGAGCACTAGTTTTGCCAATCCCCAAACGTGGTATTCGGCAGGCATTCTGTTTGACGTTGAGAATAATGCTGTCATTTTGAAGCTAACTGACCAAGCAACCGGAACCTCGCAAACGTATACTTCGTCGTTGAATGGAGTTGCGTTTGACGGTTCTGTCGCCTCGGTCAAATTAGTGGGCATGCGGACATCCGGCAACAATATTACTTGGACTACGTATCTGGACAATTTCGGCGTCTATCATCAGCCAATTCCGGAGAATCGAATTACCAAGGTGGATAAATTACCGTATCATACGGTTTATGTCGGTCAAACATCGGCGGACATCGCTTCCATCGGTTTACCGTCTACCGTTAAAGTAACGCTTGCCAACAATAGCAAAGTGGATGTACCCGTAAGCGAATGGATCAATGTCGGGAAACCTTGGAATGCCCAACAAACCGGTGTTTATGAGTTCAAAGGCGTGCTGGCAGTGCCGGCGAGTCTGGAGAACGGTTTTGACCGGTTTGCAACGAACTATGTATATAACCGTCTCACGCCGCCGACCACGGCTAGACAAACGGATTGGTTGGATAGAGGGGTTATTGCGTTAAAAGCGGAGGATGGCATCTTCGTAAGCTGGCGTTTGCTGGCGGATGAATATCAGGAGGACGTAACTTTCAATCTGTACCGCAACGGACAGAAATTGAATGCGGCACCGCTGTCGATCACGAACTTCACGGACACAGCCGGTGTTCCGGGCGATAGCTACAAAGTGGAAACGCTCGTTCAAGGGAAATCGGATTCGAAAGAAAGCACGACAGCTTCGGCTCATGATTATTTGTCCATTCCGATGCAAAAGCCGGAGGGAGGAACTACAGCTACAGGCAGCTACACATATAGCGTAAATGACTCCGGCGTTGGGGATTTGGACGGTGACGGAGAACTCGAGGTTGTCGTCAAATGGTATCCTTCCAATGCGATCGACAGCTCGCAAACCGGCATGACGGGGCCAACGATTTTCGACGCGTATAAATTGGATGGCACCCTGTTATGGCGCATGAACATGGGACTCAATCTGACGTCAGGCGCGCATTATCATCAATTTCTAATCGCTGATTTCGATGGGGACGGCAGAAGCGAATTCTTGATCAAAACGGCGGACGCTACGACCGTTTATGGGACGACTGACGGCAAGTTCGATAGCAGCAAAGTGATAAGTATTATCGGCAATGCTGCTGACAATGGCAAATGGGTGAATGAAAGCGGCCATATATTCGGCGGTCCCGAGTATATATCCATCTTCAATGGGAAAAACGGCCACGTCATCGATACGATCGATTATGCGTTTCCGTTAGGGGATGTTGCCTCTTGGGGAGATACGTGGCATAACCGTTCCGACCGCTTCCTTGCAGGGCTCGCTTACTTAGATGGCGTGACCCCGAGTGCCGTATACGGCCGGGGGTATTATGAGCGTACGACCTATGTGGCTTATCATCTCGATCACGGCAAGCTCCATGAGCAGTGGACCTTCGATTCCGCCCAGGCGGGAAGAGGCGGAGGCTTAGGGTTCCATAACTTGGCCACGGCGGATGTCGATAATGACGGTTATGATGAAATTATTGCAGGTTCGTTAACGCTGGATCAAGACGGCACCATTCTGTACGCGATGGATGGCGAGATGCAGCGCGAGCAGGGATCGCATGGCGACGCGCTTCATGTCGGCGCATTCGATCCGGCGCGCGAAGGGCTTCAAGTGATGGCCGTTCATGAAGTTCCGGCCGTAGCATCCGTGGAGCTCCACGATGCGGCAACCGGGGAAACCTTGATGGCCTATAACGGCTATGTGGATACGGGGCGCGGTTTGGCGGCCAATATTACATCCGGAGCCGGTTACGAATTTTGGGGAACGGCAGGCTCCAATGCAGCCGCAGGCGGAGGCATATACAACGTGCAAGGTCAGGTTGTTGCCGACAGCTTCCGAACGGCAGGCCTTTCCGTGAATTTCGCACTATTGTGGGATGGAGATTTACTGACGGAGCTGCTCGATAATACTTCCATCACGAAATATAACCAGAGTACGAAAAAGGCGGAGACGTTACGCAGCTTTGACGGTGTAGTCAGCAATAACGGAACGAAGGCCACACCGACGCTGCAGGGGGATATCATTGGCGACTGGCGGGAAGAGGTACTGCTGCCGACGACCGACAGCTCGGAGCTGCGGATTTACAGTACGACGATTCCGACGGAGTACAGACTTTATACATTGATGCACGACCCTGTCTACCGGAACGGGATCGCTTGGCAAAATACGGCTTACAATCAGCCGCCGCACCTGGGCTTCTATCTGGGCGAGGACATTAGAGAAACCGTTCTGGCTGGAGAGCTGCGCGCGCCTCAAGTGATTTATTCGAAAAAATCGCAACATGTGAAAGTGAAAGAACCTAAGGATCCAAAGGACCCCAAGAACCCGAAAGATCCAAAGGACCCGAAAGACCCGAGAAATTGAGATCAGTCCTTCTCGTCAGCAAATAGCTGGCTGAAAACCTATTCTCGCTCGCAAAAAGGAGTTAAGCCGTTCGTATGCTTAGCTCCTTTTTTATACGTGTCTCCCAAAAAACGTGTGCCCGAAAATTATTGTTCCTCTACGAATTCCACGACGGCCAAGCAGGTGCAGCCCCGAAAGGTGTGCGCTCAAAGAACTGTTCCTTTACGCAGACGGCCTCTCTGCACTAAAGTTGATCCTGTACAGAGCCGCACCAGTTGGATGAAGCTGAAGGAAAGGAACGGTGTTACTTTCATGAAGGAAGCAGAGCGATTGGCAGAGCACAATGTGAAAGCGATAACAAACCGCAGATACAGACTTGGCGTAATCGGTCTCGGCGAGGGCCGCAGCATTCTTTCCGCCGCATTGCAAAGTGATCGTTGGGAATTAGTCCAGGTATGCGACATTAACGAAGAGATGTGCAAGACACGCAGCGAAGAATTCGGATTTACGAGGTATACGCTCCATTATGAGGACATGCTGAATGATCCATCTATCGAAGTTATCGCGATCTATACCCCGGATCAGCTTCACGGCCGGCATATTCGCATGGCGCTGGAAGCAGGCAAGCACGTGATTGTAACGAAGCCGCTGCTTCACTCGCTTGATGAAGCCCAGGAGCTGCTCAACGTGTGGAAAGCATCCGGCAAACAGGTGTTTGTCGGGCAGAGCTCGCGCTTTTTCGAGCCGATGATCCATCAGCGCAGCGACTTTCTGGCGGGCCGCCACGGCGAAGTCGATACGGTGGAAACCTACTACATATCGGATTCCCGCTGGTTTCTGCAAAAGGATTGGAGCCGTCAAAAAGGGTTCAGCTGGCTGTACAATTTCATGATTCATGCCGTCGATCTCGCCAAATGGTATTTGCCGGACATCGAGGAAGTGTTCGGGTACGGACATTCCAGCAGCAGCAACAAGGCTTACGGTCTGACTGTTCCGGATACGATGAGATTCGTCATGAAAGACGCCGAAGGCCGGATCGCCCAAGTGTCGGGCTCTTACACGAAGCCTTCCATCAAGCATGTGGATCCCGGGATCAGCTGTACGCTTAGGGGAACGAAGGGAACGAGCCGGGCCGTATACTCCAAGCTGCTGTACCATACGCACTTCCCGCCGGAGCAGCCGGTTACGCATTCGTACGAGGAGAAATTCCCGTATTATTTCCGTTTCGAAGGGGCAAGCCATCATGCCGGCGAGTATCAGAATTATATCGAATATTTCGCGGAGTGCCTGGATCGCGGAGATACGCCGAAGCCGGATTTGATGGAAGGGATCCATACGATTGCCCTGCTGACGGCGATGGAGAGAAGTATGGAGACTGGCCTTCCGGTGAAGGTGCAGCAAATTTTGGAGGCGTATTCGTTACCAGGAGGATCCGACAGTGCTATCTAACTTAGAAATGGAGCTTATTGAACAGCTGACCGCCAAAGGGCAGACGGCGGATCAAAAGCTGGAAACGGCACGACGTATGATGGATACGCTTACGGTCGAACAATTGGAGACATCCGCTTCGCACATTAACCGGTACCAGCAGCAGCTGCCGAATCCGGAAGATACGTATTGGTTCTCTCTGCAGGAGGTCAAAAAGCTTATGCAGAATGAGGCCAACCGGAGGAAAATCGCCAAATTGGGCTTAACTTACTCCAATGGCGAGCCTGCGGCGATGAGCGGAGCGGAGCTCGCGTCCATGTTGAAGAGCAATGTCCGCTTCAAGAGCACGGACGGGATCAAAGACGAAGCTTTGAAGCTGCGGGAGGAAGACCGGGCTTGGTGGCATGATGCCAAGCTGGGGATGTTCGTTCATTGGGGGGCGTATTCGATTCTCGGACGCGGCGAATGGGTCATGCACCACGAACAAATTCCGGAGGAGACGTACCGGGAAATCGCGATGTCGCTGCATCCGCAGTCGTTCGATGCGAACAACTGGGTCGCTTTGGCGAAGAGCGCCGGAATGCATTATATGGTGATGGTTTCCCGCCATCATGACGGCTTCGCCCTCTGGGATAGTCCCGGCAGCTATCGAAGCTTCACTACGATGCAGGCGTCGGCAGGGCGGGATTTTATCAGGGAATACACGGAAGCTGCACACCGGCACGGGATTCGGGCCGGCGTCTATTACTCTCCGATGGATTGGCGGTTTCCGGGCTATTTCGATCCGGTGGAGCAGTATGATAGCGCGCTGCGAATGAAACAGCAGCTGTATGATCAAGTCGCGGAGCTCATGACAAACTACGGTCAGATCGATATTTTATGGTATGACGGATCTTGGTTGTCGCACAAAGGGTCGGATGCCGGCGGCGCTTGGCTATGGGAGCCGGTGAAGTTGAATCGCATGGTCAGATCGCATAACCCGAAAGTCGTCATTAACGAACGTTCCGGTTGGGAAGGTGATTTCAGCTGTGATGAAGGTCCGCACGACATTCGTGGCGGCATCATCCCGTTCCCGTGGGAGAAAAATTTCAGTGTCGGCGGATCGTGGGCATGGCAGCCGGGCAATAAAGCGATGCCGTTCGAGAAGGTGATGGACTTAATCCTGAACGTATTCGTCCGCGGGGGCAATGCGCTGCTGAATGTAACGCCGGATCAAGACGGCATCGTCCCGGAGGATCAAGTGCAGCTGTTCAAGCGCATCGGCGAGTGGATGAGCGCGCATGGGGAAAGCATTTATGGTACACGGGGAGGCCCGTTCCAACCGCTTGACGACGTCTATGGCGCTACATACAAAGACAATATCGTTTATGTGCACATTCTCGATCCCGAAGCGTTCGAACGAGTGAAGCTCCCGGCTCTTGACCGGCAGGTGATTGCCTGCCAAACGCTTTCGGGCAGCGCAATCCCGTTTGAACAAGACGATGACGGAATTGTAATCCGGGTACCCGGGGATGTTTGCGAACGGATCGATACGATTGTTAAGCTTACGTTAAACGCGCCTGTCGAGAAGATTTTACCTAATTAAAATGAAGCGAACGCAGCCGATCAACTTATGTTGATCGGTTTTCTTGTTCGATCCGATCTACAGCGCCGGAAAACAGGTAGGAACTTTTAACTCCTCAGTATGTGCGAAATGCAGTATAATAAAGAAAATAATGGCATGAAAAGCATTTGGTGACGGTTCGTTCACCGGATGGATGTGAAAGTAAGGGGGAGCTATGTCAATAAGCCTTGACCGCAGGAAAGCCATCCCGTTAACGCTCATCCTGTTCGCGATCACGATGCTTGCCGGATGCAGCCGAGGCGTTTGGACGCAGCAAGAGACCGAGAAGCCTGTGACGGATCCGTCCGCCATGCGCATTACCGTCGTGAATCAAAGCAAATATGCGCCGATACAGAATGAGAACTTGTTCGTTGCAGAAATAGAAAAGCGCTTTCAAATGAAGTGGGAGTACCGTTCGATTCCGATTACATCCGGCATGGATAAATTCAATGTCATGTTCGCTTCCGGCCAAATACCGGATCTCGTGCTCACGATGAACAATTTCTCCGCGGTCAAAAACTGGGCCGATGCCGGCTACTTGCTCCCGATCGGTGACTATATCGACCGTCTGCCCCATTACCGCCAATTATTCAATGAAGAAGAGTGGAAGGATATTCAAGACTTCGCCGCCATACGCGGCAAGCTGTATATGCTCCCTTCGAAAATAGACGTCAAAGATCCGATGGCCTGGATTTACCGGAAGGACGCCTTCGAACGCGCGGGAATTACGGAATTCCCGAGAACGACGGAAGCTTTCTACGCAAGCCTGTTAAAGATCAAAGCGGCGAATCCTTCGTTCGAAGGCATCGGTGTTCGGGGCGGCCCGAATGCAACGGGCATCAAATCGCTGCTCGCCGGATTCCAGCATGCTTTCCGGCTGCCTCCCGATTTCGGCGGTGTGGACGGGTGGACCGGCTTCTGGAACGATCCGGACGAACAGAACCGGCTCGTCTTCGCACCGGCTACGACCAAGCAGCGGGATATGCTGGTATATCTGGCCAAGATGTACAGAGAGGGCTTGATCGAGAAAGAATTTGCCACCTTATCGGAGGAGCAGTGGGCGCAGAAGCGAAGGAACGGCCGCAATTTGATCGATTTCCAATGGGCGAGCCAAGTGGTCGACCTGCAGAAAGCGGACCCTGGAGCGAACTGGGACTATTCGCATTATCACCTGCAAGCCTACGAGAAGCCGGGACTTGAGTTTCGCTCCGTATCCGTAAGTCTGTACGGACCGTTGTTCAGCAGCAAGCTCGCGAAGGACGAGGCGAAACTGAACCGGATCCTCGCTTATATCGACTGGGCGGCAACGGACGAGGGCAGGCTCTTTCATATGATGGGCAAGGAGAATGTGACTTACCGGATCACGGACGGCGAAGTCCGGTACAAGGCTGGCGAGGATCGGAGGAAAGTCGCTTCGGAGTACGGCTTTGACTGGTTTCTAAGCAAAAGCCCGGCGGCGCTTGCGACGGACGAACCGGCGAGGAAAGCGAACGAAGCCTGGCAGGTGTATCAGAAGCTTCCGTATGTCGAACCGAGGAATGCGCCGCTGTCGGATCAAGATTGGGAAACGATGGCCATCTACATGAGCACCGTACAGGAGGTCGTCAACCGGTTCGCGACCAAAGCCGTCATGGGGCTCGAAGATGTAACGAAGGACAGCGTTTGGCAAGAATATTTGAATGAATTAGATAAAGCAGGCTTGCAGCAGATGCTAACCATATTTCAGAAATATTGGAAGTAAGCCGGCTCTCGGATCGTCTCTGAAAGGGGAATGCTTCGCATGTGGAAGTGGAAGACCGCAGTACTGCACAGGCAGTCCGTTTTCGTGAAATTTGTGCTCTCTTATCTGTTGATCCTGATCATTCCGATCGTGATCGGCGTTCAGCAGTACTATAAGACCCAGCAGGTGCTCGTTGAGGATGCGGCAGAAATGAATCTTCAGATTTTGAGGATGAGTCAAGGGATCGTGGACCGGCTATTCCTGGAGGTGGACGATGTCGTCTCCACGCTATCGGTCAATAACGATGTGCTGAGCTTGATGCAAAATGTAAGCACTTCCCCGACACCTGAGCAGCTCTACAATTTCTCCTTGCTTCGCAACAGCTTGAATCAAATCACGATTACGAATAAATTTTTCTTCGATATTTACTTAACGTTCAAGAACAGTCATTCCGTCATCACGTCCAAAACATCGTTCGATCTCCGGGACAACGACATTCGAATCGGCGGGCAACCGCTTGAGGCATGGATGGAAGCCGTTTCCACACGAGGCGACCAGAAGCAATACTACAATTTGGATTCCGTCCGAATCGGCGGGGCCGAGCATAAACTCATCGCCTATGTCAGTCCGCTGCCGAACGGATTTCAAGGCAAGGTTCAGGGCTCGATTGTCGTCTTCATCAATCAGAACGACATTAACGGTTTGTTTGAACGTTTGGTGATCAAGAACAAAGGATTTGCGTACATTCTGGATACCAAAGGGCAAATGATCGCACCGACCTCGGTGGACGGTGTCCAAATCGGCAAGCCCAGAGAGGAAACGACCGCATCCAGCTCCGGTTCCTCCTTCGAAACCATTAACGGAAGCAAGCTGCTCGTGTCGCACTCACGCTCCGATCAGAACGGATGGACCTACATTGCCGCACTGCCGACAAGCGTCGTTTTGGCCAAAGCCGATTACATCAAGCGAATGATTGCCGTCATCACGGGGATCACGTTAATTTTGGGCATTGTCGCTGCGATATTGATGGCGTACCGCAATAGTAAGCCGCTCTCCGAACTGATGGACTCCATGAAGGAATTTGCCGCCAGAGAGCCCGGCAAGCGATCCGGCTTCTATGAGATGATGCAGAGCACCGTCTCGGAAATTATGAACAGCAACCGCATGCTGAGCAGCCGCATGGAGCAGCAGCTGCCGTTGATTCAATTTTCGATGATCGAGAGGTTAATGAAGGGCTATTATAAGAACGACGCTGACATCCAAGAGGCGCTAGCACAGGCTAAGGTTTCGCTGCAAGGCGACAGGTTCTTTGCGGTCTCCATTGCGATCTCGCTCGGAGAAGGCTATGCGATCGCACCGAACGGGGCCAAATGGATTCAAGACTATATCGTCATGCAGCTGCGAGATGTGATCGAGGATTGCGATTATTTGATCAGTTTGAACGGGGATAGGGCCGATATGATCGTTTCCCTGTCTGCCTCTCACGAGGAAGCGGGGGCCTTCACAGACCGGTTAAAGCGCGAATGGCAGGCCGGGAAGAACGGCACGCTCGCCAATAATGAAATTCGTCTCTCCATTGGCATTGGCCGCATCTATAGTCACTTGCACGATGTATGGAGGTCCCATGATGAGGCAAGGCAAGCGGCGGACTATGACGTATTTGGCGGCTATGATGCGATCATTTGGTACGAAGATATCGTACAAGGGTCGAACTTCTACTATTATCCGATGGACTTGGAGCTCAAGCTGGTGCACACGGTCAAGAACGGCGATGTTGAAGCATTCGATCACATCATGCATCAGCTGGAGGAACACAATCACACGGAACGGCAGCTCAGCGCTTCAACCCGGAAGCAGCTGGTCAGTGAGCTGCAAGGCACGTTATACAAGCTTCTGGAACAGCTGCAATTCGGTTATGCCACGTATGATGAGCTGAATGAGAAGCTGGAATTCATGAACCATACCAAGGCCGACATGCCGTGGGGGGCGATCAAGAATGCGCTGTATATCGTGTGCCACCACATCAACGATAACAAAAAACAAAAGCATAACAAGATGGCAGATGACATGATGCAGCTCGTTCATGCGCAATATCTGGACGCCAACTTCGGCTTGGCCGGCCTTGCTGACCATTTCAAATGCTCGGAAAGCTTCATCTCCGTGCAGTTTAAGGAGTACGCGGGAGCAAGTTTCTCCGATTATGTAGAGAAGCTGCGTCTGGACAAAGCTTGCCATCTCTTGCGCGATACGGAGAAGAGCATCAACGATATTGCGCTGGAGGTAGGGTACAATAGCGACAAAAGCTTCAGGCGTGCTTTCAAACGAACGCTCGGCATACAACCGACATCGTATCGTGATTCACCGACATAACAGAACGACAGGTAGAGCGCAGAAATGCGCTTTTTTTATTTGGATAATCATCCCTATAACCGGGCCAGCCACCTCTAATTGGGATTGCGAGCACTTTCGCATCAAACGTATGGTCCAAAATTTTTGTTCCATGCCCATGAAGCCGGAGCACGAAGTATGTAAGCGCTTAACATCTTGAGCTGCCAGAAATCCTTGCCGTTCAAGGATTGGCGCGATGGCGCATCGTCAAATGTATGGTTCCTCATGAACTGTTCCTTTACGATCGCTCTTGCCGCAGCTATTGTTGAGCCTATAAAGCGCTGCCATAACTACAACCATCCGATATTCACGAAAGTTGGTGAGGCGAAACTTATGAATGCTAGTGACAATGCCACCGTTTCAATGAACGTACGAACCAAGCTGGCGCCTGCTAACCGAGGCTTCTGGCACCGAGTCAAGCAGCAGAAAATATTGCTGCTCCTGTTAATACCGGGACTGTTATACTTTTTCATCTTTTCTTACGTCCCCATGTACGGCGTCCTGATTGCATTCAAGAATTTCAAAATGCAGGCCGGGGAATCTTTCTTCAGCAGTGTCCTGCATGCGCCATGGGCGGGCTCGCTCGGATTAAACCACTTCAAAACGTTCATTAACGGCCCGTATTTCGGCATGCTGCTCCGCAACACCTTTTTGTTGGGGCTTTATGCCATCGTTTTCGGTTTTCCGATGCCGATTCTATTTGCACTTCTCCTCAATGAGCTGCGGAACCGGTATTACAAGAGCTTCGTGCAGACGGTCAGCTATCTGCCTTATTTCCTATCCATCGTCGCTATTGTAGGAATGATGAAGCTAATGCTCGCTCCGGAGACAGGAGTCGTCAACCTGCTGCTTGTCAAAATGGGGATGGAGCCCATCTATTTCTTCGGGATGCCGAGTTGGTTCCGAACGTTATTCATTTCCTCGAATATTTGGAAGGATCTTGGCATGGGCGCGGTCATTTACTTAGCCGCCTTGTCCAAAGTGGACGCGGAGCAGTATGAATCGGCTGTACTGGACGGGGCAACACGGATACGGCAAATTTGGCATATTACGCTTCCGGCTATCAAACCCGTTATTGTCATTACGCTCATCTTAAGCTTGTCGGGCGTTCTGAGCGTAGGCGCAGAGAAAGTCATCCTGATGTATTCTCCGCTGACCTACGACACCGCAGACGTGTTCTCCACTTACGTATACAGGCAGGGGCTGATCGACATGAACTTCAGCTTCGGCGCTGCGGTCGATCTGTTCAATTCGATCATCAACGTCATTTTCTTGGTCAGCGCCAATTATTTGGCGAAGAAAGTATCAGGCGAGAGCTTATGGTAGCCGGGTAGAAGGAAAGGAGGGCACAACGTGGTCAAAGACAGGACCCTAAGTTCCAAAATGCTGGACGGCGTCGTTCACCTGGTGATGGTCGTCGTCGTGATCGTAACGTTATTTCCGGTACTCAATATTATCGCAGTCTCATTCAGCTCTCCGGAGCATATCTCGAACGGATCTGTCGTTCTCTTCCCGAAGGGCTTTAATTTGAGCGCTTACCGAACGATTTTGTTCGAAGATGTGCACATTCCCAAGTCATTTCTTAATTCCGTTTTTATCACGCTGGCAGGTACGATTGCGAATGTCATCATCACGACGATCACTGCGTATTCGCTTTCGAAGAAATATTTGGTGCTGCGGGGCTATTTCATTACTTTCGTGGTGATACCCATGTTCTTCGGAGGCGGCATCATTCCGCTGTTTCTCGTTGTGAAATCGCTCGGTATGGTCAATTCCTATTCGTCGCTCATTATTCCGTCATTGATGAGTCCTTGGTGGCTCATCATTATGATCTCCTTCTTCCGGACATTTCCCGTTGAGATCGAAGAAGCGGCGAAGATCGACGGCTGCAGCGACTTCGGTGCGCTGATCCGCATCGTACTGCCCTTATCGACGGCAGCCGTAGCGACGATTTCCTTGTTCTATGCCGTTGCGCATTGGAACTCATTCTTCTCCGCCATGATGTACTTGAACGACTACAATATGTATCCGCTGCAGCTCATCTTACGGGACATCGTGCTGCAAAATTCGCTCGCCGAGCAGCTCGCCGCCTCAGGGAACGTCGCGCTGGCGAACGATGTGCAGTCCAGTCTTACGCCGCAAAGCGTACAGTACGCGACACTCGTGATTTCCATCATTCCGATGTTGATCGTTTATCCGTTCATCCAGAACTATTTTGTGAAGGGCATCATGATCGGGTCCCTGAAGGGATAGCAGCGAACGGAACGCATCGAGAGGGGGAATAGGATGGTGTAAGGCTTCTGGTTGCCCAAAGAGGATTGCCAAGGTTAACAACTTTATGGATGAAAAGGGGATACGCGCATGTTGAAGAAGAAATGGATCGTTTCCGCCGTAGTCGTTGGAATGTCTTCCACTGCTGTCTTGTCAGGTTGTTCAACGAATGCCGATAAAACGGAGGTCAGCACAGCTGCCTCGACCGATGCCGCCAAAGCCGCCTCAGATCCGAACAGTATGGACAAAACCGTCAATTTGAAAGTGGTCAGTCAGACCAAATATGCACCCAACTCGGTTCCTAACGAATATACGAAACAGACCGAACAGAAATTCAATATGAAATGGGATTATCAGGCGATCCCGCTGTCGGCAGGCATGGATAAATATAATGTCATGTTTGCTTCCGGCGATTATCCGGATTTCATTCCGAACATGAACAACTGGAACGCCGTGAAGAAATGGGCATCCGCCGGTTATTTGCTGCCGATCGGCGATTATTTCGATAAGCTGCCGAACTACCGCAAGCTTTACACGGATGAGCAATGGAAAATGCTGCAGGATTTCACGTCCGTCAACGGCAAAATCTATATGCTTCCTTCGATAACGACAACGTACGATCCGATGGCTTGGATTTACAGGAAAGATGTCTTCGATAAAGCCGGCATCACTTCGTTCCCCAAGACGACGGATGAGTTCATGGCTGCTCTCCAGAAGATCAAAGAGACGAACCCTAACTTCATCGGCGTTGGCGTTCGCGGCGGTTCCGGCAATACCGGTGTGAAAGCGCTGCTCAACAGCTTCGCCAACACCTTCCGGGTACCGGCGGACTTCGCCGGATCGACAGGTTGGACCAGCTTCTGGAAAGACCCGGATATGAATAATCAGGTCGTATTCTCTCCGGCAACGACGAAGCAGCGCGACATGCTCAAATATTTGGCGAAGTTGTATAAGGCGGGCCTGATTCAGAAAGATTTCGCGACGGGCACGGAAGACCAATTCAATCAAAACCGCTTGAACGGCAAAGACGTCATCGACTTCCAATGGGTCAGCCAAATCGTCTCCCTGGAGAAACAGAATAAGAATGCGGACTGGGAGTATGCGCGCACTTACCTGGAGGATACCGCCGGCGGTAAAGGTCCTCTCATGTTCAAGGGTCCGGACTTCGCGCTCTTCGGTTCTATTCTGAGCAATAAATTGGCGGAGGAGCCGGACAAATTAAACCGTCTGCTGAAGTATCTGGATTGGTCGTCAACGCCGGAAGGGCAGCTATTTAACCAATTGGGCGTGGAGAATTTGACCTATGTCATGAAGGATGGCGTGCCTATCTACAAAGACGATTTGGACCGCAAAAAGGTGCTTGAACAGTATGGCTTCGACTACTTCATTACGAAAAGCGACGCTGCGCAAAAAGCCGATCCGACCTATGCGATTACTGCGGAAGCGGCGCCGGTTTTCAAACAGATGACAACCGTTCTGGCACCTTATGCAACGCTTACCGAGGATGAAACCAACACGGTGAATTCGGTCATGACGGGCGTATGGAACGAGGTCTACCAATTCGCGACCAAAGCGGTTATGGGTCTGGTCAATATCGAAGATGACAAAGTGTGGAACGATCACTTGTCTAATTTGAACAAAGTCGGATTAGACAAGGCGCTGGCCATTTATCAAAAAGCGATCAAATAAGGAGATTCCGGCTGGAGCATGCATCCTGGAAAGATGCAGGCTCCGGCCTGATGTAAGGGGGAGCCGAAACGATGACGGAACGTCATGAAACGCTCGATCCATTCGCTGAAATAGCTCTGCGGGAACATCCCTTTGCCAAAGAAGGGATGTCCGCATCGCAGCCGGCTGCTTATGAGAAGCGATGGTTCGCCGCTTCGCAGGTAGCCGTTCCGAGGCAGAACACACCAAGCTTTGAAGCGGAGCTGTCGGCATTTCGCGGGCAATTGGCTGCGCTCAGAGAGCGGTACCGGCCCTATTTGCAAAATAAGGTGCCGCCACAGGAGCTAGTGAGACCCCAGCTTGAACTGGCGTCGTTCCAATTCCGTTACCGGGAGGAGCAGGACCGCTCATTCGCCCGGGTGCTTGCGGGAGAGGGCTCCTGGGAGCAGGTACGCATTCCCGATTTCCGGGGACCGACGAAGGAGCAGGGCCGTTGGACCGGCTATTATCGGACGGAGTTTCAGTTTCCTAAGCCTGCCAAAGGCAAGAGGCTGTTCCTCGTCCTGCAGGGCGTTGATTATAAGGCTGCGGTCTATATGAATCACAAATGCTTGGGCATGCATGAAGGATTATTCGCATCGTTTGAATTCGATTGGACGGAGGAATGGCGGGAGCATAACGAGCTGGTTGTCGAGGTGATGAACGATTACCCGATGATGGGCGTCGACGGAACCCGGCTTGACGGCGATAAAATGTATGCGGCGACCGGACCGGGCTGGGATGATCCGCAGGATGGCTGGCATCATTGTCCGTCCGGAGGGGGCATCTATCAGCGCGTGTTCGTCGAGGAACGCTCCGAGCTGTATCTGCAGGACCTATTCATTCGTCCGGTTCCCGAAGAGCAAATCTTTGAAGCCTGGATCGACATCGGCAACACGACAGACGGTCTGATGGAGCATGCCGAGTTAAGGCTTGAGGTGTATGCGCGAAACTTCGAAGGGGAAGGCCTTCGTGACATTTCGTTCGACATCCCTTACGCAGGACCAGGGGTGAACAATTACCGGTATAAGCTCGCCTGGTCCGATTTCCGAACTTGGGAACTGGAAACGCCTTATCTTTATACGCTGAGAGCCACAATCCTAAATAAAGGCGAACGTGTCGACCAGAAAGACCGAAATTTCGGCATGAGAAGCTTTCGGATGGATGAGCAGTCGAATCCCAAAGGGAAGCTTTATTTCAACGGCAAGCCGATCATCCTGCGCGGAGCCAATGAAATGGGACATTTGCAGCAGTGCGTCATGACCGGCAACCGGGAGCAGTTGATTGACGACATCCTCATCGCGAAGCTGGCGAATCTTAATTTCTACCGGATCACGCAACGTCCGGTCCAAGAAGAGATATACGACTATATGGATATGCTGGGCATGCTGAATCAGTGCGATCTTCCGGCGTTCGGCTTCATCCGGCGCAATCAATTCAGCGAGGCGGTCCGTCAGTCGGCGGAGATGGAAAGGCTCGTCCGCAGCCATCCATCCGTTGTGCTCGTGTCCCTCATCAATGAGCCTTCACGTCCGGCCAAACGGGGCAAAGGGCACCGTCATCTGTTCCGGGATGAGTTGGAAGCGTTCTTTACCGCAGCCCGACAAGCGATTTATATCGAAAATCCGGACCGGGTGATCAAAAACGCGGACGGCGATTACGATCCGCCAACCGAGACCGGGTTATCGGACTTCCATTGTTACACCATGTGGTACACCAATCATGCGCTGCCCTTCGGCGAGCTGTACCAAGGGCATCTGCCTCCGCTGAAAACCGGCTGGCTAACCGGCTGCGGGGAATATGGCTCGGAAGGGCTGGATCATCTCGCAGTCATGCTGGAGCGTTACCCGCAGGCCTGGCTGCCGGACCAGCCGGATGATGACTGGATGCCAAGCCGGATTATCGATGCGCAAACCTACAGCTTTCACGGCGATTGGTTCCCTGAGCCATCCACGCTGAAAGATTGGATTCGTGCAAGCCAGCATCACCAAGCGCAGGTTACACGGCTCATGACGGACGCCATTCGCAGACGAGCCGACCTGATCGTCTCTTCCGCCATCCATCTGCTTATCGATGCGTGGCCTTCCGGCTGGATGAAAGCATTGGTCGGCGTCGATCGGATACCGAAGCCGGCCTATTTCGCTTATCGCAGCAGTCTGCAGCCTCTGCGCGTCAATCTCCGATGCGACCGGTGGAGAGCTTATGCCGGTGAACCGATCGAGGTAGAGGCTTGGGTATTGAACGATTCGGCGCAGACCTACCGCAATTGCCAAATCCGGGTTACGCTGCGGGATGATCGGGAGGATGCCGCCTCCTACGAAATTGCAGCGCAGGCGGAGGCTGTTAGTTCCGCCTATGCGGGTACGATTCGCTTGATGATGCCGGCTGTCAAGAAGCGGTGCATGATCTATATAGATGCCGAACTTGCGGATGAATGCGGCGTTGTACGCAATGCGGAGAGATTCGAAATCGAGGTTTTTCCCGGGCTGGAGCGGCAGAGTTCACCTCCCGGTATCGTCGTTCTCGGAGATGGTGCGGAATCCGTGCTTTCGGCGCTGGGCGTTGAGAGCAGTCACTACAAGCCGGGGCTTCCCTTCCGGACGATCGTCATCTCCTCCATAGCCGCTTATGAGAGCAGCCGGGGGGATATCGAGCGATGCATACGGAGCGGGGCGCGAGCTGTTTTTCTGCAGGACGAGGGGCTTCGAACGGAATGGACCGTCTGCGACTGCGAAGTGTCGGAAACGGAGATGACCGAGCTGTTCGTACTTGCCCACCAGGGGAACGTTACACCGGGCATGGAGACGCAACCGCTTGATTTCGCCTACTGCTATAATCGCGATACGAATCGTATCGATCCGATTGCACGGAGCTATGTGCAGCTGGAAGGACTTGAACCGCTGATCTATACCTACGAGAAGCCGTCCCGAGCGGAGCCGAAGCATGACGGTAAGAAGAAGCGGGCTGTTGCCGGCAAGAAACGAGCGGGCAGCGGTGAAGTTGTGATTGTCCGGCTGCTGCTTCAAGGACGCATCGGTTTCAACCCAACCATCGATCACTGGTTGCATGCGATCCTGCAATAACTTCGGCAGATAAGGAGAGAGTCTATGAAAGCTATACCGATCAAGCCCCAATACGTCGTACCGTGGGCGTTAGAGACGGCATTTTGCCATCACGGCATTCCGTTATCCAACGGCGTGTATGGCGCATTAGTCTGGTTTCAGCAGGATACCATCATGATTACCGTCAACCGGGCGGATTATTGGGATCATCGCGGAGGCATCGTCTGGACGGAGGCATGCACGTATGCGAATCTCAAGGAGCTGCTGCAGCGAGGTGATGTTGCCGCAGCGCGGCAGTTGTACCCGGTCGAGCAGGTGAACGGCAAAGAGAAACGGCCGACGCGTCTGCCGATGGGCCGATTCGAGCTGAAGCTTCGGGAGGAAGCCGTCATCGAATCGGCGGCCTTGGATCTTCAGCGAGCGGAAGCGCAGATCGTCTGCCGGGTGAACGGCCAGCTGAAGGTGATCACGATGACGATTCTGATGGACCGGCCGGTCCTTTTGGCAGCCGGAGTCAAAGATGTTATAGAGAGCTTGACGGCTAAGCCTGCGTACGATTTTGCGAAAGTGAAGGCTTATTACGACGACTTCGGCATTATGCCGCATAAGCCGCTGCAAGCGCCGAATGCGGTCGGCTGGGTGCAGGAATTACCGGCAGATCCGGCCTGCGCGGTTCAGGCCGTATGGGCCGAATCGCTTCTGCAAATCACCGCCGAGTACGGAGCCTCGGCTGCCCAGGCGGAGGAGGCGGCTGCCCGGCATTTGACTGCAGGCAGCGGCTGCACGTACGACCACATCGGCGAAGAAACACGGCGGAGCTGGAAGGAACTTTGGGCACAGGCGGCAGATATTCAGCTGCCCGATGAGGAGATAGAGCGGATCTATTACCTGGGCATTTACCGAATGCTCGGCAATGCGATGCCGGGGCGCTTGGCGCCGACGCTTCAAGGGCCGTGGGCTGAGGAATACCGCATGCCGCCATGGAGCTGCGATTACCATTTCAACATCAATGTGCAGGAATGCCTGTGGCCGGCCTATGGCGCGAATCTGCTGCCGTGTCTGCAGCCGCTGTTCGCGATGATCGATTCTTGGAAGCCGATTCTGGCCCGCAACGCCGCGAGGTTCGTCGGGATTGACAACGGCTATATGCTGGGCCACTCCGTAGATGACCGGGGTTATCCGGTGGGCGGCATGTGGACGGGGACGATCGATCAGGCGAACACATCATGGGTCGCCCAGATGATGTGGCAGTATGCAAGGTATGCGGGCGATCCTACGTACTTGGTGGAGGAGGTCTATCCGTTCATGAAAGGAGCGCTTCGCGTCTTTGCGGCAATGATGGAGCGGGATCACGATACCTATGCATTGCCGGTATCCGTCTCTCCCGAGTATGGCGGGTCCTCGGCGGGTGCGCTGGGCAGAAACTCAACTTTTTTCCTGGTTAATGTCCGTTTTCTGTGCGATAAGCTCATCGAAACGGCGGAAACCCACGGGATCAAGGATGAGGAGTTGGACATGATCCGGGACATTCGCAGCAAATTGCCGGCTTTCACGGCAGGTCCGCGGCAGTATCAGGAATTCGGCCTTCAACCCGGGGATGAAATTTATTTATGGGAGGGGCAGCCGTTATCGGAATGTCATCGCCATCATTCGCATTTGGCCGGGATTTACCCGTTTGACACGTTCGATATGTCGGATCCTTACACCCGGGCAACGGTTGATAACGCTTATCGTTCATGGGTGGATAAAGGAATGGGACGCTGGGCGGGCTGGTCCTTGCCCTGGGCTTCCATCCTGCATAACCGGCTGGGCAAAGCGGATATGGCGTTATTCTCCCTTCATATTCTCAAAGAAATCTATATGATGCCGGGATACGCCACCGCACATAACGGGAAATATGCGGGCTTCACGCAATTCGTCGGCGCCGATGTGATGCAGGTCGAAGCGGCGATCGCCGCCGCTGCGGCGGTGCTCGAAATGTATGTGCAGTGCGTAAGAGGGACCCTCCGCGTATTTAGCGGGCTCTCCGCACGGTTCAAGGAAGCTGCCTTCGCCGGCATACGAGCGGAAGGCGCGTTCCTCTTGTCAGGCAGCAAGACAGGCGGGCGGATTCAAGAGATTACGGTTTATGCGGAACGCAGCGAAACACTGCGGCTCGTTAATCCTTTTTCCGGCAAAGCGGTTATGACTCGCGGGGGCGTCAAGCTCGAGACGGATGAAGCCTGCATTGCGCTTAAGCTGAGCGCAGGGGAAACGGTTGTTTTCACGGCGGCAGCATCTATGAATGAACAGGCATCAATGGCCTGAAGGAGGAGGACTTAGCATGACGACGATCTATTTGGCCGTACAAGATCATGCGGCAGCCCGCATATTGTTCGGTGCGTCGCTGCTCAAGCAAGCGCTTGAAGAAGCGGGGTATCGGGTTGAAGAAGCGGGGCCTTGGGAATTGACGAACTACCGGGAACTAGCTGGGAGCAAAATTTTCGTCGGTAACCGGTATGAAGCGGAAATACTTCGCGGACTGGAGGAACAGGAGGTACTCTGCTACCATACGGAAGCGCCTCGCGAGGAAGGCTTTTACTTGGCCACGCTGCCCGGCGGCCTGACCGTCGTTGCCGGCGGCAGCGATACCGGCACACTGTACGGCTGCCAGGAGCTGGCGGCCATCATCCGCGAAGAACGGGCGTTGCCGGACCGGCTGGCTTTCGGCGATGCGCCTTCCTTCGTGCTGCGCGGACCTGCGCTGGGCTTGCAGAAGACGAAGGTCGAGCCGCCGCGCCGGACCTACGAATATCCCGTTACTCCTGCGCGGTTTCCGTGGTTCTATGATAAAGCGTTATGGCTCGATTTCCTAGACATGCTGCTGGAGCAGCGCTGCAATGTCGTGTACATATGGACGGGGCATCCCTTCTCCTCCTTCGTCAAGCTGGACGATTACCCGGAGGCGCTGGAGGTGACGGAGGATGAGTTCAAGCTGAATGTCGAAACGTTCAATTGGCTGGCGGAGGAAGGGAATAAACGCGGCATCTGGATCGTGCTGAAGTTTTATAACATCCATATTCCGCTGCCGTTCGCCGAGAAGCACGGCTTGGAGCTGCATCAGCCGAAGCCGCTTCCGCTGACAAGCGATTACTACAAAAAATCAATTTCGGCATTTGTTCGAAAGTTCCCGAACGTCGGATTGATGGTTTGCCTCGGCGAGGCGCTTCAGGGGCAGCTCTATGGGGCCGAGTGGCTGACCGAAACGATTCTCGAAGGCGTGAATGAAGGTCTGAAAGATATGCAGCTCAAAGAAAAGCCGCCGATCATCGTCCGCGCCCACGCCATTAACGCGGAGAGCGTGATGGCCGCCGCACTTCCGCTCTATCCGAACTTGTATACGGAAGCCAAGTTCAATGGAGAATCGCTTACCACCTTCACCCCCCGGGGACGCTGGCAGAACATCCATAACCACTTAAGCTCGCTGGACACGATTCATATGATCAATGTTCATATTCTGGCCAATCTGGAGCCGTTCCGGTGGGGCAGCCCGTCCTTCATCCAGAAAAGCATGCAGGCGGCCAAATACCGTCTCGGCGCCAACGGCTTGCATCTGTACCCGCTGTTTTACTGGGATTGGCCGTATTCGCCCGATCAAGCTTCGCCCCGTTTGCGGCAATTTGAACGGGATTGGATCTGGTTCGCTTCCTGGTTCCGCTATGCCTGGAATCCCGACAGAGATCCGAAGCAGGAGCGCCGCTACTGGATCGATCTTCTTGCTCGGCGGTACGGCAGCAGGGAAGCGGGAGAAGCCATCCTTGCCGCCTATGAGGAATCCGGCGAATGCGCGCCGAAACTGCTGCGCCGCTTCGGCATCACCGAAGGGAACCGGCAGACGATGAGCCTCGGCATGACGCTCAGCCAGCTCACGAATCCAGAGCGCTATATGCCTTGGAAGGAACTGTGGGAATGTCAAGCGCCGCAAGGCGAGCGGTTGGAGACGTTCGTAGTCAGAGAGCTCCGAGGCGAACCGCACATCGGGGAGACGCCGCTGGATATCATAGCGGATGTCGAACGGAATGCGGAGCAGGCGCTCCGGGCGGTTCGGCATGCCGGCAGCCATGTCAGCCGCAACAAGGAGGAGTTTCAGCGGCTTGAGACGGATGTGGCAGCCATTCGGCTGATGACATATTCGTATACGTATAAAGTTAGAGCCGCGATTGATATTTTGACTTATAAGCATACGGTCGGAAGCCGTTATTTGGATCGAACGGATCTTTTGGAGAGCGCTCGTGTGCATGCAGAGGTTAGTCTTAACAACTACCGGGAGCTTACCGCTTTGACGGATTCGACGTATCTGTATGCGAACAGCATGCAGACGCCGCAGCGCAAGGTGCCGTTCCCGAACGGAGAGACGTACGGACATTGGCGGGACTGCTTGCCGCTGTACGAGCAGGAGTATGACAACTTAAGCCGTCAGGTGCAGCAACTGAAGGAAGGCCGTTTGCCGGCTGCGCTCAACAAAGCCGCCAGGACCATCGAGCCTTACAAGCCAGCTCCGTTCGTGCTGCATTCCGCGAATGCCGAAACATATAAGATCGACAAGCAGCAATATATTTTTAATGACGGCGATGTGTTCATTCAGAGTTATGCGGAGGAGCTCCAAGGCTTGACCGGCGTACGCTTTAGCCAGCGCGAGGCTTCCAAGCAGGGCGTTCAGCTGGAGATTGAACTGCCGGAGAAATCGCAGATTCTGGTCGGGTACTTCAACTCCCCTGATTCTCAATGGCTGAAGGCGCCGAATCTGGAAGAGAATACACACGCCGACGATCAAGGCGGACTGGTGCCGATACTCAGCAACGGCATGAAGGTTTACTTTTATCCGAGCTTGAACATTCATGCCTATACGTATGAAGCGGGCAGGCATACGCTGGTTTTCGGCAAGGGGGCTTATCTGCTCGTCGGCGTCATCTCCGCAGAACAGAAAGCTGTCCCTCGGGATGTGACACATGACGGTGAGAATGCGGATACGATGGATTGGCTGTACAGCGGGGACGATCACGAATCTAAGCGGCCTGCACAGCCTGCGGGAGGTGTGCAGAAGTGAGGGCGAATGCGGGAATTCATCCTAAGTTAGGTTTGCAAGGCCCTGTCCTCGCCTGGCAGGATCCGTGGGCGAAGGAGGCATCCGACCGGTTAATGCGGACGGGAACGGGGATGGTTACGCCATCCCAAGACCCGCTGCCCGATCCGCCGTCGTATTTGGCTGCGCTGAAGGAGCTTGGCACCCAGTTCTATGTGCATCATACGTTTCCTGACGGGTCGGGGCAAGCCGATATGCTTCAGGATTTGTTGCAAACAGGCATTGAGGTATGCCTCGGCAACGAATACGGGAACATTAACGGTCCGTTCGTTCAAGGAACGAACCGCTACGATATCCCGGATGAGACGATATTGGAAGCGTACCGCTCCGGCCAATTGATGGGACTGTTATACGACGAGCCCGAGCATCTGCAAATGAATGCGGGACAGTACCGGAAGGACGGATGGTTCCCGCATTGGGGGGACACGGATGGGCTGGGCGCCGCTCAATCGGAGGCGCGGGTGGCCGCTGCCGTAACCCGCCGTGTGAACCATGTGCGCGATGTATTGCTGAAGAACGGTTACGACCCGCATGCCGTTCCCTTGGTTTCGGAGCATGTCTTCCCTGTCCTGTTTCACACGAAGGCCAGAGCCGGGATGACGCTTTGTCCGAAAATCATGAAAGAATCGTTCCAATCCTTGCAGCTGTCAACCGCACTTGGCGCCGCCAAGCAGTACGGGCGCTCCATGTGGATTTGCGCCGACTTGTGGGGGCCGGATATCGGCCCCTGGTTCACGCGCACGTCCGGATTTCCCGGACATTCTCCTGCGGAATACGCATCAGCGCTGCGGATGGGATACTACATGTCGCCAAGCCACCTGTTCACGGAAAATGTCGACGTCTTGCTGTCCTACGACGGCAGCCGGTTCAGCCAAACCGAGTTCGGCGACGTCTGGGAGCAATTCGTGAAAGAATTCGTGCCGAACCATCCGCTCACATGGCGGCATTCGGATGCCGCAGCGGATATCGCCGTCATTCATGCAGAGGACAGCAACTACGGACAGAACGCCCGGTTATTCGGCAACCGGAACTCTGCGAGTACGGAAGCGGATAGCAGCATTTTCGCCATTTGGCATCTGCTCAGTCATGGCACAATTCCGTCACATGGCAGCTGCATGCATATTCCAGGCTTTGCGTTTCCCCGCCATGAGCTGAAGAGCAGAGTCCCTTTCGAGCAATTTCCGCTGAAGCATGGCGCCGATTTCCCGGCGCCGCAGCCTGTGCATCCGTTGTTTTACCCGGTTCATAACGCGCTTGTATATGATGAAACGGTCCAAGCTGAGGAGCTTGGAGATCCGAAGCTGATTCTCGCAGGGGGCTCGCGCATTTCCACGGAAACGCTTCAGCTCATTCGGCGAAGAGCCGAGGGTGGCGCAACCGTCGTAATCGGCACATGGCTGCTTCCCGAGGCGTGGCAGGAGGCTCGTGTTTTCGGGGAAGGACTTTGGCTTCCCGTACGGGGATTTCTGGACGATGACGCGCGGGAAGCCGTATCTCCCTTCTTGGGGAGTCAGGACGTCTGGGTGCAGAGGTTCGGTTCGAACGAAGTCAGAATGTATAAGCAAGATGCCGGGGGATTCACTTTGGATTTCGAAATCGTAAGCCGGCCCTAGAAGCCGCGAAGGAGAGATGATCATGGCCGAATTTCTGCCGTTTCAAGTACCGGAGAGTAAACGAATACGCTTGATTATCGATACGGATGCCAAGAACGAAGCGGACGACCAATTCGCTATCGTGCATGCGCTGTTGACGCCCAGGTTCGTCAACAAGGGCATCATCGCCGCTCACTTCGGAACGGAACGGACGCTCACTTCGATGGAGGAGAGCTACGAGGAGTGCGAGAAGCTGTTGGGCTTGCTGGACATGAAGGCGGATATTCCGCTGTACCGGGGGTCGCAGCGCGCGATGACCGATGACCGGACGCCGGCTGTCTCCGAAGGGGCCGAGTTCATCATCCGGGAAGCGATGAAGGACGATCCGCTGCCGCTGTATGTCATTTCACTAGGTGCGATTACGGACTTGGCTAGCGCCTATTTGTTGGAACCGCGCATAGCCGGGCGATTGACGGCAATTTGGATCGGAGGCGGCCAGTGGCCGGACGGCGAGCGTGAGTTCAATCTCAGCAACGACATCGACGCCGCGAATGTCGTCATGGCCTCGACCATTCCGCTCTGGGTCGTGCCTCGCAATGTGTATGCCACGATTCGCGTCAGTCTGGCGGAGTTAGCGCTCAAGGTCCGGCCTTATGGGGCCATAGGCGACTATTTGTTTCAGCAAATGGTTGACTTCAACCATGCGGCTGCCGGGAATCCTCGCTTTCCGAAGGGCGAGATGTGGTCGTTGGGCGACTCGCCGGCTGTGAGTCTGCTTCTGGACAGCCATGAGTACGCTTACGAGATGAGGCCGGCGCCACGCATAACCCGGGACATGCGCTATGTCCATCACCAGAAGGAGCGCCTCATTCGGTGGTACAACGAAGTGGATGCGCGGTTTACTCTGGAGGACATGTATGCCAAGATCGCCTTATTCGACAGGTATAAGCAATAAGGCTTACGCCCGGAACCCTTCCTTTCTGATCTCGGAAGGGTTCTTTCCTCTGATTTTCTTGAACTGCCTGGAGAAGAAAGACAGGTCTTTGTAACCGAGAGCTTCCGCCACCTCGGAGGCGTTCATCCCGTTATGGCGCAGCAGATGCTCGGCCCGTTCAATGCGGGTTTGAATGATGTACTGCTCCAGCGAAATTCCCATGACTTCCTTGAATTTGAGTGAGAAATAGCGTGGAGACAAATTGGCGTTCTCGGCGAGCGATTCCGGCGTATGGGCAATTCCCGGCGTCTGCCGGATGCGGTAAGCCAGCATGCGGATCATGGAAGAAAGATGATCGGCAGGACGTGCGGAGGGTTGTTCTTCTTCGCGCTTAAGCTGCATCAGCATCAAAGCTAACAGCAGTTTGCCCTCCGCCTCAGAGACCTGCGTAGGCTCCAACATCGTTTCCACATACCGATTGAGATACGTTTCGAACAGGAACCGGTCCTTCACCTGATGGAAGCCGGACGGAATATGCGGCATGAGGGGTTCGAAGGCAGGCAAAGTGAAGTGGATATACGTAACCGTCAGCGGCTGTTGCGGCTCATGCGCTGCCGCCGTCCGGTCTCCAGGCCGGAATACGAAGCAGGTGCCGCCTTCAATTGCGTACGGCTTGTCATTGCGAAGCATCGTACCCGTGCCGCTCCATGCATACCAGAGATCGTAATCGTCCAAGGGTTGATGCCTCGTATCCCATTTCCATGTCCGTTCGCACGTGACTTTGCCGAAATTGCCGTTCAAACCGAGATGAGTGGACAGCTCCATGTATATGCTTCTCCTTTATATGTAGAAAAGTACAAAGATTTCGTAGTGTAGTGTATTCATTTTACTATGATTCGTTAGTATTATGAAGCCATATCAAATGTTAATAATACAAACTTTCGAAGGAGAGGTTTCGATATGCTGCATCCATTCATGGGAATCGAAAATTGGGATCGGGTTGGCTTGTCCGTGGAGGAATCGGCTAGACGGCTTCAACGCTTGGCCTATGTAGACCGCAGCTGCATGAGGCTTGAAGCGGGACATCTGGCTGCCCGGCCGGAGTATGAAGTGAAAGGGGCGCTGGCCCGTTTCACCTGGCAGGACGCCGAATGCTATAACCAGCTGCGCAACCGGTGCAAACAGCTCCGCATGGGGGTGAGGGCATTCGAGAAATGCCCGGATGATGCCTTGGAGCAGTTGATGGCCAAAGTGCTGGAGTCGCACAACACATTGAATCTGCTGGTCGCCCTATTCGAAGTGGTGAAGCCTGCGCAGATCGAAGCGATAGAGGCTTATCTGGCCGAAGCGCAGCCGCTCGTCGATGAACCGACGATTCATCTGCTGCAGCATCAGCTTATCGACCGCCGGGGCCAGATGACTTGGGGCCGGCAAGCGATCGCGCATTTCATGGAATCGGCGGCGGCCGAGGACCAAGCGAGCGCAGCCCGCTGGAAGCACTATATCGAAGCGCTGCTCCAAGCTGCCGGCGGCATTGACGGGGTATCCGACAGGGAGCCGGTGGAGGAACGTGCGATTGTGGCTACGGAACCGTTCCAACTCCCTTACGCAAGCACCCGGGACGCTCGTTTCCTAACGTCGGTCATCAAGATGAAAGGCGTGACCTTCGAGGATAATGACAATGGACGTTTCCTCCAAATGATGCTGTCGCGGTATTTCGAAATGTCAGCTGCCGAAGGCGTTGCGCTCGTGCATTTCTCAACAGAAGGGAAGCCTTGGTCGTTCTATTACGACACTGCCCGGCATCTATGGGATGAAGTCCGGCACTGCTGGTTCGGCGAAGCGGCGCTGCTGAGCAAAGGCTACGATGTTCATGCCATTCCGAACTGGACGGGGTGGTATGATATGGCAAGCCAATTGTTTAACCGGGACGAAGCCTATACGCATCTGACGATTGCTATTGAGAAGGCTGCCATGAAATATCCGCCGGGGAAGAGGGAGGAATGGGAATTTTGCCGGGATATTGCTCAAGATCCGCTAATGACGACCTTCCAGGATTTCGATTGGGCCGATGAGGTTGTTCATGCGGGATTCGGGCAGAGATGGATCATTGAAGAGCTGTTTCATGGAGACAACGTGAAAGCATTGGAAGCAGCGGAAGAAACGATGGCGAAGCGTGCGGAATTTATGAAGGCGCAAGAAGATGCGGACCCTGTACAGCTGCCGGAACGGTTCGCAGGCAATTATTAATAGAGACGAGTTACTTGGACCTTCAGGGTTCAGGTAACTTTTTTTGATTTAGGCTTATTATCGATATCGATAGAAAATATGGATGAATATGATTTAAAGATAGGAATTGATAAATGAAAGATCTTCAGCTACACTCAAGGGATGATAGCTAAAGAATGTGTTTGATGAAGGGACAACCAGCATGAGTATTTATCAATTTACCGCACAGAAACCGAATGGAGAGCAGCTTTCATTAGAGAATTATGCCGGCAAGTATTTATTAATTGTCAACACGGCGAGCAAATGCCAATTCACGTCCCAGTTCGATGAATTGCAAAAGATGTATGACCGGTATCAGACAGACGGCTTCGAAATTATTGGCTTTCCCTGCAACCAGTTCGCTGAACAAGAGCCGGGTACGAGTGAGGAAGCGGAATCGTTTTGCCGCATCAATTATGGCGTGAAGTTTCAAATGTTCGCCAAAGTAAATGTGAATGGGGAGGATGCGGCCCCGCTCTTTCAATATTTGAAACAGACGGCTCCTTTCCAGGGATTCGATCCCGAGAATATACAAGCCAAGCTGTTGAAATTAGTGATCACAGAGAAGCATCCGGAATGGCTGTTCGGAGATTCGGTCAAATGGAATTTCACGAAATTTCTCATTGACCGCAACGGACAAGTATTGAAGCGCTACGAACCGACGTATGACATGGAAAGAATGAATTGGGACATCAAGTTTTTGACCAAGTTCGGCAAGCTGCAATAGCACTCATTTACCTTCATGAATGTTAGTTCATGGAGGTTTTTTTATGGTTTGTTTCACTATGATTCATTCGAAGAAAGGAACTGGCTAACGACTTGATTGAATTTGTCTCGTTCTTCATAGAATGCGCCATGTCCGCTGTATGAGAACGGGACAAGCTGTGAGTTGCTTATTTTCTGATGCATTTCCTGCGCTTGAGCGAACGGAATGACTTTGTCATGAATGCCGTGTACGATCAAGGTAGGAACAGCGATCCGATACAGATCTGCGTCCAGGTTCGCATCCCTCAGCATCGAAATGACCGCCGAATTCGACCAGCCTGCCGCTTGCAGTCCCATCTCCATAAACCAATCCGAGAAGGGCTTCGTGATATATTGGAAGAAAAACATGTCCGTCACGTCCTGCATCATCTTGGGACGGTCGTTTAACGCTAGTTTCTGCATCTGGGCGGCGGTCTCTTGCGTAAAGCCTCTTGGCGCCGCCGCGTCAATCAGCACGAGATTCGCGACCTCGTGGCCATGGTAACGCGACATATACTTAATGGCGATCGCGCCTCCGGTGGAGTGCCCTGCGAGCGTGAATTGCTTGAGCTGAAGCGTCTCGACAACGATACGGATATCGTCAGCTAGCCGTTCGAATGTATATCCGGCATAAGGTTTATCGGAGTTGCCGAAGCCCCTCCAGTCGATGCCGATGCAGCGGTAACCCATTGCGGGTAGAACATTGAATTGATATTCGAACTGCTTATGGCTTAACGGCCAACCGTGCAAAAAAACGATGGTCTTGTGTCCGCCAGGGTTGATATCTTCCACATATAGGTTTACGCCAGGCTCCACACAGATAAAGTACCCCACGATTATTCCTCCATTCAAAATAGGCTTTCAATAACATACTCATCCGTACTGATAAGGGTGAATGCCTATTGAAATCAAAATAACCGAGGCGTAAGGGGTATCTTATTTTCAGCATATTTTCAGTTAACTTTCATACGACTATCAGCCTAACTTAAGAATGGCTTCAGGTTAGCCTCTTATACTACTAACTATCAACACTAACCCAATGGCTCCTGAAAGGCGGTAATCCTATGAATGAGAATCATGATAACCACATGAACGTAACGGATATACAAGTGAAGAACGTAAAATCGGGAAGTAAAATAAAGCCTATGTTCGCAGCATTCATGGCCGGCGCGGTCGTCGTAGGCGGGCTGATGTTCACGTCCGACAAGATGAATTTGTTCGGCTATGGCGCCGCGCCTGCTCAGTCAAGCGCTGCAGCGGCGGTGACCGCTTCGGCCAATTCGGCGGCTGCCGTACAGACCGCATCGTTAAGTCCGACGGGGAATAACAGCATTTCGTCCATTGTCAAAGCGGCAAGCCCGGCGATTGTCAAAATCGAGACGAAAGTAAAACAAACGAGCATGGGGCCGAATAGAAGAAACGCGTACCCGCAAGGCGCCGAGAGCGGAGATACGATTGAGAACGGCATCGGCTCCGGATTTATTTATGATGCCAGCGGCTACATTTTGACGAATCAGCATGTGATTGAAGGTGCAGATGAAATCGACGTTTACGTACAAGGTTATGACACCCCGTTCACGGCACAGCTTCTCGGAAGCAGCTACGATCTGGACTTGGCTGTGCTGAAAATTCAGGGAACGGCATCATTCCCTTCGTTGAAGCTGGGCAGCTCGGATCAGACAGAGGTGGGAGACTGGCTCGTTGCGATCGGGAATCCATACGATTTCGATTATTCCGTAACGACCGGCGTCTTAAGCGCCAAAGAACGTGAGATCAGCATCGACGACGAGCAGGGAACCCGCAATTACAAGCATTTGCTGCAAACCGACACTGCAATTAATCCGGGAAACTCCGGCGGTCCTCTATTGAATTTGAATGGCGAAGTCATCGGAATCAATACGGCTGTCAACTCGGAAGCTCAAGGGATGGGCTTTGCCATACCGGCAAGTACGATTAGCTCTGTCGTGGACAAATTAAAAAATAATGAGTCGATTCCGAAAGAAGCTGAACCCTATATTGGCGTAGCCCTGCAAAATATTACGAATGACATGCTGGAAGATTTGAAAATCAACAGCACCCAAGGCGCCGTTGTTGCCGATGTGCAGCAGGGTACGCCGGCTTTCCGAGCAGGCATCCGCCAGTTTGACGTTATTACGAGCGTGAACGGCAAGGCCATTGCCAATACGGAAGAGCTCACCAAAGCCGTACAAGGCGCAGCTGTTGGCGACAAGCTGAAAGTAACGATCTCCCGTGACGGGCAGACCAAAGATGTCACCGTTACGGTAGGTAATAGAAACGCTGAGCCCAGCTACCAAGGTTAAAATCTGATTGCTAGAAGATTGCCCGCTAACTTGCCTCAGGCTTGTTAGGCTGGCAATCTTTTTTTGTTCAGCTTAGGTTGCCACTAACAAGGGAACATGATACAATCATCCTGACGAACGTTCGGAAGGGAAGAGATCGACTTATGACAGCCGCTCGCATCAAAGAAGTATCGCTCAAACATTTTGCCAAGAACGGATATGAAGGTGCTTCCCTAGCGGACATTGCCGCGGATGTGGGAATCAAGAAACAATCCATCTACACCCATTTCAAAGGGAAAGATGAGCTTTACCTCGATCTGTTCAATGATGTGCTGACGAAAGAACTGAAATTCGTCGTCGAGTATCTTGAACGATACCAGCATTTGCCCATCGACAAGCTGCTGTTCGGGCTGCTTATCCAATATAAGGATGGCTACGAGCAGGACGATAACACCAAATTTTTCTTGCGGGTTGCCTTTTTCCCGCCGTCGCATCTCTATAGTGAAATTGTCGAACAAGGCTACAAGTATTTAGATCAGATAGAAGCCATGCTTATCCCCCTATTCGCCAAAGCTCATGCGGCAGGCAGCATACATGCCGAGGTCAGCAGCGAGATGGCGGCAGTCGCCTTTCTGGCTGTGCTTGACGGCTTGTTCGTCGAGTTGCTATTCGGGGGAGAGGACCGCGCGATTCGAAGAATCAAATCATCATGGCTCGTCTATTGGCGCGGTATTAAATCGTAATTCAGCAGGAGGGATTTAACAGATGAACCGTTATTGGAGTTATATTTTTATCGGCGCCATTTTTGAAGTGATGTGGGTATCAGGATTGAAGCATTCCGAGACGACGATGATGTGGATAGGTACGATTATCGCCATGTACATCTCGTTCCATCTGGTGATCAGCGCATCTACGAAACTGCCGGTCGGCACCGTCTACGCCGTATTCACCGGGCTCGGCACGGCGGGCACAGTGGTAGTAGAGATGCTCGTGTTCGGAGAGCCGTTCCGGATTCTTAAAGTATTCCTCATCTTGCTGCTATTATCCGGCGTGTTTGGGCTCAAGTTCGTCACAACAGAGAAGAGCAAGAAAGGAGCTGCCGTCTAATGGGTTGGATATATCTCTTGTTTGCCGGGCTGTTCGAAGTCGTCGGCGTCGTCGGCATGAATCAGATCAATAAAGCTAGAACCATCCGCTCATTCAGTATTTTCATCGTCGGGATCGTCATGAGCTTCACACTGCTGAGCTTTGCGATGAAAAGCTTGCCGATGGGCACTTCTTACGCCGTATGGACAGGAATCGGCACGGTCGGCGGCGCAGTCGTCGGGATGCTCTTCTATGGTGAATCCAGCGACTGGAAGCGGATCGTGTTCATCGCGATGGTATTAAGCGCCGCGGTCGGATTGAAATTAATCTCATAAGCTTAAAGAAGAAAAGCGGTGAATGTCATATTCGTAGGAAACTAATTATTGCAGGAGCAGTCCTTCTTCTCGTCATTCTGCTATTATACGGGTTTATGCGTTTTATCAATTTAAGAAGCTTCCAATTGTTCGGAGGGATTACCGATCATGTGGAGACGAGCGAGAAGGTTGTCGCCATCACCTTCGATGATGGACCGACGAAGCAGGTAGACCCCATTCTGGACATCTTAAGCAAGTTTGATGCGAGAGCGACATTCTTCGTCATCGGCCATGAGTTGAAAGATAACATGGAAGAAGCGCGTAAGATCGTGAATGCCGGCCATCAAATGGGCAATCACTCGTATTCGCACGAACGATTCATCTTCCAAAGCCGTTCCTATGTGCAGCGTGAAATTGAGGAAACGAATAAGCTGATCCGGGAAGCGGGATACGCAGATGAAATCGATTTCCGTCCGCCATACGGGAAGAAGCTGTTCAGTTTGCCTCGATATTTGCATGAACATGACATCCAAACGATTATGTGGAGTCTTGAACCTGACACGTCTTATACCGGTGCCGCAGACAAGATCAAGGCGGTGGAAGAGGGCATAAGGCCAGGAGCCATTATTTTGCTTCATCCTATGTACGATACGTCGGGACAGGAATTATTAGCACTGGAAGGCATTCTGGAGATGCTGAGCCGACAAGGTTACAGATTCGTAACGGTTAACGAACTGCAGGAATACGCTAATCACCATTGAATAATTCACAGAATCGTCACTTATGCGGAGCATTCCCCAATCGCTATAATAGCAAAGACAAAAGAAAGGATGATGGGGAATGCCGGCAACGAAGAAAGAAAATGTGTATTTCGGATTAATGATGTGCAGCGGGATGGTTATCTTCATGACAACCTATAACCTGTTCACGAATGGCCTAATCGGCCGCATCTCGATGGGGAGCGTGCTGCTGCAATTGCTCTTGGGTTTTATTGTCGCATTTCTGTTGGAATCGTTCATTGTGGGTCCGGTTGCCAAGAAAATGGCTTTATCGTTACCTTATGACAAATCCAAGAAAGCATTGGTCATTGTATCGATTGCTTTGTTCATGGTAACCGGCATGGTACTCTGCATGTCCCTATTTGGTGTGGTGATGGCGATGATCTCCAACGGACTGATGGGAGAAACATTCATAGAGAAGTATGTGTCGACTGTTTGCCGGAACTTTATTTTCGCTCTTCCGCTTCAGCTCTTGATCGTGGGACCTGTTGTGCGGTATGTATTCGTTAAATTCGTGAAAACTACAAATATGGCGAATTCGGCAAGTTGAACTTACATATTGCCGGATGAAGCGATGATATTTCATGACGAAAGGCGTTCGGTCCAGTATGATGAGGGAAATGACCATTCAGGATTATGAGCAAATGATATCGCTGTGGAACCAAATTGACGGGCTGGTCCTCAGCGAAGCCGATTCTAAGGCAAATATGGAGAAGTATTTACATAGAAATCAAGGGCTAAGCTATGTGTACGAAGTGGAGGGGGACATCGTCGGAACCGTTCTCTGCGGACACGATGGGAGAAGAGGTTTTATCTATCATGTTGCGGTGAGTCCCGGGTACCGGAACCGCCGGATCGGTCAACAGCTGGTTGACAGGAGCATGGAGAGACTGCAAGAAGAAGGCATTGATAAATGCCATATTTTCGTCCTGGATGACAACGAAATCGGAGGCCGGTTTTGGAGCAGATCGGGCTGGCAGAAGAGATCGGGGTTCTCCGTATTTTCGAAAGATACGTGCAAATAATAAAAAGCGTCTTTGTCCCGAAGGGGACAAAGACGCTTTTTTGATTAAACGACGCCTTGAGCGATCATGGCTTCCGCCACTTTGGTAAACCCTGCGATATTGGCGCCGACGACGAGGTTGCCCGGATGTCCGTATTCCTCGGCGGCTTGCACGGCATTCTTGTAGATGTTTTTCATAATTGCATGGAGCTTGTCGTCTACTTCATGGAAGTGCCAGGAGTATCTCATGCTGTTCTGGGACATTTCCAGCGCGGATACGGCAACTCCGCCCGCATTGGCAGCTTTGGCCGGCCCGAAAAGCACACCAGCCTGCAGGAACACATCGATCGCTTCCAAAGTCGAAGGCATATTCGCGCCTTCGCCGACGGCTTTGACACCGTTGCTTACAAGCAGCTTGGCGGATTCGGCATCAATTTCGTTCTGCGTTGCACTAGGCAGCGCGATGTCGCAAGGTACGGACCAGATCCCTTGGCAGTTCTCGTGATAGGTAGCGTGCGGATGCTCGGTTACGTACTCGCTGATTCTCTTTCTCTCGACTTCTTTCAAACGGCGAACCGTATCCAGACAGATCCCTTTGGGATCGTGAATATATCCGTTAGAATCGCTGCAAGCAACGACCGTGGCGCCCAGCTGCATCGCTTTCTGCATGGAATAAATGGCTACATTGCCGGAACCGGATACGACGACAGTGCTGCCTTCGAAGCTGAGTCCTTGGGATTGCAGCATTTCATTCACAAAGTATACGCAGCCATAACCAGTTGCTTCCGTACGGCCTAAGCTGCCGCCATAGATGATGCCTTTCCCCGTCAGTACGCCGGCTTCATGTGCGCCGCGAATTCTTTTGTACTGGCCGAACATGTACCCGATTTCGCGCGCCCCTACGCCAATATCTCCAGCGGGAACGTCAGTATCCTGGCCTATGTATTTATAAAGCTCAGTCATGAAACTTTGTGTAAACCGCATGATCTCCTGATCGGACTTCCCTTTCGGATCGAAGTCGGAACCGCCTTTACCGCCGCCGATCGGCTGACCGGTCAAGGAGTTCTTGAACGTTTGCTCAAATCCGAGAAATTTAATAATACTCGCATTAACGGACGGATGAAAACGCAAACCGCCCTTATAAGGTCCGATCGCGCTGTTGAATTGAACGCGGAAACCGCGGTTTACATGCGTAACGCCTCGGTCGTCTACCCACGGCACGCGGAATGTGATCAATCGCTCCGGCTCGACGATACGCTCGAGAATCCCGTGCTTCATATATTTCGGATGCTTCGCAAGAACCGGGATTAGCGATTCCAAAATCTCTTTTACGGCTTGATGGAATTCTTGTTCATAAGGATTACGTTTGACTACAGTTTCATACACGGCCTGTACATATTCCCTTGCCACTGTCTCATTATCTACTTGCACAATCACATTCTCATCCACCTTTGAAATCAATTATATAAAAAAGTTTAATATAATAGTTTTACCTTATCCTTAACAATTGTTCAATGAAAATTTACATGTCATGTAAGCTTACTCTACGAGGTTAATCAAGCCGTCATCCAGAATGAAGTTTAATGACATGCGTGTGAATGTCCAAAAAGTGTTATACAGGAGACGTGAGAAGAAGTATGATACGAACTAAAAGATAGAGAGAGAGGTTATACAGGATGAAAAGAATCGGATGCTTTCATGCTCATTATTCGAACATCGAACACATCGACAAAGCGCTGCAGGCATTTGATGCGGAGCTCGTCCATTTCGTAGATCCAGGCCTTGACCGGATAAAAATGGATGCCGATTTTACACAGGAAACCGTAGAGAAGAAAGTGATGGAGACCTTGGCGTGGATAGCCAGCTGTCATGTGGACGCTATACTCATTACGTGTACATTTTTTACAGCCGTTTTCGATGCCGAGCATCACCGGTTTCCGATTCCCGTTATTAAAATTGACGAGCCCTTGTTCGAAGCCATTTGTCAAGTGAATCAGCCCGTCGTTGTTGCTTTTACAAATCCTAATACGGTTACCGGAACAATGAATCAATTATTTGCCTATGCGAGCAAGAGGGGGAAAGAGGTAGACGCGAAGCCTGTGCTATTGGAGAATACTTTTGAACTTATTATGCAGGGAAGGAAAAGCGAGTATATCCGTCTAGTAGCGGAGCGGTTGATTCAGTTTACGGCGGAGAATCCAGGGAAATATCTCGCCGCGGCGCAACTCTCTATGGTTCCGGCTGCTCAGATCGCACAAAATCGAACGAACCTCGCTGTCGGGAACCATCTTGAGTCTTTGGCCGATTATCTGAAAGAGCTGTTAAATCTTGAGGTGAGAAAGGAGCATTAACCGTTCAATCGTGGTCAGCTTACGATTTAGTAAGCTCTTTCTTCCAAAACTCAATGACCGTGTGGCCAGACATTTGCATCGAAGCCCATGAATTTTTTCCCTTGAAGCCCAAGTCTTCCATGAGTTTTAATGCCTTGTCGACATCCGTATTTTCTACCCGCAGCTCCATGGTCAGGGCATGCTGGATGATGTAAGAATAATCGTTCGCTTCGTTGGCAGTTAGCTCTGCATTTGTCATTATCGTACGCCACCTTTGAAAAACGCTAAGCACATCCAAACGTGCCTAGCGTTTATTTTGTAATGCCTTCTAGAAATCCCGTTCAATCATCGATGATTTCATCCAACTCGGAGCTTTTGCTGTTAGCTGCCGCATTGATTTCCACATCGGCCTTGTTTAATCCTTGTATTTTCTCCGCAGCTTCCGCTTGATTGTTCAGCTGCTCTTCGATTTGCCCAGTCCCATGAGCTCCTTGATGTCCTCTGCTTGATGTCATTGTTCGTATAAGCTCCTTTGCTTGTTATTTTGATAATTCACAAATGGTTTAATTTAATCGCCCTGGCTCTTTGTTCACTTCAAAATTCGTTGCATCGCTGTAGCTTTCCCCCATGGCTTGGTAGTTCGAGGGGACTTCTTCATCGGTCAGGTCTGCCTGTGCAGTGTCCGCCTGATCTTCAGCACGGTTAGACAGCGCCCAACTCATAGGACGGCCCAGCTTTTGGTGCAATTCATTTTGATCCATGCCGTAATCCCTCCAGACAATGTGTTAAGAAACACGATTAAGGTTCGCTATAGTTTTGTACATTGCAAATGTTCTTATACGAATTACGATATGAAAGTGCGGCGGATTATTTCGAGCGATTGGGTATTCTATGTTTAGATGTGAGTCTTAGGGGGATTTGATGTGGAACAAAAATATGTAAGGGAAACGAGATGCTTCAAAACCTCAAGAGTATTTCCGTTAGATGTCAATAATCACAATACGATGTTCGGCGGTAAGCTGATGTCCCTGATTGACGATATCGCCTCCATTACAGCTTCCAAGCTGTGCCGGGTGACCGCGGTAACAGCTTCTACAGATTCCGTGGATTTCTTGAAGCCAATCCGGCCTACGGATTACGTGTCCCTGGAATCGTTCGTGACTTGGACTGGGCGAACATCGATGGAAGTGTTCGTCAAAGTCATTACGGAAGATTTGCGAAGCGGAAAAAGAGACATAGCGGCAACCTCCTTCTTAACCTTCGTAGGGATGGATGAAAATAACGTCCCGGTGCCCGTACCCCGCATTGTTCCGGAAACGGAAGAAGAACGAAAGCTCAATGAGACGGCCGGCCATCGCGCGGAAATGCGCAAGATCCGAAGGGATGAAAGCAAGAAATTCGCCGATTACTTGATTACCAGATATCCTTGGGAATAGACTTAAAACCCATGCAGATCATGCATGGGTTATTCATTGTTCCGGGCTCCCATATTCCGGGATTCGCTTCATTATGATAATGTGGAGAAGAGGACTGCGTTCGGGAGGCTGGATATGGATCTAATTGATGAGCTGCTTCATCATTACTTCGAAGAACGGGCATACGAGATCGAGCCTGTACCGTTCGGTTTGATGAACTTTACGAAAATAGTCACTGTGAAAGACAGCAAGTATGTCCTTCGCATCTACAATCGTCATCTGAAGACAATCGAGAGCATCGAGTTTGAGAGAGAAGTAACTTCGTTTCTGAGCAAACAAAACGTTACCATCGTCGTTCCGTTGTTCTTAGAAACGAAGGCCAACGAACCCTATGTTCTATTATCGGATGGCACTTTAGGCGCTTTAGTAACATACATTGAAGGCGTCGTCCCGGCCATGTCAACCACAGAGCAAGCAGCGAATTTCGGTCGGGTTGTTGGGGAGGTTTCTTCCGTCCTGCGTTATTTTCAATCAGATCTCTTGTATAAAGGCACGCCATTTACAGACATTTATCGTTTGCACCCGCTTGCCGATCATGAAGCCATTACTTCCTTTTTTGAAGACCCTCCCTTTAAAATATCTGCAACTACGCTTCATTTCTACCGAGAAATGGTTGCATTAGCGGAGAAAAGCAAGTGCGAGCTGCTAGAATTGCCCAGAGGGCTGGTCCATCATGATCTGTTGGTCTTTAACCTGCTCGCTATGGACAATCAAATTCACGGCGCATTGGATTTCGATTTTTCATCATGGGATATTAGCTTTATGGAGTTCGCCATCTCACTTAATCACATGATTCAATTAACAAACGGGGACTTGGACTTCGTGGAAGCCTTTGTCTATGGCTATTCTCAAGCCCAAACATGTACATACCAAGAAATTGACCAACTGCAGCGATTGACTCAAATCTATCATATTGCCATACTTCATGTGTACATCGGACAGCATTATTCAGGTGTTCCGGTCGAGGTGAGCTTCCGTTACATTTTTGATCAATTTCAAGTAAGGGATGCGTGGCTGAGCGATAATCGCATTGTTCTTGAACAGCTGCTTAAGAAGTATCTTATTCCATCATGAAACGGAGGGATGAGTCGATGTCGATAAAAGCGGTGCTCTTTGATTTGGATGGCACGTTATTGGACCGCGATGCTTCGCTTGTCCACTTTGCCTGCGATCAGCATGACCGGTTTCCGCAGCTTCAGTTGGTTGACAAAGACATCTATGTCCAGAAGTTTACCGAGCTAGATCAACATGGATACGTATGGAAAGATAAGGTTTACCGGCAGCTGCTCGATGAGTTTAGGGTTCAGGGGCTGGATTGGACCGATCTACTGGAAGATTATTTGAACGCTTTTCAAAGGCACTGCAGACCTTATCCTCATTTGCTGAAAATGCTTATGGATTTAACAAACAGGGGAATCAAGTTAGCGCTCGTTTCCAACGGTTATGGCCAGTTTCAATATGATAATTTCAAGGCGTTAGGGATAGGACATTTGTTTGATGAGGTCTTGATATCGGAGTGGGAGGGACTTCGAAAACCCGATCCGGCCATCTTCATCAGAGCGCTTGGCAAACTCGGCGTACAAGCAGAAAATGCCTTATTCGTGGGAGATCACCCTATCAACGATATAAAGGCCAGTCGAAACGCAGGGATGAGAGCCGTTTGGAAAAGGAATGGTGTGGCTGAGCAGGAGGTTGATGCCGATGCCGTTATCGATGATTTGGATGAGATTATGCGAATTGTTCTAGATCTAGAACGTTAAATCTGAGGGCTGCCGAAGGGCAGCTTCTTTTTTATGCCGGTCATGGCCGTAAAAAGAAACAAAAGGATACCCTTGAAATATCCATTAGGGTCATGTGAGGAACAGGCAAGATAATTTATAGTTCTTATAGAGCAAGGAATCATACCATAATCAATGATAATTGGAGGAAAAAGCCATGAAGACAATCAATCGATTGAGATTAAAATGGATGTTAGGAACGGCTATGGCCGCAAGCTTATTCGTCACTCTGGGGCAGGCGGAGCCGGGAGTTGCTCTGGCCAAGGCAGAGGCGAAGCCTGAAGCGCGCTATGCGAAGGCGGAAGCAAAGCCAGAGGCGCGCTATGCGAAGGCGGAGGCAAAGCCCGAAGCTTTTGCCTGATTGAAGTTCTCCTTAGTTCCCTCGATGAACTCCTCAACATCACTTACCTCTCAATCGTTTGAAGCGATTGGGAGGTGAACCACAACCACTGATCTCGCCGATTCCCGAAATGCTTCCCGTATCCATCTGTGTCCCCGTATCATGTTCCCGGTTCAGTTCCCGTCTGTATCCTGAAATCTTCCCTGAATAATTCCCGTCCATGTCTCATGCGTTCAGGATTGTGCCCGCTGTAAGATGAATATAGAAATCAAATTCATGTTATGGAGGTTATCACGATGAGAACAATGAACAAAGCAATGAAATGGTTGATGGGGGCTGCACTGATTGCAGCCATTGCCGTTCCAACGACGGTATGTGCGAAGCCGGAAGCAAAACCGGAAATGGCTTCCGGTGTGAAAGCCGGTGTGCTGTTGGCAGCGAAGCCCGAGGCTAAACCGGAAGCAGGGTAATCGAGATGAGTTTCAGAGGAGTGTACGCGTGATGGCAGAAAGGTATAGGCGAAAACAAAGCACAATAGCAACTCTTATGCTGGCAGGCTGTTTGACTTTCAGCGGAGTCGTAAGTGCATTTGGTGAAACTCAACCCGCGGGCATACAGATTAAAGAATTCAGCCTGCTCGATACGGCTTCCGATGTCGTTGGTGCGGCGGATTTTACACCTGAAGGCAATAAGGACGGCCATTTCAGATTGGTAATGAACCTTGCGCAGAAAACAGTGATCGATTCCGTCGTACTGCGTTCAACGGATGCCTATGGGAAGGATAACTACCAAGGCGTGTGGCGAACGAACCGCGTGACAACCGGGTGGCTGCTCGGCATAGTACAGGACAAAGCGGTTACGCCGGCAAGCGGGACAACGCATGAGAAGAGCATCGTCAACCCCGGTTTTCGCAAGGATGTCAAAGAGCCTGTGGGCGAGTTCGAGGGCAATCTGACCTTCGATTTGTACGCCAGCGATAACGGAACGATCAAGGAAACGCAATATTATGTTTTGGAAATCGGCACGCCAGGAGGTACGGTAGTATCCAAACCGATTAAATATAAACAAGGGATGACGACAGGCGGGACTCCTTCCACACAAGAGCCCGCACCTGCAACATCGCCAACACCTGCAACAACACCTGTACCGACACCTGCAACAACCCCAGGACCGGTTCATGCGCCAACACCATCACAGACGCCGAGCCCTGTGCCGCCCCCAATGCCTGCAGAAAGTCCTGTGATCCATGTTTTATATAAGGGGCAAGAGCTTCAATTTGGCGATGCCAGACCTCTCTTAAAGGATGGCTCAACCTTGGTCCCGTTCCGCAAATTATTCGAAACGCTAGGTTTCGAAGTGAAATGGGTAGATCATGGCGATTCCCAACAGGCGATCGGAACGAAGGACGGTCTTACGATCGAACTAACGATTAACAGTAAGACCGCCGTAGTGAACGATAAGAACGTGAGCTTGGACGTTCCTGCTCAAGTCGTTAATGGCAGTACGTTAGTTCCTCTTCGTTTTGTCGCAGAAAACAGCGGATATCAGGTATCCTACGCCAGAGACGGGGAGAACGCGACGGTACGAATCGAAGAAGCGGCTCCGCAAGAAGAGCCTGAACGTACGCCAGCTCCTGCACCCGAACCTGTCCAAGAGGAGGTTGAAGCCTATGTCGTGAAAGGATATGTACGGGATGCCAATGGTCAGCCGATACCGGGGATAACCGTCTTCGCCGACAACACACTGCTCTATGACAGCAACGTGCTCGGGGTTACGGATGTAACGGGACACTACCGGATCGAGTTGCCCGAGATAGCGACCTCTTGGCATATGGGCGCTGACGTCACCAAATCATTCAACGGAAAAAGCTATACGTTCGATTTATCCGCTGACGTCGATCTTCCGTTAATCGGCAAATCCGGAGCCGTCCGTAACTTCACTTGGAGCAAATTTGACGGTCAGATCTACATTTATCCGTTCTTTACGTCGACTGATGACGCTTTGCCTGAGTTCGATATGAACGATCTGGAGATTACGCTGACTCCGGTTGGTCCGCTGCTTGACGGCAGTGCGGGCAAAACGATTACGAAACGCGGAGGTCCTGTCGCGGGTGGAGCGGGTGTAGATCAAATTCCGATTGGGCGCTATAAAGCTGCAGCGAGATGGCTGCCTGAAGGCCACGCACCGATCCCGCTGCAGATCAACGACAATAACGGTGATGATTATGGGGATTCGGTTGAATTCGAATTTGGCCCTCCGAAAGGCGTGTCCACCACCGATTATCTTAGCGAGCTTGTCGTTAAGATTCCGTAGAGGGGAATTGGCTGAACATATACAGCTCAACTCAAAATGATACAAAAGCCTGGCTTTCTTAAGGAATCTTAAGGAGAGCCAGGCTTTTGACCGTTAATAAACAAACTTTCGTTGGCACAGGTAACTAACTACGAACAATAGACATTCGGTCGCCAACCTGGCTGGAATCAAAGGAATCTGAGCAGTTGTATGAAGTAGGTACAGCAGCCCATAGTTATGAAGCGAAAGCTGAAACCCTCTTGAGCGTTGAATGAATGTTTGCTGAAAAGTGTTTTAGGCTGCATAGGCGTGCTCGTATTGCACAACCTAAGTTTTAAATGGATTGAAAGGAGTGCCTCCCATGTCGGTTACGAAAGATTTTGATGCCAAAGTCCTCTCGCTGCTGGAACCTAAAATTCAACTCGTCCCAACGGACCGAGGAGCCATCTATCTTGTAGGTCCCATCAAGCTTCCGATCAACCTGTATGACGAAACCTACGAGTTTAAGTGGTATTGCTGGCTGAATTGCCGTGAAGTGACGGAGGATTTCGGAAGCATCCTCGCGAAGCTGTCTTCTGTTAATCTTGCAGAAATGCAGCAATCCAGCGTTTTGGTTCATGGAGATTTCGAATCTGCCGAGCACGCACTCATTCGGTTTCATTCGATATGTCATACAGGGGATATCTTCGGCAGCAAGCGATGCGACTGTGGCTATCAACTTAAGCAATCGTTGAAACACATCGCGGAGCATGGAACCGGCGCCTTGTTTTATTTGGCCAACCATGAAGGTAGAGGAATCGGGTTGTTCAGCAAAGCACTTGCTTACATATTGCAAGAAAACGGCTATGACACCGTGGATGCCAATCTGAAACTGGGATTTGTCGACGATTCCCGCAATTATGGCGATGCGATCCAAGTTCTCCGTACATTGCGGACCAAACCGGTGACACTCATTACCAATAACCCGAGAAAATTAGACGCTTTGAAGAAGGCCGGCTTGGACGTTGAGAAGAGGGTACAGTTATGGGGGGATGTCTCGGAGTTTAACGAGAAGTACCTGAAGACGAAAGTTGAACGCTCAGGCCATTTCCGTGAGAGTGATGGATGCTGCAACAATGATTGAAGTCAAGCTGCCGGCTTGGCTTTTTTTATTGTTAGATGTTCAGTGATAACCGGCAAGGAGGGGCATCTGCTATAATGAGAAGGTACATAGTAACTGTGTGAAGGGCGGTGTCTATATTTGACAACTACCAACAGCCAAATTCAAAACTATCTGGATCGCATCGGGTTTACAGGCTCCCTCGATGGCAGCGCCAAGACGCTGGCCGAGCTGCAAGAACGACATTTGCATTCGGTTCCTTATGAGAATTTGGACATTGTGGAACGCAAAGCTCTATCCTTGGATCCGCAGGATCTGTATCACAAGATCGTAACCCGCCGGCGCGGCGGCTACTGCTTCGAGCTCAATGCCTTATTCGGCTGGCTGCTTCGAGAGGCAGGGTACCCTGTAACGGATTGGGTAGCCCGATTCTGGCGAGACGAGTCGCTGTTGCCGCCCAAAAGGCGTCATCACGTCCTGAAGGTCGAAGCCGAAGGCATTAACTACTTGTGTGATGTCGGCGTAGGCGGAATCGTCCCGCGCAGACCTCTGGCGCTCATTGAAGATGTTGCGCAGCAGCAAGGCGAGGAATGTTATCGTCTCACCAGGGATGCCGCTTATGGTTGGGAGCTTGGCGAGCTGAAGAACGGGGAATGGAACCGTCTCTATACGTTCACGGAGGAACCTCAGCTGCCCCATGATTACCTGTTCGCGAGTTACTGGTGCGAACATGCGCCCGATTCCATTTTCAACAAATATCCGATTATCGCGATTCGCACTTCAGAAGGCCGGAATACCGTTTCGAACCAGGAGTTCCGCATTTTCACTTCCAGTGGTGTGAACGCTTTCACGCCGCAAACGGAGGAAGCGTACAAAGAAGCATTGAGGACTCATTTTGGCATATCATTATCCGAATTGAGGTGAGACCCGGTATGTGGAATCCAGATACATATTTTCAGCGTTTGTTGCAGAGCACCTTGCCATCAGAAGCCTTTCAAGCTCAATCACAGGAAGAATGGAAGCAGTGGCGTGAAAGACTTAGATCCCGGTTCGTCGAATTGCTCGGCGGATTTCCTGAGGAAACGGCGGAGCTGCAACCGGTGCAGCTGGAAACGGCGGACTGCGGCACATATATTCGGCAAAGAATTCAAATTCAAACGTATCCTGGCCTTATCATGCCTGTCTATGTCTTAATCCCTAAGAATTGTAAGGAACGAGCAGGAGCCATCGTTGCTTGCCATGGTCACGGCTATGGGAGCAAGGATATTGTAGGGCTTACCGCGGAGGGAAAGGAGAAAGAAGGGGAGCCCGGTTACCAGAGGAATTTTGCCCTTGAATTGGTGAACAGGGGATTCATTGTTGCAGCACCGGAATTGCTTGGGTTTGGCGATCGCAAATTGCAGGAGGAAGCTCAGCAGTCGAACTCCTGTCATCGTCTGTCGACCTTATTGCTAGCCGTTGGTCAGACGATGGCCGGTTATCGCGTGTATGAGACACTTCGGTGCGTCGACTATTTACTAACCCGCAACGATGTTGATTCCAACCGGGTCGGGTGTATGGGCATTTCCGGCGGCGGACTCGTCTCAGCATTCGCCAGCGCCATCGACGATCGAATTTCGGCTGCCGTCGTTAGCGGATATGCCAATACGTTTCAAGCGAGTATTTTATCCATCCATCATTGTGTTGACAATTATATTCCAGGCCTTTCAGCACTTGCGGAAATGCCGGATCTGCTTGGATTGATCGCTCCGAAGCCGCTCTTGCTTGAAGCTGGGGACAAGGATCCGATTTTTCCGGTTCATGCGGCGCTGGAAGCCTATGAGAAGGTACAGTCCGTCTATGAACTCCTTGGAGTCAAAGAGAAGGTGGAGCTGGACTTGTTCGATGGTCCGCACGAAATATCGGGCAGGGTGGCCTATGATTGGTTTCTAAAAGTTTGGTCATAGATTACGCACGAAAGAATCCTGGCGATCATTCGTCAGGATTTCTTCGTGCTGCCTATGCGATACTATGGACCAACGGATGACCCGGAGCCGCAAGCTTCCTTCATTTTCGAAGGTCCTATGCCGATTGCTTGGATTGTTTCTTGACAGCAACCTGTTATTATCGCTATTATGGATGCATAAAGTCTATAATGACGTCTGTTTTCACATACTTCGTAACAAAGGGAGAGGTTATTCGGATGAATGACGAACCGATGATGTACCCATGGACCTCCGAAGCGTATAGCGACAAATTAGGTATCAGGATTGTAAGTCTGCTGAATCCCCAGCCTGGCGAACGAATTCTCGACCTTGGCAGCGGGAGAGGAGATTTAACGGCCGAGATTGCTGCTGCAGGTGCGATACCAACCGGCATCGATTTCTCGGCGGAGATGGTGAATCGGGCCCGATCGAAATACCCCGAACTGACCTTCCAGACCGCCGACGCCAGCACTTACAGGACGGAATCAAGCTATGACGCGGTATTCTCCAATGCGACTTTGCATTGGATCCAAGACGCCCACTCTGTTGCGCAATCCGTCTGGCTATCGCTGCGGGATGGCGGCCGCTTCGTCGCCGAATTCGCCGGCAGCGGCAATGTTGCCTTGCTGACCGCCGCGATGCAGTCGGCGTTAGAATCGCGCGGATACACCTGGGAAGGGCGGTGCCCGTGGTATTTGCCAACCATAGGCGAGTATACCAGCCTGCTGGAGCAGACCGGCTTTCGCGTTACGTTCGCTCAACATTTCGAGAGACGGACACCGCTGAAAGAAGGAATAAGCATACGCGATTGGATGAACAGCTTTGCCGGTTGGTTCTTTCCTGATGTTCCGGGCGCCGAACGAGAGTTGATATACGGCGAGATCGAGGCGGAGTTGAAGCCGTATTTGGCCAAGGAAGACCAATGGTTCATAGACACCAGCCGATTGCGTATAGCGGCCGTTAAGGAACCTTCGGCAGACCGCTATGTATAGAATGGCTTTGAATCTATAAGAATATGTAAGGAGAAGCCAGGGATCAATCCATGGCTATCCATTTTTGCTAGCATGCGAGATATTTACCAGTAGAATTCCATTTGTTAATAATAGGCAGGGACGGAGCAGCCTTACGGCACGCTCTTTTTTTTCGTGGCTACTTTGTGGCAGTTCTTGTCGAACCACTTATAACATCATATAATAGTATATAAATATTTTAATCTATAGGATTAACAGGATTATTATTGATCCAGAAAAGGTGTGTGACTGGACCGCGCTCTGACTGGTTTCTAGCGGCTAATCAGAAGCGCCCGCATCCTTTCTGCAAATCTTAGGGGATAAGGACGGTTAAAATGGGCAACAGAGAAACGAAAACAGATGTTATCTTAATTGGTGCGGGAATTATGAGTGCGACTTTAGGGACTCTACTGAAAGAATTAGTACCGGAGTGGGAAATTACTGTATTTGAGAAGCTGGATAAAGCGGGAGAAGAAAGCTCTAACGAATGGAATAATGCCGGCACGGGACATGCCGCTCTGTGCGAGCTTAATTATACGGAAGAAAAAGCTGACGGTTCCATAGATATTAGCAAAGCTATCAAAATTAATGAACAGTTCCAGCTTTCTATGCAATTCTGGTCTTATCTTGTAGAAAGCAAGCTGATCCGCAATCCACAGGACTTCATCATGCCGCTCCCTCATATGAGTATGGTTCTCGGCGAGCAGAACGTGAAGTTCCTTAAGAAACGTTTCGAAGCGTTAGTTAACAATCCTTTGTTTCAAGGTATGGAATTTTCCGATGACCCTGAGAAGCTGAAGGAGTGGATTCCGCTTATCATTCAAGATCGGCCTGCGAATGAACCGATTGCAGCAACGAAGATTGATTCCGGTACAGATGTCAACTTCGGTGCTTTGACGCGCATTTTATTCGATCATCTAGCGAACAAGAAGGTCCAAATCAAGTACAATCATAGCGTCGACAATATCAAACGGGCGAGCGACGGTTCATGGGAACTGAAAGTACGTAACGACAGTGGCAGCGTTGAGCGCCATACGGCTAAATTCGTCTTCATCGGAGGCGGCGGAGGAAGTCTGCACCTGCTGCAGAAGTCCGGTATTCCTGAAGGCAGACACATCGGCGGATTCCCGGTAAGCGGCATTTTCATGGTATGTAACAATCCGGATGTCATTGAGCAGCACCACGCCAAAGTGTACGGCAAAGCGAAGGTCGGAGCTCCGCCAATGTCTGTTCCTCATCTGGACACCCGATATATCAATAACCAAAAATCGCTGCTGTTCGGACCGTTCGCCGGATTCTCGCCGAAGTTTCTGAAGACCGGCTCCATGTTCGATTTGGTCACTTCCGTTAAACCGGACAACCTTGTCACGATGCTGTCGGCAGGAGCCAAGAACATGGCCTTGACCAAATATTTGATCGAGCAAGTGATGTTATCAAAAGAGAAGCGTATGGACGAGCTGCGTGAGTTTATTCCAACAGCCAAAACTGAGGATTGGGATTTGGTCGTAGCCGGGCAGCGTGTACAAGTCATTAAGGATACGGAAGCAGGCGGCAAAGGTACGCTGCAATTCGGAACGGAAGTGATCAGCGCGGCTGATGGCTCGATTGCAGCTTTGTTAGGCGCTTCGCCAGGCGCATCTACAGCTGTTCACGTCATGCTTGAAGTTATCAAGAAGTGCTTCCCGCAGCACCTGAAAGCATGGGAACCGAAAATTAAGGAAATGATTCCGACATACGGCGTGTCGCTGCTGAACAATCCTGAGCTTATTCAGGAAGTGCATGCTTCAACTGCACAAGCGCTTGAGCTAAGCGAAGGGATGCCGGTACAGAAAGTTCGCCGCACGGTATCTTAGCCGTATGGAACAGATGCCGGAATATCGCGTGTACGTTCGGTTTCCCGAAGAATCGGATGCTCAAGAATTGGCCGAGATGTATATTCGCAACCGGGCATTCTTTGAACAATTTTCGCCAAGCAGCCCGGATGAGAACTATTCCGTAGAGTACCAGCTCCAATCGATCATCAAGAGCAAAGCCGACAGAGCGGAAGACAAGAAATATAACTTCGTCATTTGCCACCGGGAGGATGACCGGATCATTGGCAACATCGGGCTGAACTTTGTTTTGCGAGGACCGCTGCAGAGCTGTATGATCGGTTATGGACTCGACCAGGCCTATAACGGCAGAGGTTATATGACGGAGGCTGTGAAGCAGGTGGTGCGCTATGCCTTCGAAGAGCTGAAATTTCACCGGATCTTCGGGGAGGCTTCGCCGCGTAACCCTGGTTCTATCCGTGTGCTCGAGAATGCGGGTTTCCATAGAGAAGGCATATCCCGCAGCAATGTCAAAATCAATGGCGTCTGGGAGGACCACCAGGTTCTAGCCATTATCAATCCGTCCGAAGATATCTAGAGACGAATCAAACAAGGAGCAGCACTGCCTCGGCAGTGCTGCTCCTTGTTTTTATTTTCTATTAGCGGATAAAGATAAGTTATGCAGGGCATTTTCATTGAAACCTTTCACGATGAGCCATACGGCCAAAATCATTTCATTTGCTGCAACGGGCAGGCATAGCAACGCTCCGGTGGCTGAGATTTGCGGGATGATACCGAACATTTCTAATAGAGCTGCCAGAAGGACGAGGACAGACCCTGTCATGCCCAAGATGGGAATGAACCGGGGAACGAGTTTCGTTTGATAAAATATATAGCTGTACATCATTGTATTAAGACCCAGCATGAAGTTGGGACCAAGTATAAACGTCCAGTCATGTATCGCTTTGGCCAATATCGCTGAAGCTTGGAAAGGGGAGGAAACAGGGGAACCCGCCGCTGCGAATTCACGGCTTAACGTTAATAGAGACAGGACGCTGATAATGCCGATCGCAATGATAACCGCTTCAAGGAATCTGAAGCAGAGATGCCAGAGGGCAATGGTTTCATTATATTTTCGCAAGATCGGAAACATACCTGTAGAAGTTCCGATCGCAGAGGCAACAAGTATTAACTCCATGAGGGCACCGAATATGACCTGATTAGCGTGTTCGGAACCTTGCACCATATAATCGGATCCATTCAATATCGGATCGTACATAAGCAGACCGGCTATCGCCGCTACGGCGGCAAGGATGAAAAAGATCCCAACAAGTTTTGCAGCTTTTTGGTTTGAATGCATAGTTTCACTCCATTCGATAAATAAATTCATTTGCCGTTAAGCGGGCAACGCTTTAAGCGCTCAAGGCTTGCCGGGCTGATCATAAAAGAACACTTCCTCCAAAGGCAGGTTGAAAGCATGAGCAATGCGAAAGGCTAATTCTAGTGAAGGGGAGTAGTTCCCTTTTTCGAGTGATACGATCGTTTGTCTTGTAACGCCTACCATGTCAGCCAATTGCTGCTGAGTCATTTCTTGATGCTCGAAGCGCAGTCTTCGAATGTGATTGCCGACAACAATTCTACTCATTTTAAACGCCTCTCCGGTAGTGATAAAGTTTGGTAACGGAGCCTGTTACATCAGAAAAGAATCCGGCAGCGATCAGAATCATGAACATGACCTGTGACGGTTGATCGATAGTCAGCGCTCCCATGGCAATTAGAAAGCCGGCGACAAATACAAAGAAAGAATTTCGGGTCGCTTTTAGATCAATCAGCTTATCGAGTTCATCGGCAAAGTTAGGTTCCTTCTCATGGGTGGTGATGCGAAAGACAATGTTAAAGATGATGGAGATGACAATGTGCGCGATGATGGAAACCAACGTCAGTATGAGGACGAAAGAGCCCCAATAACGAAACGTTTCTAAGGAGCCAGGTTCGCCACCAGGATATTTCGGATACATGTACAAAGCGTAGGACACGAAAATAACGATGGCGCTAATTAATGAGACGATGCTTTTCTTTTCTTGATAAGTCATTGGCTGCACCTCCTGTCAAATGTGATGATCATCATGTATGGTATTCTATTCATAATGTAATAAAAACTATACACAATGTCAAGTTTGTTTTACATGTATTTGAACCGAATGTGTGGAACCTTTCGTCTTTACTTGTATGCAAACAATTTGATGGGTTGAGATATGCTCATGATCACGAAGGGAGAAGAAAGGAATGGAGCCATACTGGAACCATAATACCGCTTTTCATAATGAACTGGTGAATGATGCGAAAACTCGCGGAGGCCGAGTGCTGGACATCGGCTGCGGTGACGGTCTGCTCCTCCAGCGGCTTGCGCCCGTCGCGCGCCAAGTTGTCGGCATCGATCCCGACCCTCAAGCCATCGTGCGTGCTCAAGCTCGGCTCGCCGCCGCATCGAATGTATCATTAATCAACGATGACTTTCTCACGTGGCCTGTACCAGCTAAAGATGAATGCTATGCTACGATCTCCTGCGTTGCAGCGCTGCACCATATGGATTTGCGAGTGGCGCTGTCCCATATTCGCCGGTTTCTATCGCCAGGCGGACGAATGCTTATCGTTGGGCTTGCTGCAAACAAAACGCTTGCGGATTATGCCTTCTCCGGTTTATGCATGCTGCCGATCCGTCTTATGGACTGTGTCCGCGGCGGGGTGCAGGAAATTGGTGTCCGGCTGGCGGAGCCCCAACAATCGTTGAGCGAAATCGTCAAATCGCGCAGGACATTGTGCCGGGAGCGAAAATTCGCCGTCGTTTTTACTACCGTTACTTCATGACCTGGGACAAACCGTTGGAATAACCTGTCGTGAACCTGGGGAGCAGTGGTAAACTAGTTCTATGAGGATCATGGGGCGGGGGGGAGGATAGGTATGGCGGGGAATCCATGTTTGGGCTGTCGCTTAGCGAATAAAGAGATTGAAGTGAATGTCGTCTACGAGAATGAGTTGGTCACATGCATTTTGGATATTGCACCAATCAATGAAGGCCATATGCTCATTCTACCGAAGGTTCATTATCACGATATGGATGAATTGGATGAGGTAACGGCTAATGAAATTATGAAGGTCTCCAGACTGCTCGCACGGCTTCTGAAGGCTCATTTCCAACCGGATGGCGTCACCATTATTCAAAATAACGGCACATTTAATGATTTATCGCATTATCACATGCATATCTTTCCGCGGTATGACTCGGATGGCTTCGCCTGGGTGGAGCCATCCGATTCGGCTAATGCCAAAGGACGTCTTCGCGAAACATGCCGCACGTTGGCCGGTGTAATCAAGTCTTATAGGTAAAGGAGAGTTCGACTCTGTGAATCTCAATCACAAGAAACCTATTGATTACGTTGAACAAATTATTTTTAAACACATTCTGGCTTCACAAATGAGAAGGGTGCCGATTAGGCACCCTTTTTTTATTGCTCTATTAGACTGCTCAGCGGGACTTGTTGTTCGTTCTCCGGTTGATCCAGCGGATAAATTCTGGCGGTTTCATTACCTTCGTCTACATGTTGGATGTAAATGGGAACGCCATTGCACGTTACATTCGCCATAACCGGTGAATCGGCAATTTCCATCGCACGTTGTGGATTCATTGTCCATACCTCCATCTCATTTTAACGATACTAATATTGGCTATGATGCCAATTCTTATTCCGTACAAGCGTAAAAACGCACACACGAAAATCCGACCGGAAGTATACGTTGAATTATACATTTGGATCATTTCGAGAGTCGCTAGGTTCTGTGAGAATGAAGAGAGTGAACTTGCCGCTAGAATTCAAGAATGTGCCAGATAACTCGCGGGAAGTGATTCCCGCTATTTTCCCGAAAATGAGGAATGTCCTGCTCAAGACGGCGGGATGTTCAGGATGGTAAGCTTAACGACATCGAATAGCTGAAAAGGATGATGATGATGACGATAATGGAAGTGACCCCCTACGATAAGGTGCGGTCATTGCTGCTCGAAACGATGGCTGATGGCGGAGGAACGGCAGTCCAGACGAAGCTGGCCCATTTCGCCGCGACTTTGGAGATCGCCAAAAAACCGGGTGACATGCTGCCTTTTCTGTTCGCCATGGCGTTGATGAAACGATTGGATCCCGTTCAGAACGAACAAATGAACCTCTACTTGAAGCAGTACGACGTCCCGCAGATCACGTTGTTTAATTTGCTGGCGGAGCAATACCCGATGGTCACCGGCGCCTCACGCATTGCGAACAGTCTGCTGACCGGCTATATACATCCCGGGGAACCCGTCACGTTCCTGGAGATCGGGATTGGCACCGGGCGCCAAATCGTCTCGCTGCTGGAGGAACTGGCATTGCAAGACAGACGTCCCTCACGGATTGACCTGTATGCGATAGAACCGAATGAGCTTTGTTTGCAGTTAGCGCACGATAACGTGAAGCGAGCCGCCGAAAGCTGCGGGATCAGCGTCACGTTCCATCCGATCGCCTACGAAGTCGAGAATGTGCCTGACGCTATTTGGAGCCTTCTGGCTGAGCGCCAAGGCCATCTGGTCAACGCCTCCTTCGCGCTGCATCATATTCGAGATTCGCACGCGGGTTCGGGCGGCAAGAATGGCGTATTAAGTAAGCTTCGCTCGTTGAACCCGGCCGTCGTTGTGATGTGCGAGCCGGACTCAGATCATCAGACGGCCGATCTGAGCAGCCGGTTCGTTCATTGCTGGGAACACTTCTCTCTGGTGTTCGGAGTGATCGATTCGCTGGAGATTCCTTACGAACAGAAGAGAGCGCTGAAAATTTTCTTCGGTCGCGAGATTGAGGATATTATCGGCAGCCCCGAACATTCGCGCTGTGAACGCCACGAGTCTACTACGAATTGGATCGGCCGGTTGGAACGTGCCGGTTTCTCGCCAAACCCGGACTTATATGCTCTATATATGCACATCCCGCAAGGCATCCCGTGCGACTTAGGGGAATGGCGAATTGGCCTAGGCTGCGGAGAAACGAACCTCGTATCCGTGCTATGCGCCGTCCCGCGAGGATCGGCTTCCAACGGATGATCGTTTGCAAGTTTATGCAGTCAGGAATATACTGATCATACACGAATATGGCGGATGTATTGGCATAATCAGCTGCAGCTTGCTGATAGCCTGCATCCGTTTCGTATTGCTATCATCTTACATAATAGGAGAAGGAGGCAAGTCCAGAATGAAGCTTCGCTGTGCGATATTAGACGATTATCAGCAAGTGGCTCTGAGCGCCGCTGATTGGTCTCAGGTGATGGACAAGGTGGAGGTCAAGAGTATCTCTCGCCATATCGATCAGCAGGAGGAACTCATTGAACAGATCGGCGATTGCGAAATCGTTGTGATTATGCGCGAACGGACGCCATTCCGCGCATCGCTGCTTGCCCGGCTCCCCCGATTGAAGCTGCTTATCACGACAGGCATGCGCAATGCCTCCATCGACCTGGAAGCAGCCGCTTCGCAAGGCGTGACCGTGTGCGGCACAGGCGGTGCCGGCAACGCCACCGCCGAACTGACATGGGCTTTGCTCTTGGGGCTCGCCCGCAACATTGTTCAGGAACACAATGCAATTCGAGGCGGCGGGTGGCAAAGCACGATCGGAACGGATCTGTACGGCAAGACGCTGGGCGTACTTGGGCTGGGCAAGCTGGGCAGCAAGATCGCCCAATTCGGCCAAGCCTTCGGCATGAAGGTCATGGCGTGGAGCCAAAATTTGACGCAAGAACGGGCTGAAGAAGCGGGAGTCCAGCTGGCTGCATCCAAGGAAGAACTGCTGGAGAACAGCGATTTCGTATCCATCCATCTTGTATTGAGCGATCGTACCCGAGGACTGCTGCAAGCCGAAGATCTGAAGCGCATGCGTCCGACAGCCTATCTGATCAATACGTCACGCGCGCCGATCGTGAATCAAGCCGCGCTGGCTGAAGCTTTGCAGAATGGCTGGATTGCCGGCGCCGCAGTCGATGTGTTCGAGGTGGAACCGCTGCCGAAGGACGATATATACCGATCGCTTCCGAATCTGCTTACTACGCCTCATATCGGTTATGTATCGCAAGCAAATTATGAAGCGTTCTATAGAGACGTTGTTCAAGATATTGAAGCTTATCTGACCGGTTCGCCGGTTCGAACGCTTGCTTGATTCGAACTGACGTATCGCACAAACCCGCGGACTCCGCGGGTTTGTGCTTATTCCGGGCTTGTTAATTCGCACGTATCTTAATGTATCCTTCGTTCTGAATATCAGTATGAATGTGAACATTCATTTTCAATTGAGGATAGTACGCGGTTCTCCAACGTTCCAGTTCTTTCCGGGATAGCTTGGTTCTAAAATGCTGTCCGACGGCTAAAATATCCGCTTCACTCTCTTGAACTTTGGCAAAAAGCTGTTGGAAACGTTCCGTGAGCAGAGTTTCCAATTCCTGCTTAATGAGCGCTTGTGAAGGATTTCCCCTCGTTTCCAGAACGACGACCTTCATTTTAATCGTGCTATTCATGAGCGGTTTGTTATCCATGAGCTCGCTCTTGTGATACATCGAATTACTGACAATTAAGACACTGGCATGGTCCATCACTTCAATTTTCCCTTGCGTGCTCTCTTTATTGAAGGCGTTATAAAGCAGCGTCTCGTCGGAGCTGATTTGCCCGACCATTTTTCCATTTTTTATAATCGCAGAACCTTCATATTCGCAAGTCAAATCTTTGCCGGTTTTTAGAACGGGAATCGCGATGTCATTCGTATAGGAATAAATACTGCGATACGTCTGCCATATTTGCGCTCTGGCGATTTGCGGATTCCATCCGGCATTTTTTTCAAAAAAGTCGTAGACGAAGGATCCCTTCGGCACCGAAATTTCCGCTTCCTTCGATAGAAAGTGGGTAATGTCTTCATCGCATATCGCAATGTAAGCCTTGAGGGAAATTTCTCCGCTTCTCATGAAGCTGGAGAGGATGTCTTTCATGCCTTGCTGGGCCAGCTTTTTTTCTATGACGATCACTTTGATATGGAGCAAGTCGATTTCTTTCTCTTTATTGACACTGATCTTATCGACCGCTTGGCTGATTGTTTTTCCGGTTTCGGTAATTTCATTTAATTTGATTTTGCTCTGATCCAGCTCGGGCGTTTGCAAAATGATTTTATACTCACCATCCTGCATCGTAATTCCCATCACCAAAGGTAAAGATCGATGATTGATATCTTTGTTATCCCAACAACCGCTTAGAATGACGAGCAAACCTAGAATCATGAATATTTGGCTTGCCGATTTAAGAATGTTCATGACTCACCTTCCTCTTCGCACGCAGCCCTAGTAATAATACGGAGAGTGGAACCGTTACGAAGACAAACAATCTTAACGGTGTGTTCCACCATAGCAGCTTCTCAACCATTTTCCAATCGGGAATCATTAAACAGAAGCTAAAGACAACAACGGAGAGCGATAGCAGCAGATAGACCGGTTTAATAAAAGGGAGGGACTGGCTTAGCATCCGGTTGATTTGCCACAGCGTCAACGAGATAAACAGCATGATGAAAGTAATCAGCGAGAGCAGGAAGAACATAGTGACTCTGTCAAACATCAGCCAGTTGATACTTAACGTATCGACAACAACAACGAAAGGAAAATGCAGCGTGAAGGCCGTTGATTCTCCGAATGTAAGAAGTGGAATATAGACGGAGAAGATGAAGAAGGGGATGAGGGCGGCCGCGGCTAACAGCACTTTGTTCCTTTGATACGTGAAATACGGCTGTAAGTAACCAAGAAACAGGAATCCGCCTGAGAATGCAAAAAAGCTCTGATAGAACGAAGGTTTGGCGACGAACGATAAGTCAAGATCAAATATAGGAAGGGCATAGTTCCAATCCATGTTCTGGAATGAAGTGATGACGATGAATAGTGTCAGGGGCAGAAACAGGATGCTGAGAAGAACCCCCGTGCGAAATAACGTTTCAACTCCTTTGGAGGCGATGTAAGTGGATAACACCAGCAATAAGAGCATGATCGCCCAAAGCGGCGTACTGGATAAGAAGATGATCGTAATGACTTCCGAATAAGCGCGCACGGAAAGGACGGTTACCACGAATAAATAAAGCAGAATGGGCACAAGGAAGAGGAGCGCAATTCCTTTCCCGGCACTCCGATAAATCCGTATAATATCCCATCTTGGAAAATAACTCAGGCCTTTCATATAGGTGGCAATGACGGCAAAATGAATCGCAATCCCAATCAGAATAACAACCCAATGTCCTTTGTTTGTGCTGGAAATAATATCTTCCGGATACAAGAAGAAAATAAGCCCCAGATGCGTGAGAACATACATGAGCACGACAGATATGCTTTTATCCATGTTCGGTTCGATCCTTTGCTACATTGATATGTAAGTAGGAGACGCCAAAGGTGTTCAGACTGGCCATGTACGCACACACGAACACGAGCCCCGCCAAAATACCTAATACACCGTAGATTGCAGCTAGCATAACGATGACATACTTAAATAATCGAATCGAGATCGAGTTCTGAAAGCCGATCACCGTTGAATTCGCAATCGTCGTGGCCGAAAGAATGATTAGGATGAGGTTGCTCACTAATTTCGCTGCTACAATGGCTTGTCCCAATATAATTCCGCCTACCATCGTTAGGGTGGGACCGATGCTCTTCGGCAATCGAACGCTAGCCTCCTGGATTAATTCCAAGATTAGCAGTACGGTTAGGATTTCTACGAGTGCAGGGTACGGTACGCCTTCACGGCTTTGAGAAACAGCCAAGGCGAGCTCTATTCGCAATACTTCAGGATTGACTGCGACCAGTGCAACGTATAAAGCTGGGAAAATCAAAGTCATTAAAATCCCGATAATGCGTAATAATCGTAAAGTCAGCATGATCGGTATCGGATAATTGCGATCGTTCTCCAGAACGAACATATCCCATATCAGGTTAGGGAGAACAAGTGCAAGAGGCAGCCGATCGACGAACAGGACGACCTTGCCCGTTCTGATCGATTGGGCGACTTCTTGGGGGAGTTCCGTCGTTTTGAATTTGGCAATGGGTCCCCAGTTCGAAAGACCCAGCGTTTGGGCCAAATTTTGCAGATTGTGAACTTGTCTGTCTTGATTCAGCTCGAATTGACGAGATATGTTCGTCACAAGTTCCTTGTTGACATGTTCATCGGAATAAACCATTGAAATTCTTTTCTTGTCGCCCTTGCCTACAGAGAACGATTTTACTCGCAGAGACTCCGATATCAACTGTTTTCGGATAATCCCGACATTTTGATCCAAGTCTTCAACGAAGGAGCTTAACGGTCCTTGAATGACACTTTCATTCATCGGCGGCTCAAAGAAACGGTTCAGTAATTTCGGAACCGGTTCCATGACGACGAGCTGCTTCGTCCTCTCGAAATAAATAATTAATTTGCCTTCTACAATCGAAGACACGGCTTTCTTACTATCGTACTCCTCCACTTCTCCGAACAAGCGCATGAATTCATCGGTTGTTTGGTGCGATAAGATGCTGTTCTCCAGATAATCATGGAGTGCTTCCCGGGATTCGGTCAAATCAACCAAAGTCATAAAACCCATGAGGATAACAGGCGTATCCATAAGAAAATCCGTTTGAAGAAAGAAATCGGCGTCATTCGAGAATTGATTTTTTATTTCTTGTATCCGTGGATCCATTCCTGATTGCTCCCTTATGCAGCATGCTTTGTGTTATATTTTCCCATTAGCAGGGGATCTATGCGATGGAGAGTTGATGAGAGCGGCAGCTCGTAGCCATTTAAATGAATTTAAAAGAAAAGCGCGTAAGATTGTCACACTAGGAAGTCACCGATTGTCTTCATGATAAACAGAATGGGTTCATCCGTTTTGTTTCATAATAAATGACATTGAAGAGATTTCTAGGGAGCGGAAGGCGGGTACTATGCAAAGCCAAACATTGGAAACAACATCCACGACGATTGAAGAATTATATACAACTTACAAATCCCACTTATTTGCGATTGCCTATAATATGCTGGGTTCGAGATCAGACGCAGAGGATATGGTGCAAGATTTGTTCATCGGCATCCATGGATCTCTGATGGACAATATTCAGAACGTTAAATCGTATTTAAGCAAAATGATGATTAACCGCTGCTTGAACGAATTAAAATCCGCTCGCAAAAAGAGAGTCAGTTATGTGGGGAACTGGCTTCCGGAACCGACCGTTCACATGGAAGAGGCCAGCCCGCTAGACAGCATCGAGCGTCATGATACGATCTCTTATGCTTTGCTTGTTCTGATGGATAAACTGACGCCCTTGGAACGGGGTGTTTTTATTTTAAGAGAAGTGTTTGGTTATGAGCATGGCGAAATTGCCGAGATGGTTAACAAATCGGAAGTGAATTGCCGCAAAATCTATAGTCGAGTCAAAAAGAAAGTAGACCTCTCCTCAGAGAAAGCGGAAATCCCTTCCTCGCAGCTGCGAATGGAGAAGGAATTGGTGAATCGCTTCATCGCTGCGCTTGCGAATGGGAATGTTCAATCTCTCGTGAATCTATTGGCCGAGGATGTCATTCTGATCGCCGACGGTGGCGGTAAGGTCTCTGCCGCTGTACGTCCGATCTACACCAAAGAACGTGTGCTTATCATTTTGAAAGCTCTTTCGACAAGCCGATTTCCCGAATCTGAGGCGCAATTGGTTCAGGTAAACGAGACACCGGGCATTTTACTTACGAAGAATGGATGGCCTACAGGAGTTATTTGTTTGGATTGGGATAACGCCAAGCAGACGATTGAGCGAGTTTACGTGATTGTGAACCCGGATAAATTACAGCACATCACGCCTATGCAGGAATCATGATGGCTTTAGCTAAATTCGCCTCAGCTTAAGCCTGCTTCGTATACTGTCGATCAACCATAAAAGCAAAGGGATTGCAAGGAATACGCAAGGATAGTAGATATGGATGAGCAGCGAGTTTTCTATCGCAAAGGATAGGCGAATATGATGTGTGGTATAGATGACATAAAGCAACAAGAGGACCGTGACTACAACCGCTATGAGTTTCCAATTTGTGTATCCCATCCACTCCGATAATCCATAGCTCAAGATGAACAGGCAAACCGATAGTTTGAGGCTCCGATCAGCCACATTGGAATGTAGAACGCATCGATATTTTGAACGAAATTGAGAATGGATATGTATTTCGTGAACGAATATACGGGAACGACCAACTGTGCGGCCATACTCGGTCCGGTCATACAGAGAAGAACAATCGTCGTTAAGACGCCCCAGAACATCGATACTCCGGTACCCCAAAGAATCGCGCGTGAGGCGGATGGTTTGTTGTCGGTGAAAAAGAACAACATGAGGATGATCGATACCGGTCGGAAGTATCATTGATCAAGCAGAGAAAAGCCCCGGCATGCCGGGGCTTTGGTATACGCATATTATTCCAATGCGTTGTGGAAATTTTTGAATTGATTGGCAAACATGCGGGAGTAGGTGCCATCCCGGCCCATCAATGCGTGATGATTGCCTTGTTCGGCTATTTCGCCGCGGTCAATAACCATGATCGTATCCGCATCCCGTATCGTATTCAGCCGGTGAGCGATGATGAAGCTGGTACGGCCCTTCATGATGGACAGGAGAGCCTCCTGAATATGCAGCTCCGTCCGCGTATCGATACTGCTCGTCGCTTCATCCAGGATAAGAATGGAGGGATCGGCAAGGATCACGCGGGCAATGGCAAGCAATTGCCGCTGACCTTGGCTAAGATTGCCGCCATTCTCGGAGAGCGGCGTATCGTAACGTTGGGGCAGACGGCTGATGAACGCATCCGCGTTGGCCAATTTCGCCGCTGCGACGACTTCCGCATCCGTAGCATCCGGCTTGCCGTAGAGGATGTTCTCCTTAATCGTCCCGGAGAACAGATACGTATCCTGCAGCACGATGCCGAAGGTGCGCCGCAGGCTGTCGCGGGTGTACGATTTGATATCCCGGCCGTCAATCAAGATCGTACCGCTCGTCGCATCATAGAACCGGGTCACCAGGTTGACGATCGTCGTTTTGCCGGCGCCTGTAGGGCCAACCAGCGCTAAGCTGCTGCCGGCAGGCACATCGAAGCTCACTTGCTTCAGAATCGGCGTATCCGTGCGGTACCCGAAAGTAACGTTCTCGAACGTCACATGTCCGATCGGCTTCTGAAGCTCGACTGCGCCGGGTTCATCATCGGATTCCTCAGCCTCGTCCAGTACTTCGAATGCGCGCTCGGCTCCCGCAACGCCGGATTGCAGTACGTTATACGTGTTCGCAATATCGTTAAGCGGCCTTACGAACTGGCGCGAATAGCTCAGGAAGCTCGCGATGACACCGACCGTAATGTGGCCTTTCACGGCCAGCACGCCGCCTACGATCGCAACGGCGGAGAAGCCGATGTTATTGATAACGCTGAGGAGCGGCATCAGAAAGCCGGACCAGATCTGCGCCTTCAAGCCAACCTCGTACAACCGGCCGTTCACCGCGTTGAACTCGTCGATCGCTTTCCGCTCACGGTTGAATGCTTTCACAACGAGAAGGCCGGTAATCGTCTCCTCAATATGACCATTCAGTTTGCCCAGCTGAGCTTGCTGATCTTTGAACAACTGGCTAGTCCGCTTCGTGATGGTTCTTGCCAGCAAGTATACGAGCGGAACGGTAATCAGTGCAGCCAGCGTAAGCAGCGGACTTAACACCAGCATCATTACTAACGATCCGACAATCGCGATGGATCCCGTCATTAACTGGGTTGTCGACTGGGAGATCGAGTTGCTGACATTGTCGATATCGTTCGAGAGCCGGCTCATGATATCGCCATGGGAACGTCCGTCGAAATAAGCAAGCGGCAGCTTCTGCAGCTTCGCGAACATCGTTTGCCGCAGCCGCTTCACGACGCGCTGGGCCAGCCCGGCCATGACCCAGCTCTGCAGGAAGGTAAGTCCTCCGTCAGCGATATAGGTGGAGACGAGGACGATCATCGTCACATCAAGAACCGTGTAATCGACCTTGCCGCCGGCCATAGCATCGACAGCTACGCCAATCAGATAGGGACCTGCCAGCGTCAGCGCAGAGTCCGCCACAATGAATAGAAATACGATGGTCAACCATTTGCGCTCCGTTCCAATATAGGACCAGAGGCGCTGCAAGGTGCCTTTGAAATTTTTCGGTTTTACGGCCGGCGTGCGGCCCCCGCGTGCGATCGGAGCCGTAATGAGCGGGACGTCAGGGGCTTGTTGGCGCGAATGATCACTCGGCTTTGACATGATGAGGCTCCTTTCCGAATTGCGATTGGAAGATTTCGACATACACGCGACAGCTGCTCATTAACGTCTCATGGGTGCCGATGCCGACGATTTCGCCGTCGTCCATGACGACGATTTTGTCCGCATCCATGACCGACGTGATGCGCTGGGCGATCATGAAGCAAGTGACACCGGCAGCGAACTGCTTCAAGGCATGTTTGATTCTCGTTTCCGTTGCGGTGTCCAGCGCGCTTGTACAATCGTCGAGAATCAAAATATCCGGTTTGCGAACCAGTGCGCGAGCGATCGAAAGACGCTGCTTCTGACCACCGGATAGATTCACTCCACGCTGGCCAAGCTTCGTTTCATAGCCCTCGGGGAACGTCGAGATGAAGCTATGCGCATCAGCCATACGAGCGGCTTGCTCAATATCCTCATGTGTCGCTTGCTCATTGCCCCAGAGCAAATTCTCTTCAATCGTCCCGCTGAACAAAATCGTTTTCTGCGGCACGATAGCGATGCGGTCGCGCAGCTGGGTCGGATCCAGTTCGCGGATGTCGATGCCGTCCACACGGATCTGGCCCGCCGACGGATCGTAGAAGCGGGGGATGAGATTCACAAGAGAACTCTTGCCGGACCCCGTAGATCCGATGATGCCTATCGTTTCGCCAGGAAGGCATGTCAGATTGATTTGCTTAAGTACAGGCTCTCCTGCAGCGCCTTCATAAGCAAACGTAACGTTCTCAAATTCAACTCGGCCCACCGGGCGCTCCGGCAAAGAAGCCTCAGCCTTCCAGCTCATCGCATTCACCTGATCGAACACCTCTCCGATCCGGTTGGCGGATGCTTTGGCCCGGACGAACATATTGAACACCATCGAGATGGTCATTAAGGAAAATAAAATTTGCGTCATATAATTGACGAAAGCGACGATATGTCCGACCTGCATTTGATTGTGGTTAACCCGCCATGCGCCAAGCCAGAGGACGGCTGCAATGCCGAAATTGACGGTGAGCAGGATGGAGGGGTTGAAGATGGCCATCAGCCTTGTAACTTGAATCGATTTGTTCTGATAGTCCGTATTCGCTTGTTCAAATTTGCCTGCTTCATGATCAAACCGATTGAACGCTTTGACAACCCGAACGCCGGACAAATATTCCCGCATAATGCGGTTAACGCCGTCCAGCGCTTTCTGTACGCCGACGAATCGGGCAAACCCTACTTTCAAGTTCAGCGCGACGAGCACGCCGACAATCGGGACGACGATGAGCAGCACGACGGCAAGATGCTGATTAAGCTGCACCGCCATGATCAGGCTCCCGATACAGAGGAGGGGAGCTTTGACAAAGATGCGCATAAGACCGTTGACAAAGTTCTGTACCTGAGTCACATCGTTCGTCAGACGCGTGATTAGCGATGCGCGCTCGAATCGCTCGATATTCGTGAACGAGAGGGATTGGATCTTGTCGAACAAATCCCCTCTCAGCTCCGTACCGAACTTCTGTGATACACGGCTTGCGACAATATTGCGAAGCGATGCGGCGACCGCCCCGAAGGCTGTAATCAGCAGCATCACTCCCCCCAAGCGAAGCACGTAATCCATTCGATTCTCCGCGACGCCAACGTCCAGAATGCGGGACATGATCATCGGTTGAAGCAAATCGGCAAACGCTTCCATCGTGACGAAAAAGACGGCAACCAGAAAAAGCTTCCAGTGCTTCGTGACATACTTTTTCATAAAACCCATCGTGCACACTCCTCATTCCGTGTTCAACCTCTCCCTTGAACGATACTCCCATTTTGGCAAAATGTCATCTAAAACCGGAGAATTAACGGGCTTGAACCTTGCCTTTCATCATAGAGGGCGCACGGGCACTCAAATTTCGCAGTAATCGTTGTCAAGCATCCCGTACGTATACCGCTCAAGAATAGGTTTGTTATCCAATTGATAAGAACTGCTGCGTAAAGCTGGAAATAGTTCAGACCATGCTTGTTGGATGTGTTCCGAATCCGGAATGAATTCCACCTGAAAGTCCATGTTTAAATTCTCCTTTTATAGATTTATTTGGTACAATTCGAATGCTAACATGCTATAAAATAATTATCTATTTCTTTTTATGAAACACGTGGATGGTAAAAATGGTCTCATCGTTATGTTATAATAAGCTTAATTATCCTCAGCCTCATTACCCCGGTACGAAAGCGAGAGGGTCATACAGAAGAAAGTAGGGGAAGTCAGTCCCATGATATCCAGAAGACAGTTTCTCAAAAGATTGCTTTCAGCTGCAGCCGCACTAACAGGAGGAGGCTTCCTGCTCACACAAGCTCTGAAGAGCCGGGAGAAAGCATCGGTTGCCGCACCGCCTGCGCAGCCAAGTCACACGCCGGAACCTACGCCGACGGCTCCAGGAACGAATCAACTGCTCTTATCCTTTTTCCTCCTCAGCGATGTACACCTCTCGAATGGCGTCTCCGCCATGACCGATAAGTTTCACTCGGCTTTGAAGGATATCAGCGACTTCGAATCGCCGGTCGATACGATCGTATTCGGAGGCGACGTGACCGACATGGGCCGTGAGCAGGATTACAAGCTGCTGCGCAACATTCTGGACAAATACAAACTGCCGCCTATCCACGGGAATATGGGCAATCACGATTATTATGATATTTGGATTAACGGCAAAGGCGAGTGGTCGGTCGATACGCTGCCGAACGGGAAGACCGACGCGATGGCCCGCGAACGCTTCATGAAGTTTTTCGGATACAAGGATAAGCCTTATAAGGATATTTGGGTGAATGATATTCATTTGATTCTGATGTCTCAAGAGGCCTATGCACAGGAAAAGCCGGAGGTCGGAGAGGGCGCTTGGTATTCGGATGAGCAGCTGGCATGGCTGGAGAATGTCATGAAAGTGCACGAGGACGGGAAGCCCGCTGTCATATTCATCCATCAGCCATTACCGGCACCTGATATGGACGGGAGAACGCACCAAATGATCCGGGCCAAAGCGTTTAGGGAAATTTTGAAGCCCTATCGAAATGTTTTTGTATTGTCCGGACATACGCACCGCAACTTTGCAACAGAAAATCATTACAACACTCAGAACACGTTCCACTGGTTAAACAACGCCTCCGTCGGCAAAACGCGAAGCTCGGATAATCCGAATGTCGCCCAAGGGATGTATGTTCAAATTTATGAGAAAGAAGTCATCGTCCGCGGACGCGAGTTTTCCGACCGCACTTGGATCGAATCGGCTAAGTACACCATTCCGATTGTCTGATGACAAGATGTAATATATAACCGAGAGCCCTTATACATTTATTCAAATGACTAGTATTTCATCGAAGCTGCCGGTATTCCGGCGGCTTTTTTTGCGCTATTAGCCATTGGCCATAGATGAGGTCTATATATCCTGTTAAATATATTAACTACTTGTATAGAAGCAAAAAGTATTATAGTGGAGTTACGAAGAAGAAATCTTAGTGACTGGGAGTGATTACACATGACACACTTTTATGCTTCCAATAAAGCTCATATTTTCTGGGACGATGTCATTGAAGCCGTTGTGATTCGTTGGCATTCTTATGCGCAAGGGGAAGATTTCCGAGTGCCCTTAAACAAAATGATTGAATTGGCCGTTAACAAAAAAGCGAAAAAAGCTTTGTCCGATAACAGCCATATTCTGGTTTCGGCGGAAGACGCGAAGTGGCTGTCCGAAGATTGGCTTCCAAGACTTCATGAGGCAGGCATTCAATATTCGGCTACCGTTCATCATGACCAGACGATAACTGCCATCGATATGCGCAATGCCGAAGGAGAAGAGCTGCCTGCCTGGTTCCATCACGAAATCGAGGATATTCACAATGCGGTCGGCTGGTTATCCGGAATCTCCGCCTGATCCGCCGCGGATCGTTTCATCGAATAAGTTCAAGGAATTTGCTTGCCGTAGCGGATAGCGGCATGTTGCGCATAATCATGATGCCTACGTGTGCAGGCGGTATCGGCACATCCAATTGAATCTCGAAGAGAGTTCCTTCTTCCAATTCTTTGGCTACGAACTCTCTCGTCACATACGAGATCCCAAGTCCTTTGCGCGCCAGCTCAATGAGAAGATCCACGCTGCCGACCTCGATTTCCGGTTTGAGGTTAAGACCGTAGCTTTGAAATAATTCCGTAATGGCCATTCGGGCCCGGCTGTTGCGGGAGAATAAGATAACCGGGTATTGAAGCAGCATATCCAGCGTAAGGATCATACCCTTAAGCTCAGAGTAACGAGATCCTGCAACAAAGCAGTCCTGCAGTTGGATGCTTTCCCTAACTTCGAGCTGGGGATCGGAGATCGGCATCCGAACAACGCCTAAGTCGATGTTCCCTTCCTTCAAGAGAGCGATGATTTCCGGAGTGGTCCCGTGATTCAGGTGAAGGCCGACGGCCGGATATTGTTGATGATAGGTTTCCAAATACGGAAGCATGTAATGCTTGAACAATGAATCGCTTCCGCCGATCCGCAGTTCGCCGCTGTCCAGATTTTTGAGCGCAGCCATCTGCTTCTCGGCCAGCGAGATCAAGATCTGAGACTTTTCGATATAGGAATACAGAACCTCACCTTCCTGGGTGAGCGCTACACCTTTGGAATTCCGATAAAATAGGGTGAGACCGAAGCTGTTTTCCAGCTGTTTGATGGCATGGCTGACGCTCGGTTGGGTCAGATATAGGGCGCTTGCTGCTTGAGTTAAGCTGCCGGTCTTCGCGGCCCAATAAAATACTTTGTACAATTCGTAATTGTTATTCATAGATTTGATCTATAGCTCCTGTAATATGTATTCATCAGATAGATGATATTCGTATTATAGTTGAATGAACATCAAGACACCAGAGCTTATCGTCTGGAAGGAGAATGCAGGATGGAGCCAACCACATTTGTCTTATTCGGAGCGACAGGGGATTTAGCCAAAAGGAAAATTTACCCTGCCTTGTATCATTTATTCGTCGAACGGAAGCTGCCGCAATCATTCACCTTGATTGGTCTGGGGAGAAGAGAGCTAACGGATGAAACGTTTCAGGCCAGCGTCCGGAAGTCTCTTCATACTTTTATTCAAAGTGAAAAACAGGATCCTGAATCCATCAACCGATTCCTACGTGCATTCCGTTATCATGTTCTGGATGTTGGCCGTAAAGAAGACTATACGAAGCTGCTGAGGTTCGTCGAGCAGCGGGAACAAGAGCTGAACATGGTGCCGAACCGGTTGTTTTATTTGTCCGTAGCACCTGAGTTTTTCGAGACGATCGCGGTAAATATTCATGCCAGCGGTCTTGGTTCTGCAAGCGGCTGGAAGCGGTTGGTCATCGAGAAGCCGTTCGGTCACGACTTGCCGTCGGCCAGACAGCTGAATGAACAGTTGAACCAAGCTTTCGATGAGACCGAAATTTACCGGATCGATCATTACTTGGGCAAACCGATGGTTCAGCAGATGGGCCAACTGCTTCACGCTGCCATCGATGAGCTGCAATGGGGGACACGCGAGATCGCCAATGTGCAAATTACAGCGAGCGAAACCTTGGGCGTGGAAGAAAGAGCGGCCTATTACGATCGTTCAGGCGCAATCCGCGACATGTTCCAGAACCACATGCTTCAATTGCTCATGATGCTTGCGATCGAGCTGCCGAACCGAAGCGCGGTTCAGGACGTTGGGAATCTGAAGAAGCAAGTCGTGAAACAGTTGCGGCCGCTTTCGGTCAATGAAGTGAGTGAATATGTGATCCGCGGGCAGTACGGCTCCGGGGAAATTCATGGCAACGCGGTTGCCGCCTATACCGATGAACCGGGCATTGCGACAGATTCTCGGAATGATACGTACTTGGCAGCCAGACTCCATATCGACGATCCGTTCTGGAAGGAAACACCGGTCTACATCAGAACGGGTAAGCGGCTGAAGGAGAAGACGACGAGGATCGTGATCGAATTCAAAACCGAGGGCACGATCAAAGATCTATTGATCATAGAGATTGGTTCCAATGAAGGCATTTACGATCAAAGCAGCAACGCCCGCAATGAAAATACGAATCTTGAGCAGCCTGCTCGGCGTCAACTAAGTGCTTTGCCAGCCGGTGCGCCGGAAGCTTACGAAGTTCTCATTCACGATGCGTTGAAAGGGGATAAAACGTATTTCGCACATTGGGATGAAGTCGAGTTGTCGTGGGAATGGGTGCAGCCTCTATTAGACGCTTATGAGCAAAATCTGCTGCCGCTGTCTATTTATCCTGCCGGAGCATACGGACCTGTCGAGTCCGATCACCTGCTAGCGCGCCGCGGCGATCATTGGTGGTTCGACGACGAAGCTTCAGGTACGGCGAACAACGAAACTCATATAGTAAAAAGCTTCGCTTAACTGACAAGGAGGTCCTTACAATGAACAAACAGCAAATTGGCGTTGTCGGTCTGGCCGTCATGGGGAAAAACTTAGCCTTGAATATCGAAAGCAAAGGCTTCTCGGTAGCTTTGTACAACCGTTCGCCAGAGAAAACGAATGAGCTCGTAGCGGAAGCGCAGGGTAAGAATTTGGTAGGTACCTACAGCATCGAAGAATTTGTCCAATCGCTGGAACCCCCCCGTAAAATATTGATTATGGTCAAAGCGGGACAAGCGACAGACGATACGATCGATCAGCTCGTGCCTTACCTAAGTGAAGGCGATATTCTGATCGACGGCGGGAACGCCTATTTCCCGGATACGCAAAGAAGAAATAAAGAACTGCAGGCGAAAGGGCTGCGTTTTATCGGAGCCGGCGTGTCAGGCGGCGAAGAGGGAGCTCTGCATGGCCCTGCGATTATGCCCGGCGGCCAGAAAGATGCGTATGAGCTGGTTGAGCCTATCTTGACTGCCATTTCGGCCAAAGTGAACGGTGACCCTTGCTCGACTTACATCGGAGAAGGCGGAGCCGGCCATTATGTCAAAATGGTCCACAATGGAATCGAATACGGCGATATGCAGCTTATTGGCGAAGCATATCACTTGCTGAAGGATGTACTGCACCTGAATGCAGACGAATTGCATAATATTTTCACCGAATGGAACAAAGGCGAGCTTGATAGCTATCTGATCGAAATCACAGGGGATATTTTCGCGAAGCGCGATCCTGAGACCGGCAAACCAATGGTCGATGTCATTCTCGATTCAGCGGGACAAAAAGGAACGGGAAAATGGACAAGCCAAAGCGCTTTGGATTTGGGAGTTCCACTATCCATCATTACCGAATCCGTCTTTGCGCGGTTCATCTCGGCGATGAAGGAAGAGCGCGTAGCCGCGAGCAAGCGGTTGAACGGGCCTGCGATATCCAGCTTCGACGGGGATCGCCAGGAGTTCATCGAAGCGGTCCGCAAGGCGTTGTACGCCAGCAAAATCGCATCGTATGCGCAAGGCTTCGCACAAATGAGAGCTGCATCGGACGAATACCAATGGGGTTTGAATTTCGGCAGCATTGCGATGATTTTCCGCGGAGGATGTATTATTCGCGCAGGATTTTTACAAAATATTAAAGACGCATATGACCGTGACCCAGCGCTAAGAAACCTGCTGCTGGACGAATACTTCGGCGAAATTGTTCAAAACTATCAAGATGCTTGGCGTAAAGTTGTCGCGATCGCCGTAACGAGAGGGATCCCGGTTCCTGCCTTTGCTTCGGCCTTGGCTTACTACGACAGCTACCGGACGGAGCGTTTGCCGGCTAATTTGCTGCAAGCGCAAAGGGATTATTTCGGGGCGCATACGTTCGAACGGGTTGACCAAAAGGGAAGCTTCCATTATCAATGGATGGAAAATAACGAATAACAGGGTTGTATCGCGTTCAATCTGTTAAACCAATGCACTTCTGCGAAAGTGCCATGAAGCTGTCAGCTTTATGGTTCCGGCGCGGGAGTGCTTTTTTATGATGGACGGTACTGCACTTCGACGATTAATGGTAAGATGTTCCTTAGAGTGGAGATCGGCACTTTAAGGAGGCGATGATGTGGGTTCGAGAATGATGCACGTGATGATTGCGCTTCGTACTGCAGAGCGTCTGGCGATAGAGGATAGAGCGTTATTCGTACTTGGAAACATTGCTCCGGATGCCGTTTCACCTAAGGACGCCTCGCACTTCTTCACGGGGGATGTACGCGATTACTCAAGAAGCGTTGATTACAACGGATTTATATATAAATACGATTCATATGCAGAAAGTCCTTACATCTGGGGATATTTCACCCATTTACTCGCTGACCACGTATGGTTGAAAGGCTTTTATTTGCCATGGCTGCGGAACAGAATTGAAGCTAACCAAGACGTGCTGCATGTCTACCACAATGATTTCCGGTTACTGAATGGGAAGTTATTGACCTATTACGGATATCAAGACGAATTGCGTTCCCTATTCCGGGAATTGCCGAGCATGATGGATCTTCATGAGGTAAAATCCGTAGATGTACAAAATCTCATTCCGCATGTCTTAAGTGATATGGATTACGATGAGAAAGTGGAGGATGAGAAACTCAATGTCTTCACCTTCGAACAGATTGTCGGTTATTTGGAGACATCCGTCGATTTAGGCATCTGGCATTTGAAACGCCTACTTACCTCCAGGTAACTCATTTTCTATCGTTGGACAATGGGATATACTGGGGTAGTCAGGAAGATTACATATCCTAAGGAGGCATTCTATCGTGGGCACGAATAACAAAATCGGCGGCGGCGGCTTTCATCATGTCGCGCTGAGAGCGAATGACTTTGAAGCGACGGTTAAGTTTTATACCGAAGGATTAGGTTTCGAGCTTCGCCAAGCATGGGGCGAAGGCGATAAGCGTATTGTATTGCTGGATACAGGGGACGGCAACTATTTGGAGGTTTTCGCCGGCGGTTCCGATGAACCGAAGCCGGAAGGGTATTACTTTCACGTAGCGTTCCGCACCGATGATGTGGATGCCGCAACGCAAGTGGCTGTAGAGGCAGGGGCTGTCGTGACGGTAGCGCCGAAAAATGCCGTGCTCGGCAACACGCCGCCGACACCTGTGCGCATCTCCTTCGTCAAAGGACTGAATGGCGAGATTATCGAGTTTTTCCAAAGTACAGGCGATCATAAGCTATAATCACTTTCATAGGATGATAGGGAAACACGAACTCGCTGAGTGAATGGTTCCTTACATAGCATAAGGGAAGGAAACTCCAACACCGCCCGCAAGGTGGCGTTGGAGTTTATTTTCATTAATCGCTCGTTAGCTTGGTGCAATCTTCCGAAATCGGATATAATGATAGATAGATATATAGAGAGAGGTGCGCCAATGGAATATGTATTGCTATCGCCTGAATTGACACAGCACTATTGCCGGAAAATCAAGATGCCGGAAGGGGCGACCGAGCTCTTGGTCGGTATCGCCAACCGATTGAACCATGATCCGAAATTGATGGATATTTATAAAGAATTTTATATGAACTACATCGAAAGCGGGCATTGGACGACGGTTTGGGAGCCATTAACGATTCATCCTTACGTTGAAGAAGTTTTCGGTAATGAAGCTTCACTCCTTTATTTGCATGCAGCTCTTCAAAGACTGCCCCTCACGGAACAAAGGTATGCCGAGAGAGGACTCAGCGAACAATTATTTTTCGAAACGTTAAGAGACATCGGTGTATGGGTGCAGAACGCTTACAATTTGGTAGGCTACTACGCCATCAGAAATTTCAGCTGGATCTGGAGACATCTGGAAGCGAGAATGTTCCGAATCGGAGGCATGCAGTTCATGCCGATGCCGTTCTCCGGTGTCGTCAAAGGCTTCTACAATGCGCAGGAAGAGGCCTTCCTGCTCTTGTGCGGCGAGGGGATGGAGTTAAGAGCTAACGGCGATATGCAGGGCGTGTGCAAAAAAGAGAAGACGGACGATGGTTTTGTAACGAAATATGAAGAAACCGAGGACTATTTCATAGGGAATCCGGTTACCCCCATAGGAAAAGGCATGAACAAACAAGTAAAGCTGAAAAGGGACGAATGGACCAAAGTGTTGGATAAGGGCGATACAATGTTCGAAATCCACATCCCAAGAGACACAGCATTTGATATGGACCATATCAAAGAAACTTATAAAGAAGCGAAGGCTTTTTTTGCAGCCTACTTTCCGGAGGTTCAATCCAAAGGGATGGTATGCCATACTTGGCTATTTACGCCGCAGCTTCGTGAGATGCTGCCCTCTTCGAGCAATATCGTCAAGTTCCAGGAGCAGTTCTACCTGTATCCGACCGCAGGTTCGGTGCGTTTCTTATGGAATTTCGTCTTCAATGAGTTGACCGAGGTCAAGGATGCGAAGCCGGACACATCGCTCCGCAGAAAAGTGCTTCAATACTTGGAAGAAGACAAAGAAATTTTCGATATGCACGGCGTATTTCTCGATCTGTGCGGTGAATTCGGCAACGTAGCCTACAAGCAAGAAATCTGATTGTAATTTGCTTGAAGTGGACACCTTAGGAGTATAGGACTCCAATGGAAAAGGGTGGGACACGGGTGGAGCAATCACTATTGCATGCGATGGAGCAGTTCATTGCGGACTTGCAAAAGAAAGAAGCGGCAGCTGTTTATACGATTCGGGATGATGCGATGAACGCCATTAAAAAAGCGAAGAACTTGGATACGTTTTTACACGATATGATCAATCTGGTTCAAGGCAGCGGCGGAATCGATCTGACATCGATAATCCGAAGAGAGTTTGGCATTAGTAAAGATATCATGCAGCATTTTGACCGATTGGCGCGGCATAGCAAAGAGCAATTCGAGGAAGCGCTGCATGATGCGATCGACCGGGCGGAGATCCGTGCAGGTAAGCAGGGCATGTTTTTCGCAGCATCACCCGATAAGCAGGAACGTGCGGATGCCCTCCGTTTGTTGAAGGATATCGCGCATGCGGCGGTCAAGATACAGTTTCACCGGAAGTCAGAAGGCGCGGAAACGTATGTCGAACTGCTTGATAAGCTTATTCGCTTTTATGAACTTCCGCATACGTATCCGGCAGGCGATGCTGTCAACTATAAGAAATTGATTGCCTCGGATCGGCTGAATGCCATGTCGGGAAATAATGAGACGATTTCGTTGCGGTTAAGAGAGTTCGCGAAAGCATGGTATCAGCAGTCCGCGTTCACATTTTTGGAAAGCAGGGACACGTACCCGGTCTATGAAGATGTCCGTAATTATTTGTACGCCTTGAACGAAGATCAGCTGAACCGCTTGCGAACGGATTTCATCCGGCAAATTCGCCTTGACTTTGAAGCCGTCCAAGCGGCGAAGGATCTGCACCGGGCGGAAGCGCTGAAAAAGCAGCTGGAAGCCGTAATGAGTTGGGAATAATGACGCCAACCGGAAAAATGAAAATGGAAATGAAACCGTAAATCCGCTAAACAGCGGATTTTTTTTATTAAGGAGCGCGAAAGGGCAAGTTGAAATAATAAATTTGGATCAGGCAGGTCTATAGTGGGAAAATTTGTAAATAAATAGAGGTAAATGTAAAATATTAGGAGGTCATTAAAATCCATATTGCTATCGCTATTTGGGCGCTGCTGGCTGCAAAGCGTTGGGGGGATTGGACAAACTTCGCAACATATTATCCTACATTACTTTTCGTCATCGCTTGCCACTTGCTTTACAAAGTATTCGCCTTCAACAATCATCACATATGGAAAATGCAAGGCGAATATTTCATTAATCACACTGGTGCCTATTTGCTGCATGTCTTCCTTATCCTTCCGATGTCTATTTTTATTTACCTTTCCACCTATCCCAGCACATGGACCAAACGTGCGATCCACGTTGTGAAATGGATATTTATCCTTATCCTCGTCGAATGGATTGGATGGAAAAATGGCCGAATTGTCTATTTCCATGGATGGAATCTCGGCTGGTCGACGCTATTTAATCTCAACATGCTGATTGTGACGCGGATCCATTATACGAATTACCTTTGGGCGCTACCTTTGGCCACGGGCTGCACGCTGTTTTTCTTATATGTCTTCGATTATCTATGATTGAAACTGCATGTAATTTGTCATACAATATTACATATAAGCAAAAATCATAATGATAGGAGAAGGTCCTTATGGAACAAGCCCCCAATATGCCAAGCATGAACCGGCATTCCACACCGATCATTACAGATATGCAGGTCATTCCTGTTGCAGGCCACGATAGTATGCTGTTCAATCTCAGCGGCGCCCATGCTCCATTCTTCACCCGCAACCTTGTGATCTTGAAGGATAGTGCCGGCCATACCGGTGCCGGCGAAGTGCCTGGCGGAGAGAACATCCGTCAAACGCTGGAAGATGCGAGAGGGCTGGTTATCGGTCAATCAATCGGATCGTACAATAACATGCTGAAGAGGGTTCGCGAACAATTCGCCGATCGGGATACAGGAGGCCGCGGTCTGCAAACATTCGATCTGCGGACGACGATCCATGCGGTTACGGCTCTGGAAGCTGCGCTGCTCGATCTCTTAGGCCAATTTCTTGGCGTCCCGGTTGCCGCATTGCTGGGGGAAGGCCAGCAGCGTGAACAAGTAGAGATGCTGGGTTACCTGTTCTATATCGGTGACCGGAAACGCACGAATTTGCCTTACCTGAGCGCGCCGGATGCGGAGGATGAGTGGCTGCGACTGCGTCATGAGGAAGCGCTTACAATCGAAGCGGTTGTGAAGCTGGCCGAAGCGGCTTATCAACGCTACGGCTTTCAAGACTTTAAGCTCAAAGGCGGCGTACTCCGTGGCGAGGAGGAGATCGAAGCCGTTACCGCATTGGCGGAACGTTTCCCGCAAGCCAGAATTACACTGGACCCTAACGGCGCTTGGCCATTGGCGGATGCGATTCGCTTATGCCGTGATCAGCGCCATGTATTAGCCTATGCCGAAGATCCATGCGGCGCAGAGAACGGTTATTCGGGCCGCGAAATCATGGCCGAGTTCCGGCGCGAGACAGGTCTGCCTACCGCAACGAACATGATCGCAACCGATTGGCGCCAGATGGGCCACACCATTCAACTGCAAGCTGTCGATATCCCGCTGGCCGATCCGCATTTCTGGACCATGCAAGGGTCCATCCGGGTTGCGCAGATGTGTCACGAATGGGGATTGACGTGGGGTTCTCATTCGAACAATCATTTCGATATTTCACTTGCGATGTTCACGCACGTTGCCGCTGCAGCCCCAGGCCGGATTACAGCCATCGATACGCACTGGATCTGGCAGGACGGGCAGCATTTGACCAAAGAACCTCTGCGAATTGCTGGAGGCAGGGTGGACGTGCCGAGCAAGCCGGGGCTTGGCATTGAACTGGATATGGCGGCTATTGAGAACGCGCATCAGCTTTACAAGGAGTATGGTCTGGGTGCGCGCGATGACGCGATTGCGATGCAATTTTACATACCGAATTGGACATTCGATCACAAGCGTCCTTGTCTGGTGAGGTAAGCGCAGGTTGTTATTTGCCATCATTTGTCTTACAATATGGAAAACTTGTTGTGGCACATAAGGGAGAAGACCATAGGTGGAAGCGTATAAAGGAAACGTAGAAGTAGAGTCGGTGAAGCGAAATACATTATCCAAGCAAGTGGTGGAGCGTATCGTACAGCTGCTTAACAGCGGCCAGCTCAAGCCTGGAGATAAGCTGCCCACCGAGATGGAGCTTATCCATATGCTGGGCGTCAGCCGGCCGGTCCTGCGTGAAGCGCTGAGCTCGCTGGAAACGATGGAAGTCATTACCCGGAAGACTCGCGGCGGCACTTATTTTAACGATAAGATCGGGAGCAAGCCTTATTCCGTCATGCTGTCGTTAGCGGCAGGCAATCTTCCTGCAGTGATCGAGGCGCGTATGGCGCTGGAATTGGGGCTCGTCACCATGGCCGCCGAGAAAATAACGGATGAACAGCTGCAGCGTTTGAAGCTTACGATTGACGCCATCGCGAACAGCGTGGATGACGACTACGGCGAAATCGACAAGGAATTTCATCTCATCATTGCTATGAGCGCTAACAATCCGATTATTGAAGGCATGATTGATTCCCTCTTAATGATGTACGACAGGATGAATACGCAGATCAAATACCGGGAACGCGATGTGACGGTCCGGTTTCATACGGCTATTTATCATGCGCTGGTTAACCGCGATCCGCACGAGGCATTTACGCAGATGTACCGGCATTTGAGTTATGCGCGGGATAAAATTTTGAAATCGCATGAGCTGGGAAATGAATAATAAGGCAACATTCAAAAAAAGTAACGACAGGCAGTCGTTACTTTTTTTGTGCTTTGTGATATTCAGCTGCGCATGAGTATGATAGGGTTCATTGAATCATCGTATATGAAAAATGTTTGTCCAGCGCAAAGTTGATCGCTCCCAGCGCTCCACCGATTTCCCCTAATACCGCAGTGTGCAGCGAAATGCCGGAAGAGAGGGCGGACATGGAACGCTGCCGCATTACTTTTGCAGCAATATTGACATAAGTGTCGCACGAGGTTGGAATGGATCCGCCGAGTATGATCGCTTCCGGATTCAATAAATTGACGAGGTTCGCCAGCGCGATGCCGAGGTAGGTGGCGGCATGGGTGACGATGCGGATGGCGAGCTCATCTCCCTCATCCGCCGCTCTGCACACATCGCCGGCTTGCAGGAGCTGCAGATCGTTGCCGGGGATGACCCGGTTCAACGAACTGCCTTCCGCTCCGGCACGCAGCAATCTGCGGGCTTCCTGGACGATGGCGGGGGCTGTCGCGTACAGGTGGAGACAGCCGTTATTGCCGCAAGGGCAGACCGGACCATCCGGTTCCACGGTAATATGCCCGAGCTCACCGGCGCCTCCGAAGGAGCCGGATACGAGCTGGCGCTCGTTGAAGATCCCGGCCGCGATGCCCGAACCGACCCCGACATAGATCATATGCGCATAGTCCCGTCCGGAGCCAAACCGGCATTCCGCAAGTCCGCGGGCGCGGTGCCGGTTCATGGCGACCGCAGGCCAGCCGAACGCTTTGGTGACCATCTCTTCAATCTCAACATTCGCCCAGCCTAAATCCGCCGCACTCTTAATAATCCCTTTCTTCGTATCAACCAGACCGGGCACGCTGAGGCCGATCATTTGAATCAGCTCATGGCCGGATGTTTTGGCGGCACCGCCAATATGTTCGATCAGTTCTTGAACCGCGGTTTCCGGCCGCGGGGAGCTTACCGGAATTTTGCTCATCTCCAGCACGTTCCCCAGCAAATCAAACATGCCTAGCGTCCAGATCTGATTGTCCAGATCCGCTCCGAGGATGGCATGTGAGCCCGGAACGAGCTCTAGGGCAATGGCGGGGCGGCCGCCTGTGGACGGCGCTTTCTCGGTTTCCTGGACGAGATTGCACTCGATCAGCTCGGAAATAGTGGATGAAATGGTCGCCCGGCTTAATTCCGTTATCTTCGTTAATTGAATTCGCGGCATGGAACCGTGCTTGCGAAGCGCTTGAATGATGCTCGTTTTACTGCCTTTTTGGTCGCTTTTGTTAGATATCATCGTTAGCTTCACCGTCGCCCTATCGTTCAGTATGTCGAATTGAATCCGTTATAACTCTAATTTAGTAAAAATTTAAACAAAGATCAAGTGAATTATCGGATTTATATTTAAAATTGAGTGATAATTCGCTTTGTTATCACCTACTTAATTTATATATTGACAAAAGTGCGAAAATTCCATTATGATATCCCCATGAAATGAAAGCGCTGTTATGGAGGGGATGTTATGAAAGCGACGATAGTACTTGGCGGCAACATGTATGACGATTCCACAATCGAGCATTTTCTGCAGGACGCTGCGGCGATCGGCTATGAGGGTGTTGAGATCCGCGGGGTAGGCGAGTTGAAGGATGGGCATATCCCTCAAGAGCGGGCGGAGCAAATCAAGGCGATGCTCGACAGCTACAAACTCACGCCGACGAACCTATCCTTGTTTGCCGGCGGATTTGCCTGCAATACGGAAGAGGAGAACGAGGAGGAAGTCCGCAAGTGGGCCCGCTATCTAGACTTCGCCGCAACGATTGGCTGCGGGATGATGCGCCTGAATCCGGGATTCGTTCATTCGGCTGAAGCGTCTAAGGCTGATTATGCCAAAGCGGTTCGCCGGTTCCAACAGTGTGCCGATATGGCCGGTGAACGGCATATTCGCGCCGTTATCGAAATGCATCACGGCACATTGTGCGATACGGCGGATGCATCGATCGCTTTCCTCGAGAGCGTAGGGCGGAGCAATGTCGGTCTGATCCTGGATCCGGTGAATCTGTATCAAGTGCCGACTGAATACGGGATATCAACCATTGAACGGTTAAAGCCTTATCTGTTCAACGTCCATATCAAGGACATCGTTGAGCTGAAGGGCTCCGAATACCCTTGGGCATTCGGATACAGCGATTATGTGCCGCATATCGGCAGGTACCATCGGGTGATCCCCAAGTCATGCAGCGAGGAAGAACGTTACTTCTGTCATCGTCTGATCAACCAGGGCGGCATTGACTGGTATGAAGTATTCCGAGGCTTAGAGCGGATCGCCTACAGCGGTTATCTCACGATCGAGAGCGTCAGTAAGCCGGGCTCGGATCTGCCTGCCCACACGGAGCTTGCCCGCCAATGCTACAACGACTTGCAGCATTTGCTGCAAATTACGGCAGATAAAGGAGTGCTACGGTGAAGTGATGCAGAACCCAAACCCTATATCCTTCTCGCTGTTCGTGAAGCATTGGAATGACAAATCAGTGCCGGAGCTGGGTGCCTTCGTCAAAGCCGTCGGCTTCGATGGCATAGAACTGCCGATCCGCGCCGGGTTTCATGTCGAGCCTGGCACCGCGCACCGAACGCTTCCCGCACTTGCGGCACAGCTCGCACAGCAGGACATCCGCATCTTCAGCGTTGCGGCATCGCCGGAGGAACCGGTATTCGCCGCATGTGAAGAAGCTGGCGTTCCTCTTATCCGCATCATGGTAAGTATTGAATCGGACGGCTATAAGGCGACGGAGGAGAGGACGAAGCGCAAGCTGGAAGAGCTCGCTCCGCTTTGTGAGAAATATGGCGTCAAGATCGGCGTGCAGCCGCACTACGGCAACTATATCAACGATTCCAACGGTGTTATGCGTTTACTCGAGAACATCCGCCCGGAATCTGCAGGCGTCGTGTGGGATGCGGCGCATGATGCCTTCGCCGGGCAGCAGCCGGAATATGGACTCGATATCGTATGGACCCATCTCGCGATGGTTAATTTGAAGAATGGCTTTTTCGTCCGCAGCAATGGACCCGAAGCCGAATCGGCGGAATGGAAGCGCCATTTCACAACAGGCAGACATGGTATGGCGCAATGGCCGCGCATCGTCCGCGTTTTGAAGGAACGGATGTATAGCGGGGTGATCTGTTTAACGGCGGAATACACGGATTTGGCTCACAAGGACCGTTACATCGCCGAAGATCTCGCTTACGCCAAGTCGCTCTGGAACGAATAACCGTTTAAGTAAGTTGATCCGATTCATGAAGGAGGTGTATCCGATGGCAGCTCAAAATGAATGGCAATTAACCGGGTTAACGCAGTCCGCACCGAAGAGCAGATTCAAGCGTGTTATGTACAGTCTCAGAAGAGATAAGTTTCTGTATGCCTTAATTGCCCCGGGCGTATTGTTCTTCCTGATTTTCAAGTATGTACCGATGTGGGGCATCATCATCGCCTTCCAAGACTACTCGCCTTATATGGGCGTCATGGGCAGCGAGTGGGTCGGTCTCGAGCATTTCATCCGCTTCTTCTCCAACCCGGATTTCTACTTGCTGTTCCGCAATACGCTGGCGATCAGCGTGCTGAATCTTGTCTTCTTTTTCCCGCTGCCGATTCTGCTGTCACTGCTGCTGAACGAGCTGCGCAATGCCGTTTATAAGAAATGGATTCAATCCATCGTCTATATGCCGCATTTCTTATCCTGGGTAATAATCGCCGGCATTACGTTCTTGCTGCTATCGCAATCGTCGGGTATTTTGAACAAAATGCTGGTCGAGCTGGGATTCCCCAAATACGACTTTCTCACGAACGAGAATAATTTCTGGGCGCTTCTGACGATCCAAAATATTTGGAAAGAAACAGGGTGGGGGACGATCATTTTCCTGGCGGCAATTGCCGGCGTAGATCCCCAGCTCTATGAGGCGGCCAAAATGGATGGGGCGAACCGCTTGCGCCAGGCTTGGCACGTCACGCTTCCTGCGATTCGCAGCGTCATCGTCGTTCTATTCATCTTAAGGCTTGGCCACATCATGGATGTGGGATTCGAGCAAGTGTTCCTGATGATGAACGGCGCCGTATCCAATGTGGCAGATGTCTTCGAAACTTACGTATACCGCATCGGTATCCAACAGGGACAATTCAGCTTTAGTACCGCTGTCGGTTTATTCAAATCCGTTATCGGATTCCTTCTAGTGATTGCCGCCAACAAGCTGGCCAAACGGTTCGGCGAAGAAGGGGTTTACTAATCTCCCGGTGAAGGGGTGAGAGGAATGAAGCGAAGTCTAGGCACTCGCCTGTTCGATACGGCGAATGTGATTCTTCTGGCTATGATTGCGATCATTACACTATTCCCGCTGTACTATGTATTTGTCGTCTCTTTTACGGATCCGGTTGAGTATATCCAGAAGCAGGGTTTCATTTTATTTCCGGCACATTGGAGCTTCGATTCCTACAAATATTTGTTATCGACGTCAGCCTTCAAGAACGCGACGCTGGTCAGCGGGTTCCTGGCTACGGTCGGTACCGCGTTAAGTCTGGTCATTACTTCTGCACTTGCTTATGGCTTGTCACGAAAAAGATTGATGGGCCGCAGAGTGCTCATGCTGATGATTCTCGTTACCCTCTTGTTCAGCCCGGGCCTCATACCTCCGTACCTACTCGTTCGCGATCTGGGCTTGATCAATAGCATTTGGTCGCTGATTATCCCGGTGCTGACCAGCGGATGGTACGTGCTTCTGATGAAAAGCTTCTTCGACAGCATTCCCGTAGAGCTGGAGGAATCTGCGGTGATCGACGGCACGACGGATATCGGGGTGTTTTTCCGCATCGTCCTGCCGCTGTCGCTGCCTGCGCTTGCCGCCTTCGGATTGTTCTATGCTGTCGCGTACTGGAACACCTTCTTTCATGCGGTATTGTACATCAACGATCATGTCAAATGGCCGCTGCAGCTCGTGCTTCGCAACATGCTGATCGACTCGTCCACCCAAGCGGGGGGAACGGCGGCGGCCGAGATGATGGCGGAACAAAACATCCCTACCGAAACTTTGAAAATGGCTGCCGTCGTTATCGCTACGATACCGATCCTATGCGTTTATCCGTTCCTGCAGAAGCATTTTGCCAAAGGTGTGATGCTCGGTTCGGTGAAAGGATAATCATTAATGCCTAATAATGAGGAGGGTTACTATGAGGGGCAAGACTAGGGTGACATTACGCAGTTTGGTGCCATCGTCCGTTGCCGTCATGATGCTGACGTCAATACTTTCCGCCTGCTCCGGGACGTCCGGGTCCCAAGGTGCAAGCGGTACTGCGAAGGATGAGAAGCCGACGGAAATCAGCATTTTCACGGAGTTCAGTACGCCGGAGCCTCCGGGAGCAGACAACCCGGTGACGAAGGAATTCGAGAAACGCACGAATACGAAGCTGAACATCATGTGGACTTCACCGAATGCATGGGAGGAGAAGCAGAACGTGCTGCTTGCCTCCGGAGATATGCCGGATCTGATGAAGATCAAAGATATGAAGCAGGTTCAAGCGATCAATTTGATCAAGCAGGGAGCCTTCTGGGATTTGGGGCCTTATTTGAAAGATTACAAGAACTTGTACGCATATCCGCAAGAAATTATGGATTTGGTGAAAGTGAACGGTAAACAGTATATTCTGCCTTCCGTTCGCCCGCTGCAAGGCGGAAGTTTCTTTAATATCCGTAAAGACTGGTTGGATAACGTCGGTTTGCCGATGCCGCAAACGATGGATGATTTCTATAACGCGCTGAAAGCTTTCACGGAGAAAGATCCGGATAAAAACGGTAAAAACGACACCTATGGGTATAACGGTAAAGATTGGGGAAAGGTTCTCGATATTTTCAACAAAAGCAACGGGAAATGGAAAGATGTGAACGGCAAGCTGGTGGATACCGATATGGAGCCAGGAACAAGAGACGGGCTTCTCTATTTGAACAAAATGTTCAAGGAGAAAATCATTCCGGAAGATTTCGCTGTCATGAAAACGACGGATTATGAGAACATGGCCAAAGCCGGCAAAGTCGGCGTTCAACCGGACACGACGGAAGGCGTCTTCCGCGCTACGGAGGGCGCGCAGAAGCTCGATCCGAAGGCCGATTTCGTCGCGATGACTTATTTGGAAGGGCCGAACGGTAAAATGGTTCACACGTCCAGCGGATTTGCCGGACTCTACTTGATCCCGAAAAAAGTGCCGGAAGCCAAAATGAAGAAAATTCTGGCGCTCATGGATTACGGCGCGTCTGAGGAAGGCTTTGAGCTCGCGTGTTATGGACTCAAGGATATTCATTTCACCGTTGTTGACGGGTTCAAAACGACGACGGAACAAGCTGTCAAGGACAGCGTTTCGCAGAGCTCGTTCGGTAAAATTTTCGAAAAATACGATCCGTACCTGTGGGCTTACCGCGTAGGCATGCCGAAAGCGATGTTCGAACGCAATAAGAAGATCGTTGACGATCGCGCCAATTATGGCATATCGGATGTTTCCATCGGCTTGATGTCCGATACCGATCTGAAAATGGGTCCTGATTTCAAAAAGAAAATGGACGATATGAAAATTAAAGTGATTATGGGGAAAGAGCCGATCGAGTCATGGGATGCCCTGGTCAAATCGATGAAAGCGGACGCGAACTATACCAAAATGGTTGAGGAGTTCAATCAAGCGTACCAGACTAGAAAAAACAGCAAATAACATAAAAGGAGTGGGGGAGTTCCATGCCAGCAAAATTAAGATTGGCTGTTGTCGGATTAGGACGCGTCTCCAAGTCACACCTTCCGGCGGTACGAGAACTGTCCGGCAAAGTTGAGCTGGCTGCGCTGGTATCGCGCGACGCTGCCAAAGCGGAGCAGGAAGCATCGCAATGGGAGGGTGTCAAGGTCTACACGTCGTATGAGGATGCGCTGCAAGATCCGAATATCGATGCTTGCCTGCTGCTGCTGCCCCATGATCTTCACGCCGAATATGCGATACAAGCGCTTCGAGCCGGCAAGCATGTGCTTGTCGAGAAGCCGATGGCGATGAATGTGCAAGAGGCTGAAGCGATGGTTGCTGCCGCCGAAGCAAGCAGCGCTGTGCTGATGATCGGGCAGAGCCGCCGATTTCATCAGCCAGTAGTTGAGTCCATACGGCGGGTCAGAGCCAATGAGATCGGCAGTCTCATTAATATCAATGCGCTGCTGCTGGCTCATATGGATAAGCCTGCTACAGATTGGTGGAAGGATGAATCCAAGATCGGCGGTTTTATTATCCCGCTCTGGGGCAGTCATATTCTGGACTATATCCTATGGGCGTACGATAAAATGCCGGTTGCGGTTTATGCGCAAGGGCTTTCGAATAATCCGAATTGGAGCGGTGAGGATGAGGTGGCGATATCGCTGAATTTCGGAGAGGGTCAAATGGCCAATCTGCTCATGTCCTTCAATGCCGGCGCGCGTGCCACCGATGAGGAAGGCTTGACAGGCAAACGGATCTGGTCGACGCAGAACAGTATCTATGACCGGTACTTGATCGGTTCCAACGGCATGATGCATCTTAAAGATGAGTACGAGCTAACGGTAAATGGGGAAAAGCAGGCGGAGTGCGAGCGCTCGAATGCGAATTTCAACTGGCAGCTGGAGGAGTTCGCCGATGCGATTCGGGAAGGGCGGGAACCGCTTGCTTCCGGTAGAGAAATCATCCGCGTGATGAAGGTGATCGACGCCTGCTTCGAATCGATGCGTACAGATAAGGTCATTGCGCTTCAATAAGAGCTTGGGAAGGGTGAGGTGATTCACATGAAAAAGAAAGCGTTAGTGCTCTCGCCGGAGTCGCGCTTGAAAGAAGTATGTTCCGCCAAATGCCGGGCGCTGCTGAATGAGCATTTCGATGTAACCTGGAATGAGACCGGCAAAGATTACAGCAAGGAAGAACTGGCTGCCCTCGTTAGCGACGCAGAGGTCATCTTCACAAGCTGGGGATCGCCAAGCTTGAGCGAAGAAGCTTTGGACCGTGCGGCCAAGCTGTGCGCCGTCGGACATGCAGCCGGCACCGTGAAATCGCTCGTGCCGAAGCGGATTTTCGGCCGTGGGGTGCGGGTATTCTCTGCAGCGCCACGCATTGCCTTGAGCGTCGGCGAATATTGTCTTGCCGCACTGCTCGCTACCCTGCGGTATCTGCCGGTGCTGGACGCATCGCTCCGGAACGGCGGGTGGAGAGAGCTGGGGCTGAAAGGCAGGGAGTTGACCGGCAGCACGATCGGTATCATTTCAGCCAGCTCCACGGCTCGTGCTTTTATGAAATTGTTAGCTCCGTTCCAGGTGAATGTGCTCGTCTATGACCCGTATTTGTCGGAAGAGGCGGCAGCCCGACTTCAGGTGAAACGCGCGACGCTGGAGGAGGTTATGAGCTGTTCCATCATTTCAGTGCATGCGCCCAAGGTTCCTGCCACAGACCGGATGCTGACGCGCGAGCTGTTGGCGCGCATACCCGACGGTGCCATCTTCATGAACTCGTCGCGTGCGGCCGTCGTCGAAGAGGAACCTTTCCTGCAAGAGCTGGCTAGCGGCCGGTTCTATGCCATCCTTGACGTGTTCGAGAAGGAACCGCTGCAGACCGACAGCCTTTTGCGTTCCTTGCCCAACGTATTGTTGACCCCGCATATCGCCGGGGCATCCGTGCAAGGTCATCTAAGCTTGATGGAAGAGGTCGTGCAGGATGTGATCCGTGCTTTCAATAATGAAACGACCAGCTACGAAGTAAGCGAGCGCATGTGGGAAGTCATGGCGTAAAATGAGGATTTGCGGAAGGAGATCGCGACATGGTTAGAAAAATGTCCGTTCCGCCAATGGCATTGGTGGACGCCGAAGGACCAGGCACCCAGCTGTGTGCTGTCATGGATGCTATTGGTGAGATTAGTGTGAAACGTGCTTTAATCCCGGAACCGAAGGAAGGCGAAGTCCGGGTCAAAGTGAAATGGGTCGGCATTTGCGGAAGCGACGTCGAAGTGTTCCGTGGTGCCCGTGAGCCGGAGTTTATTTCGTACCCGACAAGGCTGGGACATGAAGTGGCGGGGGTGATCGATAAAGTCGGTCCGAATGTCATCGGCGTCAAAGAAGGCGATCATGTTGCCTTGCGTTATGTTTGGGGAGCTTTCGCCGAATATGTTTGCTGTACGCCGTTCTCCCTGAAGGTGCTGCCGAAGAGTCTGCCATTGATCGAGGGCTCCTTAATCGAAGTGCTTCCCGGCATCATTCATGCTGCGGAATTGGGAGACATTTCTCCGAATAAAAATGTATTGATTACCGGGCAAGGTGTAAGCGGTCTGGTGATGACGCAAGTGGTGAGCATGTTCTCTCCGAGAAATCTGGTCGTCACCGATTTGTTCGATGAGAAGCTGGCGCTCGCGCGGAAATACGGGGCCACGCACACGTACAAAATGCCGCATGAGCAGGCAAATACGATGGATATCGTCGGTGCCGATTTCCCGGATGGATTCGACGTTGTGATTCCTTGCTTACTGGAAGGCGCCGGAATGGTCGATGCGATTAACGCTGCAGCGCAGAATGGGCGCATTGTCATGTATGGCTGCATCGGCACCTGCCATGAGCCGGTCGATTTCTTCAAAGTCCACAAGAAGCGTTTGGACATTTTCTCAACGGAGCCTAAGCGGGATATCGACAACCGGCGATATTTCGATGAGGGCCTGCGGCTTGTGCTGGACGGCTTGGTCAACACCGAGGAGATGATCACGCACGTCGTCCCGCTTGCCGAGATCGCTAGGGCGTTCCAACTCAGGAACGAGCATAAAGGGGATACGATTCACGTCATGGTTGATTGTGATGTGAAGTAGGAGAGGGGCTGCCTAGGGGCAGCTCTTTTTTAATTGAAGGGCGCTGACGGTTATTTGAATACCAGTCAGCGCGTTAGACGTTTAACGGACACCACAGCCGTTAATGCGGCGACAAGCAGCCTGTCCGGATTCTAACGGACACCACGGCTGCTATTTGCCGTTTTTTGGCGGAAATGCCCCGATTTTGGGCAAATAGGTGCGCCTGTGTCCGTTAGAGTCGGCGAGCGGCATGGGACCGCTGAATAGCGTCGCCTGTGTCCGTTAGAATCGCTGAACGGCTGGAGCGCACCCCGGTGAGCTGTGCCCATAGGCGGCACGGCAGTTCCGCCCATCGCGCGAGGCGTTCTAACGGAGCACAGCCGTTCCGCTCATTACGAGGCGTTCTAACGGACACCACGGCTGTATAGAGGCTGCTATGCCCGGCAGCATAGGAGAGTCCCCAAGGCCGCCCTCCTAAAATGAAAATTTTGGCATACGACCCCCTGAAATCGACACGTTTCGACGAAACGATATAGGAGTTATGCAAAGGAGTGAATCACAATGGAATTAAATTACAAGCGCTTCATACAGAATCAAATCGAAAGAGCAAAGTCGACCGCTTCCGAATTCATTTCTTCCAGAAGTGAGGAACAAGAGGAAGCCTTCATAGAACTCGAATTGGAAAATTACATGGAACTAAAGACGATCGCCGATAGGCAGCACACAAGCGTGGACGCAATTGTGAATGGAATCATAGCTCAATATCTGACAAGTGATCCTTACGAACCAACTCCGATCTCGGTAGATCAAAAGGAAGATAACCCGCTTCTATATTTGGATGGCCTTTGCAAACTATAGGATAAGGAGTGCTGATTTTGGATAACCACATGAATATTCAGGATGCAATTTTTCTGGACCAAACGGCTCTAGCCGCATTAATGAATCCTGATGATCCCCGCTATGCGAAAGCTCGTTCTCTATTCCTTGATTTGCATGATCTGGAACGTAATTATGTTACGACTAATTCTATTATTTTCGAGCTGCATGAGTGGCTTCGCAATGAATACAGCTATCAGCAGGCGGAATATTTCTTGAATGCCATCGACAAAGCCGTGAGTAAGGGCCGATTGACACTCATCTCCAGCGGTCCGGAATTCGAGGGGGAATCGCGCCGGCTGCTGATCGATAGACCCGAGCTCCGGTTCTCGCTTAGTGAAGCATTCACAGCTGTGACCATGTCCTACTATCAAGTCAAACGCATTTTTACTTTTAACCGCAATTTCTTGATGCTATCCACGTTGGATAAGAACATACGCCTTATTCCTTCCAATCATTGACAGGCGAATTTAATGTGTGTTAGCATGGTTGTAATTGATGAGGACGGAGGGGTTACGTGTGGTAAATTAATTCTTTGATTTTCTTTGCACAGTATAGGTAATAGCGGGTTAAGGCTATTTGTGTGTATAGGAATCGAAGAATGGTTTGCCTGCACGGTGACCATGTTCAGTGAACGGCGACTGGAGGACAGGACATGTTGCTGATCCCCATTTTCGAATGGACTGAACGCAGAGTAAATTGAAGCGAGCTGGAAGACCCAGACGGAGAGAGCCGGTAACGCTCTCTATCAGGGGATCGATCCGCTGGTTCAATTTATCGCTGATATCGATACTGTAAACACAGGCCAATGACCTGTGTTTTTTATTTTTCTAATGGAGGTAATGGGAATGAACGAAAGGCTGATATACAAAGACGGCATTGAAATATGTAGCGAGCATTTCGGAGATCGCAAGGATCCTGCCATTCTATTAATCATGGGAGCTCAGTCTTCGCTGATTTGGTGGGAAGAGGAATTCTGCCAGCGTCTGGCGGACGCGGGGCGTTTCGTCATTCGCTACGATAACCGTGATGTTGGGCGCTCCACGACTTACGAGCCCGGGCAGCCGGACTATACTTTCGAAGATATGGCGGATGATGCGATTCGTGTGCTGGATGCTTATGAAATCGAGCAAGCACATCTCGTTGGTATGTCATTGGGCGGAATGCTGTCGCAAATGGTAGCCCTTCGGCATCCGGCGAGAGTACGTACACTTACGTTAATCGCAACATCGAATTTTGCTGCAGGGCTTCCGCCGATGGAGGATAAGATTATTGATTTTTTCTCGAATGTGCAAGCCATAGATTGGACGGACGAAGAATCGGTCATTGATTTTGCGATTGCCAGATCCCGTATTTTAGTTGGTTCCAAGCACCCTTTTGATGAGAAGAAAGTTTATAGACTGGCCCAAGAAGACTTTAGGAGAAGCAGCCGTATGGCTAGCATCAATAATCACGGTCTGCTTGCAGGCGGTGAAGCTTATTTGGCTAGGACGGGAGAGATCGAAGCACCTGCTCTGGTTATTCACGGGACCGAAGATCCTATTATCCCATATGAGCATGGGTTGAATCTGGTTAACGAGATTCCTGGAGCGGTACTACACACATTAGAAGGCGTGGGTCATGAGATGCATGCAGATGATTGGGAGAGCATCATTGATCATATAGTCAATCATACTTTGACTACCCGCAAATAAAGATCAATCAAGGGGGCTGATGCGTAAAGCGGAGGCTCCCTTTGTCACATGCTGGAGAAGTCAAGTCATACTGAACAAACAACCCGGGTATAATAACCACTTAAAAAATGTGGAGGAGCCCGTATGAACAAACTCGTACTCGTTACCGCTGCAGCCATCTCGTTATGTGCTCTAGTGATCCCGTATAGTGTACAAGCAGACGTACCCTTGCCGTGCAGCTCCGTTATGGAGCCTGTCAATGGTGCTAATGTTAACGAGAAAGGGGTTTTTCTGGTTAATAAAGTTAAACGGACGCCGAGTTTTCCCCGCACCAGTATCAGCATTCTTGCCAATGATCTCCCCGTCCCGTCTTCCTTCGGAGAATATGACCGGTATGAAGGATTCGCTTTCATTCCCAATGAGATTAGCTGGCGATTTCCCTTGTATCCGGTGCCTGAATCGGGCGGAATAACTTGGGCTGGCAGGTTCGACGAAATCACAGCCGATCTTGCGAATAGTCAAGTGGAGGTCCGGCTTTCGGATTCGAAGTCTGGGAAGCTGGGTCCTGCGGTATTAGAGCGCAGCATGAATGCTTGTAAGTAAAGCAAGAACTTCTTTCTGTGAGAGAGGCGGGGGAGCGAGCGAAGTGGAGTTCGACGAACGCGGTTTTAAAGTGCTAGGTGAGACGAGCAGGATATAGCGCGGCGGGACTAAAACGGTGGGAGGTGCAGCAACACTGTTATAAGCTGTCCGCGGCGGAAGATCGATCACGATGCGCCGATCGGGTGCCGTTCATGGCTTCCTGAGCAAAGCGCGCCATTCATCGATACGAAGCGACTTCAGTCGATTCTCTTCAACTTGTACGTCGAAATACTCCTGACAGGTCGGGTCCGCATCCAGTATGAAATGCTCGACATTTCTCGCTTGCGCTTCGCTCGAGGCGGTCGCATGACCCATGTCGGGAATTTGTACTCCTTGCGATTCATCACGTACTTCTCCACAAGCAGGCCGGCTTGCTCCGCGAGGGACTGCCACTCCGCAACGGATAGGCACCGAACATGACTCGTGTCACGCATAGCTTCGAATGTATTCATAAAATGACCGAGCGCAGCATCGGCAGGAGCGACGTTATCGATTAGCACGAATTTGCCGCCCGGTTTAAGTGCACGAGCCGCTTCTTGGAGAAATAAGTGCGGATGGGGGAAGTGATGAGCGGCGATACGGCAAGTGACGGCATCGAACGAATGATCGAGAAAAGGAAGCTGTTCCGCATCAGCCACAACGTAGGTTACATTGTCGCACTGCGACTGCTTCAGATGGTTGGCGGCTGCAACCAGCATGGGACGCGTCAGATCCGTGGCAATGACGTGATGGACATGGCCAGACAGCTGTTTGGCCACGTGACCGCCGCCTGTAGCGATGTCCAGGACATGCCACGTGTTCTCAGGTGCAAGCCAATTCACGAGCAGCTCGAGATCGTCACCTTTGGCGTGGATATCACTCGTCACATACTTGTCTGCATGTTTGCCGAATTGCTCCTGAACATGCTGTTTAATGGACTTCTCGTTGTTCATAAGGAACACCTCCGTATCGATTGGCCTTAGTCTTGGCGATTGGATTTCTCTCTATCTTTATTGTAATGAGGATCAAAGCAAGCAGACCTGCGATCACGAAGAGAAGAAACCATCCTTTTGCGAAACGGCCGATTTCCATCATCGCCATCATCGCTATGGTAGGCAGAAGCGGCTCACCATAGGCCTTCCACCAGTTTAACGCAAATTTCTCATGATAATAAAATCCGATCATCGTCAGAGCCGATACCGCCCAGCCTCCGGTATAAATCCAAACGGCAAGCAAAGGGCTCTTAGCTGCGACCATAGGGACAAAAATAACGACGAAAATTCCTGCGGCAATCATCACCCAAAATGTCGATTTCGTCTTGCCGATACCTGCCATGATACTACCGCCTAATCGTCCGACGGAAGAGAAGAGAACCCCTAAGGCCATTAAGCGGATATACGCAGCGGAATCGCCCGTCGAATATTCCTTGCCGAACAGAAATCCATTAATTTGATCAGGGTATAAACAAATGATTCCTGTAAGCGGGTACAGCAAAAGGTTGTTATAGCGGATGCAGCTCGTACCGCGCTGCTTGCTTTCATCCACATCCTGAGCGCTCTCTGCGACAAAAGGCAAAGTGACGATCATGAAGGCCCAGGTGATAATGCCGATGAAGCCGGTGATGCGAAACCCGTTCGCCAAGTAACCTACGGCCAGGACGGAGCTGGAGCCTACCATCATGACGAGAAAAGGCTGCTGGAACGCTTTCGCTATGTTGCCGGCCCAGGATGGAAGCCCATAAGCAAGCATGTTTTTGATCTCTTGGATGGGAAGCGGACCGAACCATTGCGGTTTATGCACACGTTCAACTTTGATACAAATAATAAAGGCTGTCAGGAATGCCCCTACGCCCATCCAAAGCGAGATGTTTTCGAGTAAATTCATATTTCCACGCGGTAAAAGCACACCCAGAACTGTCCCGAGTGTAGACAGAGCGGTCGTAATGACCATGAAGAACGCCTGCTTACCGAAATCGCGGTTGCCGGAGAAGGAAGCGACGCCAATATTAAGAATGGAGTTAAAAATAAACATGATCGAGCATAGCATCAAGGCCCCGCGCAGCTCCGGCAATTGATAGTAATTCGCTAATAGCGGAGCAAGGGCGCAAAGCAACACGCCGATGAATAAGCTGAACACGGTGCTGCCAATTAAGGCAACGCGGAAATTCGTTTGAACCGCTTCCAAAGGTCTGCGCGAGAACGTATACACTAAGGAAGAATTGAATCCGAAATTGAGAAAAAGCGAGATCATACCGAATATTTGCAGCAGCAGATTGACTTCACCGAACTTATCGGGATCGCCGAGCTGCCTGGCGAGCACGATGCTGCCTACGGTTTGCACCATTTGGTTAATAAAGAGTCCGAGACCGATGATGGATACATTTCGAAGCAAAAAAACCTGTGTATCCGTTAGTTTGAAACGGCGGGTTTGCATGGGGATTACCCCTTTTCCATGGATTGGGTCACAAGCTGACATCCAAAGCGTATCAGACGCTAGATGGAATGACAAACCACAAAAATAAAGAAATACGGAGAAAAAGAAAGATATTCCTTGCATAGGGCGGATTGATAAAACCTGCAAGAGAATTATGGGTATTGCACGATCGGTAACCGCCTTATCGAAAATGAGTGCGCATTTCCGCCAAAAAGGCTGAAAACGCAGGTGTCATCAAAGCATCCTGGCGCCGGATGAATACCGTTGGGACTATGGCGTACTTGTCTTGAACATCGTGCAGACGAATTCGGCCTTGATGCGCCGCTTCTGCAACGAAGGAACGCGGCATCAGCGCGATGCCAAGCCCGGCTCCGACACAGCCGATGATCGTCTCGATGGATCCGAAATCCATGACTTTATCAGGGATGATCCCTTCTTCATCGAGCAGACGAATCAGTTTTGCACGGTAGGAACAACCGTTCGGGAAAGCAAGCAGCGTGCGTAATTCTACATCCTTAATGGAAGAGACAGGCGCGTGAGAGGTTGCTGTGAGGAGCACGAGTTCCTCGTCGATCACGGATTCTTGAACCAGTTCCGGATGCTCGACGGGACCGGCTACGAACGCACCGTTCAATTCATAGTGCAGCACGGCATGGATATGTTTCTCTGTCGGCCCGGTCGTTAATGTGAAATCGACATCCGGATAATCTCTATGATATTTGGTCAAAAGTATAGGTAAACGAACGGCCGCTGTCGTCTCCATCGATCCGATACGAAGCGGGCCGGTTGGAGCAGCGGAATCGCCGACAGCCATTCTGGCTTCCTGGACGATATGCAATATTTTTTCGGCATAATCGACGAGTATTTGGCCTGTTGGCGTGAGTGTGATGCCTCGACGATGCCGATAGAAGAGTGTCGTCTCTAAATCCGCTTCCAGCTGCTGTATTTTATGAGTGATGTTGGATTGGGCAAAATTTAGTTTGGATGCAGCTTTGGAGATGCTCCCTTCCTGAGCGGTTGTGTAGAATACCTTGAGCAACTGAAAATCCATCTTGACCTCCATAGATATTAAGAAATCATATTCTTTTTAGGATTAGATATCGATGATTGAGATATGCCATATCTCTAATCTGTATTATACATGATTACAGTATTCGTAGTATGATGATTTTGCAAAGCCGAACCGCGAGGGCTTGCCTGGCACGAAGCGCCAGATGGAAGCGAATCAGGCAGGGTTGACTTGCTATCTACTAAAAGGTAGAATGACGCCATGACAAAAACTAAACATACTTCCGAGCTTATTTTGGATACGGCTCAAGCGTTCGTTCAGGAATTCGGATTTAACGGTTTCAGCTATGCCCATATTGCAGCCAAAGTCGGGATACGCACAGCAAGTATCCATTATTATTTCCCGAATAAGGAGGATTTGGGGGAAGCTCTGATTGCTCGTTATCTCAAGAGCTTCATCGCTGCAAGTGCGCAAATCGATGCCGAGACGCAGAACCATCTGGAGAGATTACAGAAGTTCACTCTACTCTACAAAGATCCTGTGGAGGTCAATTGCACTTGTCTCAGCGTCATGCTTTCAACCGATTTGGCTACTTTATCGGAGAAAGTCAGAGAGGCATTAGCCCAATTCTTCGCCACGAGCTTAGCTTGGCTAGAACAAGTCTTCGAGAATGGGCGACGGGAAGGGCATCTGCATTATGAAGGCCATGCGGAGGTACAAGCCCATCAATTTCTTGCGGCGCTTCAAGGCGCTCAATTGCTTGCAAGAAGTTTTCGGGACCCGAACCGGTTTGACATGATCGCGAAAGGATTATTATCCGCTTTGACCTAATGGAAGGCGGATATTTTTCGGATTATAATCTACCTTTTAGTAGATAGAAAATGAAAGGAGGTGATAGTACCGATGATCTATGAACTGCGAATCTATGATATTCACCCAGGCAAGATGCAGGCTATTCTAGACAGATTTAAAGATCATGTGATTGGGTTGTTCACCAAGCATAACATGAAGATCGTTCAATTCTGGGAAGACTTGGACGAAACGAACAACCGACTGTATTATCTCGTGGAACATACCGATATGGAAACACGCAATCTTCATTATGACCGTTTCCGCAACGATCCGGAATGGTTGGAAGTAAGATGGCTATCCGAACTCGATGGGCCTCTGGTTAAGAAGCAAGAGAGTATTTATATGAAAACAACAGCACTTATCGAAAACTAATCTAAATTATGAATGGAGCAGATCAATATGAAAACATTAGTCATCGCAACACATCCAAGCATTGAAAATTCCCGTGTGAATCGCACATGGATAGAAGAATTGCGAAAGCATGATGATATCACGGTTCACGAATTATATAAGGCTTACCCCGATGAACAAATCGATATCGCCAAAGAACAGCAGCTCGTTGAAGCTCATGACCGGGTAATTTTCCAATTCCCGCTTTATTGGTACAGCACGCCGTTTTTACTTAAAAAGTGGTTTGACTCCGTCTTGCAATACGGCTGGGCTTTCGGTCCGGATGGCAATAAAACGTCAGGCAAAGAAATCGGCGCTGCAATCTCGACTTATGGCTCTGTGGAGTCCTATCAACCAACAGGGTCCAACCGGTTTACACTTCAAGAAATTTTGCGGCCGATTGAAGCGACTGCTCAATTCATCAACGCCAGCTACTTACCGCATTACGCTTTAAGCGATGTCTCGAACCTTACTGACGAGCGGTTAGCACAAAGCACAGCCGATTATATCCGGCATATCAAAACTGTGAAGCCCGTAACGGTTAATTCATAAGAGCTTGCATCGCTGGATGACTTGGAGTTGGCCGATGCGCACTAGCTCTAGTATGTCCACACGCTTCAGAAAGCATTATTCGTTGATCGAATGCAAAGCGAACCACAAATTAAATCTACCTATTAATAGGTAGTCAAAGGAGATTAACACCATGCGTATACAAGGTAAAGTAGCCGTTATTACAGGCGGAAGCAGCGGTATTGGCAAAGCAGCAGCGATAGAATTGGTGAAAGAGGGAGCGAACGTCGTCATTAACGGCCGCCGCGAACAAGCACTGATCGAAGCCGCGAAGGAAATTGATGCGACAGGCAAGCAGGTTGCTTATGTAGCCGGTGACATCTCAGACCCGCGCGTGGCGGACCGCTTAATTGACGAAGCGCTGTCTCGCTTTGGCCGAATAGATACACTGATCAACAATGCCGGTATTTTTATTTCGAAACCATTCACGGAATATACGGAAGAAGACTTCGAATCGGTATTGTCCATCAATGTCGTTGGATTCTTCCATATTACGCAGCGGGCTGTGAAAGAAATGTTGAAGACAGGCTCCGGGCATATCGTCAACATTACAGCCAGCGGAGTTGCCGCGCAGCCGATCAAAGCGGTGCCTGCACTGCTAGCCGCACTGACCAAAGGAGGACTGGCAACGGCTACGAAGTCTCTCGCAATCGAATATGCGGACAAGGGGATTCGTGTGAATGCTGTCGCTCCGGGAATTATCAAAACGCCGATGCATCCGCCTGTCACCCATGACTATCTGGCGAAATTGCACCCTGTCGGCCGGATGGGCGAAGAGCAGGATGTTGTCGACGCCATTCTTTATCTGGAAACAGCCAATTTCGTGACCGGAGAAATCGTTCATGTCGATGGCGGCCAAAACGCCGGCCAGTGGTAAACTGCACGGCATCCGGGAGATGCGTAAATCGATTCATATCGGTGAATCCTATGCGTATCACCGGACGCCGGCAGAAACATCGTTCCGAATAGGAGGAAGTCGTTATGTTATACGAACTGCGAATCTATGATGTAGTACCGGGACGCATGCAAGATTTGTTGGACAGGTTTAGCCATCATACGTTGGACCTTTTCAAGAAGCACCATATGAAGGTTACGAATTTCTGGGTGGATGCAGACGAATCGAGAAATAAACTGTATTATGTATTTGAACATGAGAATCGAGCTTCTCGCGAGCGCAATTTCCAGGCTTTCCTGGAGGATCGGGAGTGGCTTGACCTCGAAGAAAGAACGGAGCGTAACGGTCCGCTCTATGAGAAAATTGAAGTTATCTATATGAACAACGCTCCCTTTATGTAATCCGATTAAGCGAATTGAATGGAGGTGAGGTGTCAGATGACGATAACATTGGCAACGGATCTCTGCAAACTGTTTCAGATTCGTTATCCTGTCTTTCTGGCGGGGATGGCTGGAGGACCTGGAACAGCACGATTAGCGGCCGCCGTATCCAATGCCGGCGGGCTCGGGACGTTAGGTGCCGCATACATGGATCCGGATACGCTTCGCCACGCGATTCGGGAAATTCGTGAACGGACGAACGCGCCTTTCGGCGTCAATTTATTTGCTGACCGGACCCCCGACGACAATTCGAGACTTGCAGAAGGTCAGCGTGTACTCAACGGGATGAGAGGTGTTCTGGGTTTGCCCCATCCCCGTGAAGGAGAAGCGATTCGAACGCCGGACCACTTTGAACAGCAATTCGCCGTTGTGCGGGAAGAGAAGGTACCGGTGATCTCCACCGCGTTCGGCGTCCTCCCGAAGGAGATGACGGAGCAAGCCAAAGCTGCCGGCATGCGGATCGTCACTATGGTGACGACGGTGAATGAAGCGCTTCTTGCCGAGCAGGCAGGCAGCGACGCCATTGTAGCTCAGGGAAGCGAAGCCGGCGGACACCGCGGGACTTTCGATATTTCGGACCGCCCGATGGGCGCTACGATCGGCACGATGGCGTTAGTTCCACAGATTGCGGATCAGATCCGAATTCCCGTTATTGCCGCCGGAGGCATTATGGACGGCCGCGGGCTCGTCGCCGCACTTGCGTTAGGGGCACAGGGGGTTCAGCTCGGGACGCGCTTCCTGACCGCGGTTGAATCCGGAGCGCATCCCGCGTACCAGCATACATTACTCTCCAGCACGGAGGAAAGTACGGTTATCACGAATGTATTCTCAGGCCGCCCGGCCAGAGGGGTTGCCAATGCATTCATTCGACGCTGGGACGAGAGCGCAACCGAACCTCTACCGTTCCCAACGCAAAATACGGCGACGCGCGATATTAGGAATGCCGCGGCCAAGCAAAATAACCCTGAATACATGTCCTTATGGGCAGGACAAGGCTTGCGGATGCTTACCTCCGGTCAAACCGCGGAATCCATTGTCCGTGAGATCATTCAACAGGCGCAAGGGATCCTTCGTTAAACTTATGAATCGTACATAAAAGCAGTCCGATGAATCACTCGGACTGCTTTTATGCATTCGCATAGGTTTTACACCAATTGGCATAATAGCAGTGATTGTGTCAATCAGGAGGATCTTTCATGAAATGGTTCAGAAGGAGCAGCTTCAACTCATCCACCAGCACAGATAAGAATAACCCGATCCTGGAAGAAGACAATGAGCTGGAATTTACATCGGATCTTGAGCGCAACGAGAAGATGATTCAGGCGACATTTCAGCATTGTTCCGATTTGGTATGCCGCAGAATGGAAGTCCCCCAAAGCCTCGAATGCCTCATTGTTTATATAGATAGCTTAATTGATAAAAAAATGCTGGAAGATCAGGTCATCCAGCCGCTGCTGGCAAGCGGAAGCGTAGATACATTCATTTCCACAGGTATCGCAAGCTGTTCCGTCAAACTATCGGATACCGTTCGCAGCTTGCTGGAAGGTCATGCCGCAATTGCAGGGGCCGGGAGCAATCAGGTCGTAACGGTTTCGATTCCCGGCATCGCGAAAAGAAGTCTCGAAGAGCCGTCGTCCGAGCCGGTCATTCGCGGACCGCGGGACGGCTTCATCGAAAATATGTCAACCAACATAAGCCTGATCCGTGCCCGACTCAAAACTTCAAAATTAAAAGTCGAGTACTTCACGATAGGTAAGCTCTCCCAAACCAAAATTGCGATTACATACATAGAAGGTGTTGCGAAGCCATCTTTAGTCGATGAAGTGAAATCAAGGCTGAAGCCAATCCAGTTAGACGGTGTACTCGACTCCGGAAATATCGAAGAGTTCATTGAAGATCAGCCTTTTTCACCATTCCCTCAAGTCCAAAGCACCGAGCGGCCAGACGTCGTAACGGGAGAATTGCTCGAAGGCAAAGTGAGCCTGCTCGTTGATACGAGTCCATTTGCTCTAATCGTTCCGGTGACTTTCTGGGCAGGACTTCAGGCAAGTGAAGATTACTATATTCGTTGGCCGGTTGCAACGTTCGTCCGATGGATACGATTCCTCTTCATTAACTTTGCAATCCTTGCACCTCCCTTATATGTAGCTATTACGACCTACCACCAGGAGATGATTCCCACCAATCTTGTTCTGAGTATTGCCGGCTCGAGAGAAGACGTCCCATTCCCAGCGATGATCGAAGCGTTACTCATTGAAATTATCTTCGAAGCGCTGCGCGAAGCCGGGATTCGGCTGCCCAAACAGATCGGGCAAGCGATCAGTATCGTCGGAGGTTTAGTCATCGGGCAGGCAGCCGTTCAGGCGGGACTAATATCCGCTCCGGTAGTCATTATCGTATCCATCACGGGAATTTCCGCTTTTACGATTCCCCGATACAGCTTCGCCAATGGGATCCGCTTGCTTCGCTTTCCCATGTTATTCTTGGCGGGCACCCTTGGGCTCTATGGAATCGTATTAGGCTTTCTTGGCATCATGCTGCATGTTACTTCCCTTCGTTCCTTCGGAGTTCTCTATTTCTCGCCTGTCACCCCGCTTAAGCTGGCCGCCTTTAAGGATGTTTTCCTGCGAGTTCCGATTTGGGCTAAAGCCGCTTTAAGATCAGGGGGGAGAAGATGAAGCCGCTAAAATATGTACTCTTGATTAGTCTGTTCTTGGTTTCCGGCTGCTGGGACCGCACGGAAATTAATGATCTGGCTTTCGTGATGGGCACAGCCCTGGACTTGACGGACGATGGCAAGATTCTATGTTCACTCCAGATCGCCATCCCTTCGACTTCGGAAGCCGGAAAAAGCGGGGGAGGAGAAGGAAAGAAAAAAAATTATTTCATTATTGACGCTGCAGGAAAAAGCGGTAATGAAATTCATCGGATGCTGCAAAAGAAAAGCACACGCAGATTGTTCCTCTCACATCGCAGCTTCGTTTTTATTAGCGAACGTTTGGCCGGTTACGGGATTCAGGACGCGTTGGATATTTTCACTCACGATCCCCGGAATCGCTTGAAAACGTATCTCGTGGTGGTCAAAGGCGGAGAGGCCCGGAACATTCTGCAAATGAATTATCCGTTAAAGCAAGTGCCGATTGAAGCTGTGAAGGAGATTGAAATTTCAGGGGATGATATTACCGCAACATTGCGAGATTTTTATATCTCCTTTCTAAGCGAGGGAATTCACCCTGTAGTAGGCGCGATAGAGTTGGAGAATGACGCTCAAGACCCCGATAAACAAATCTTTCGGTTCGCCGGCGCCGCCGCATTCAAGCATCTGAAACTCTCCGGGATATTCGATGATAAAGAAACGATAGGACTCATGTGGGTGACGGACAAGCTGAGATTCAGCCGAATTACTGCCAATTTGCCGAAAGGCTCCGGGGAAGTCGGGATGATATTGAATCATGCTCGCAGCAAGATCAGTATGCAGACCGTCAATGACGCTGTGCAATTCCAAATCCAGCTGGATGGAATGGGAAGCTTGGCCGAGAACAATTCCTCTCTGAGCATTAACGATCCCAAGGATTTTGAAGTCATTCAGCAAGCGTTGGAAGCGGAGGCTAAGAAAATCGTTCAAGATTTCCTATACAAAATCCAAAAAAAATATAAAGTCGACTGTGTTGGCTTTGGTCAAGAAATTTACAAGAACGATCCTGATCGGTGGACGGCGATGAAAGATCAGTGGGATACCTTATTTCCCGGGACGGAGATATCGGTGAATGTAAATTTGACGATACAAGGATCAGGCATGGTGCATTCGACCTTTGAACTGCATAAGAAGGAGGATGAATAATGATTGGACAAATTGCCGTTTTTGTCATCTTCATACTTGGTTGGTCGATCTATAGAGCGGGCACTTGGTTAAATAAAAAACAGCCTAAAACGGCTGTCGTTTATTCTTGTTTGATGGGAGTGTGCATGATCCTAGGCATACTCGTCATCGCCCATGTTCAATTTCCAAACTTGACAATTCCTGTCCGAATGGTTTTCGAACCTGTCGGCAAACTCATTTTGCAGCAGTAATGCTCACAATCGAGACCCCTTCCAGCCTCTTTTGATTGTATCAATCATGAGCAGGAAGACAGGCAAGAGCAGTTGGGTCGAAATCGCGTAGCCCGGATAAGATAAACTTAGATAATTGGCCAAGTCGGTGGAGTAATTTTTAAAAACCAAAACAGACCCTAATACGGACAAGATCGTAATAGGAAGAACAATGTCCCGGTAGCTGACGAGATGAAATACTTGGCTTAAACTTAGACTAATAATAAAAAAGGTAACGGATATTTTGATGAAGCAGCCCATCACCCAAATAATAACAGCTAAGGCTTCCAGCCGTTCAAAGCTTCCTGTAAAACCGATATACTGGATGACGCTTAGCACCGGGAACGTCAGTTTCTCCGTCAAAGGGCCGAAAACCATAATTAAGGGGATCAGTGTAATTGCGAGAAGACCGGAAATCGATAACAAGGCGGAGTAGGCGGCTTTGACTTTTTTGTCCGGTTGATTTAAATAAGGGAAGAGCCAGCCTAAAATACAAAATTGGCATAGATACCCAGCGGGAAACACGGATCCCTGCAGAAGGGGAATGACCCCATTGCTCATCACAGGACGCAGCCGCTGCGGATCCGATTCTGTGAGCATCAGCAATAAGAGCGGAATCAATAAAACGATGATGAATAAAGCCAGGAACCCATTACATCTTGCTATGGATTCAATTCCCATATAAGAAGCCGCTCCGCATAAGAGGGCCAATGTCAGACTGATCACGATCGCAGGACTTCGATGAAGCAGAACCGTATTGATGAACTGTATATGTTGATTAAGAATGACGAAATCAAAATTAATCCAGTAATAAATAAAATAAAACCCTAAAAGAGTGCCGGCCCATTTGCCGATGATCCGTTGGCTGTACTGAATGATCGTCAGGCCAGGATACCGGTTCGCCAGAACGATCATAACCCAAATATTGATAGCTCCAATCAGAATGGCCGGGAAAATAGCGATCCAAGCATCTTGCTTCGAAAATGTGGCCATCAAACTCGGAATGACGAGTATAACGGTAGGAGCTATAAAGGAAAAAATTAATAAGCTTAATTGCGTTCCCGATATTTTATCAGCAGGCTGCATTCGCGTTTCTCCTTCGAAAATAGACTACCCCCAAGTATTCCCTTATTTGACTGGCTCATGCAAGGAGAACTACTTAGGATCGGTTGTCTATTCGTGTGAACGCGAACGCATATCGCTTGACCGGCAGACTAACTATCGAAGTCTATGAATCGTCCCGCTCGGTCAGCTTGCGCCGGATCTGACTCTCGTAATCAGTGAAGGCTTCCGATGCATGCCATCCGCGGTCGGACATCAGCGATTGATAGCGAAACCGCTTGGCTGACAGCTCGCGCTGAAGCTTCGTACGCTCCTTCTCATCCCGGCATACGGGGAGCAGATCCCCCAGCGTGATCATATCTTTGCGAAGCTGCATCTCCTCGGGCATCATTCCGGCATTCCTGAGCAGCTTGAACCCCACCCGAAGATCCTCGGGAACATTCCTTAATTCGTCAGGAGGGAGCGGTTGGCCGGCCCCAGGCAAATTGTCCAGTTCGCCGCGGCGAATGGCCTCGGCAATTCTCTCCTCAGCGATTGAGCGCACAAATTCCATTGCTTGATCAACTCCTCATCCCATCATTTTATCATAGAAATAGCCAGTGAGTCCTGCTATGTACAACAAAACAAGCTGCCGTATTTGCACGCTGCGGCAGCTTGTTCATCCGTGATCCTTTTAGAGGCTATTTCTGTTTCTTCTTCTTTCTGCTTCCATGATTCGGTTTGTTATCATCTTGCTGCTTGGCGTGTTTCTCTTGTTGCTGATCGTGCGTTGACATGATGATCGTCCCCTCTCTTTGTAAGTATGAATTGCACTATCTCTGATAGTGTGTGCAATTCATTAGGGAGGCTATGCAGGCACATGGCAGGTTATTGCGGCTGGAATGAAGCCTTCACAGCTTGGCGTTTCGCTGCGGTTGCTGCGAATTGAACGAAAATCATCACCACCACGATGACCATCATGACCACGACGGCGGAGGCGAAGCTGTCGGTGGCATCGTGGATTCTGCCGAGCATGAGAGGACCAGCGGCGCCGATGACATAGCCGGTCGATTGTGCCATAGCCGACCAGGAAGCAGCTTCTTGCGCATTCGTCGTGGCGTCGATCGGAAGAAGAAGGTTCAAGGGGAATAATCCACCAGCGCCGATTCCGATGAGCAGTGCGGCAACCGTAGGCTCAACCTTCAGCATCAGGAGAATGAGGCCGACGAGCTCCAACAAGGCAGAGACGACCAACCACAAGCGGCGTGACGGGAACCTCTTGAGCAGCAGCGGTATGAGCAGGCTGACCGGGATTTGAATAAGGACGAATAAAGTTAGCGCTGTCGCCGAATAGCTCTTGCTATATCCCATGCCTTGAATGATTTGCGGCAGCCATGCCGTAAACGAGTAGAACAACATCGCCATGAATCCGAAGGACAATGTCAGCATCCAGGCTTTGCCGTCCCCCCATGGCAGCTTAGGGCTGGACGTTCCCTTCGAACCACTCGCGTTCGCGGCATTCGGGCGAACGATGGACCACCAGAGTACGGCGGCCGCGATAGCGACGATAGCCCACGAAGCGAGCGAGTACTGCCAGGAGTTTAAATGGGTCTGCAGCGGACCGGACAACGCCGAACTGGACGCAGCCCCTAAAGTTAGGGCTACCGTATATACGGCGATCATCGAAGGGATCTGCTTGGGGAAATACTTTCTGATAAATCCGGCGAGCAGCGGGCCGATGATGGCGATTCCGATCCCGGCGACCAGCGCCGTAATGATAAAGAAGAAAACGGAATTCGTAAATACGCGAAGCGCCGTGCCGATTGCAATAATAATCAGCGACATGCCCATCACTTTCTCGATTCCCCACCTGCCGCCTGCCTTCACGGCTAACGGGGAGAAGAGTCCCATGCACAGCACGGGAATGGAGGTGAGCAGGCTGGCGACAGAACCGCTCATGCCGAGGTCCGCCCGGATGTTGTCCAGCAGGGGCGCAATGGAGTTGATCGCCGGACGCAAGTTGAGCGAAGCGACGAATAAAGCTACTGCGATAAGATATTGTTTTTTCATGGCCATTACTCCCGTTCTAGTATCATTGCCTTAACCTGATTCACGTATCGGTTACCGGTGAACAAATCTTACTTGATGAACAAATATTTATCAATTATATTGAATTTATAATTATCATTTAAAATACAAATGATTCGGGACGATTTCTGTTTATAGAGAGGTAAGGACATATGGAGCTAAGGCAGTTGGAATATTTCATGGCAGTGTGCGAGGAGCTGCACTTCACGAAAGCAGCGGAGAGAATCGGAATCTCTCAACCGAATTTGAGTTTGTCAATTAAAGCGCTGGAAGAAGAAATCGGCATGCCGCTTTTTGACCGGATCGGCAAACGGATCGAGTTGACCGACGCTGGCGCCGTTCTGAAAAAGCACGCCAAAATGATGCTGCAAAACCTCAGCAATGCACGCCAAGAGATGGACGATCTGTATCATCAGAAAGGAGGGAGCTTGAGTATCGGGGCTCTGCCGTCGGAATTAGATTACCGCCTTACTCCGATGTTTATCCGATTCTTCCAGCGCTATCCGAACATCCGGCTGAAGATCGTCTCGGAAGTCAATGTAACCGGACTCGTACTAAACACGGATACGGATATCGGAATTGCGGTAAAGCCTCTGCATGATCCGCGGCTTGTCATTCGTCCATTATCCCGGGAAGAATATGGTATTGCCGTTTCCAAAAATCATGAACTGGCTCAGGCCGATTCGGTTGCTTTGGCTGATCTGCAGTCACTGCCGATTATCTTGTATCCTAAAGGGTTATGGGGGAGAGACTTCTTGGAGAATTGGTGCCGGCAGTACGGCATCCAACTGAATGTGGTGGTCGAGACGAGCTCCAATCCGTCCATCTTTCATTTCGTCAAGGCGAATATCGGCGTAGGCATCGTGGCCAACTCGCTGCTGGAGTCCATTGATAGCCTGGACCTCCGTTTCCTCCCGATCCGGGATTATCCGCCTGTGAGGGAGATGAGCATCGTGTACCGATCGGATAAGTATCTGAATCACGCGGCGCGTGCTTTTATCCATTTCGCTGAGGAGCATCTGAAGTAGTTCAAGAGCCAACCCCATAAGGGTTGGCTCTTATTTATGATTTGCAGCTTAGATGTAGTCCCGTCCACCGTCAGTTTCCGTATAGATCGAAATGAGTACGATGGCCGTATCCGTTCCAATGTTCCGTACGACATGCGGAGTACAGGCATTCCAACTAAACGAATCGCCTTCCGTGAATTCAGCCGAGTCCTCACCTTGCTCCGCATAGATCCTGCCTTGAATGACCAAATGAACCTCTTCGCCTTCATGGGCATGAGGAGCGTCTCCTGTGGAAGTTCCGGGAGGAAATTCCACGAGCATCATTCTTACATTTTTGGTAGAACTCAAGTGTTCCACCTTCAGATGATCCGAACCGCTTGTCGTCATGCTGCGTTCATCCTTGCGAACGATACGCATGCGGTCTTCTTTCTTCAGAAGCAAATAAGCCAAAGGAACGTTCAAAGCCTGCGCGATGTTTTCCAGAGTCGAGATGGAGGGGGAGGTTTTATTCGTTTCAACCTGACTCATGAATCCCTGGGACAGGCCGGTTTCTTCGCAGATTTGCGCAATTGTGATATTTTTCCGCTTCCGAATCGCTCGTATTGTGGACCCGATATCCATCATATGCACCTCTTGAATATTTGTAATACTAATTATAGTTCTATATTAACAATTTTTCTATTGACACGTCAAACGTCTTTGTATTACATTACTTTTATGAAACTAATTTCTCTATGACTAATATTTATTATAAATAAAGAGGTGATTCATTTGAATCCGATGTATCATTATGACATTCATCTGCCGTCCAACTATGACAAGGACAAGAAATACCCGGTTGTTTTCACCTTGCACGGCAAAGGCTCCAATGAAAGCAATATGTTCGGTCTGGTCGCTCCGTTGGCAGATGACTTCATCCTTATCGGTATTCGCGGCAACCTGCCGCTCGGTGCGGGCTTCCAGTACTATGAGTTGAAAAGTCTGGGCAATCCAATTCGGGAACTGTTCGACGAAGCGGTTAACCGGCTCGAGGCGTTCATTCACTACGCGACTCAGAAGTATCCCATTGATGAGAACAGACGATTCTTATTAGGGTTCAGCCAAGGCGCCATTCTATCCATGACACTTGCGCTTACGATGGGGGATCAGTTGAAAGGAATCGTTGCGTTGAATGGGTATGTACCTGAATTCGTGAAGAGGGAATATTCGCTGCGAAGTGTGAAGGATGTCTCCGTATTTGTCTCCCATGGCGAATATGATTCCGTCTTCCCCGTACGGATCGGTCACGAAACAGCAGCCTTCTTCAAGGAACAGACACCGCTTCTTACATTCAACATCTATCCTTCGGACCACGGCGTAACGGAGCAGAACCAGCTGGATGTGCTGGAATGGCTGAAGCATACTGCCGATATAATGACAAATGAGGAGTGAGAACCCTATGATGCCTTCCTATTTTTTCGCACACGGCGCACCGTCTATCGTGCTTGAGGACAACGCCTACACGCAATTGCTCAAAAATTTTCACCAACACACGCCTAGACCGAAAGGGATCGTACTGTTCTCCGCACACTGGGAGGAGCAAGTCCAAAGAGTCAGTGCCGCTGATACGTATGAAACCATTTATGATTTCGGTGGTTTTCAGGATGAGCTTTACGAGATGACATACCCGGCACGAAGCGACCGTTCGCTGAGCGAGCAGGTGCAATCGCTGTTACTCCAACACGGCGTTCCGAGCGTCGCGGATGAGAAGCGGGGGCTCGATCACGGGGCTTGGGCTGTGCTGAAGTTGTTGTATCCGGATGCAGATATTCCGGTTACCGCACTGTCCGTTAACCGCTATCTCTCGAATGAGCAGCAATATCAAACAGGCAGGGCATTGGCGGAGCTAAGGGAGCAGGATGTCCTAATCATCGGCAGCGGAGGTACGGTTCATAATTTAAGGAAATTGAAATGGCAAGCCGAAGGTGTCGATACGTGGGCGGAAGCGTTCGATAACTGGCTCCAAAGCAAGCTGGAGTCCTGGGATACAGAGGCGCTGTTTCAATATCGTGAGCTGGCCCCGCACGCCCTCGAAGCGGTGCCGACCAATGAACATTTCATTCCGCTTCTGCTCGCTATGGGAAGCGGAGACTCCAATCGGCATGCGGAACTGATTCATCGAAGCTATCAATACGGCAACCTCAGTTTAAGCTGCTGGAAATTTAATTAAATATGAATGAGAGAGGGCGGACGGATGATATCCGCGGTTAGAACAGCCATGGAGAGGATCGCGCTCTTCTCCATGGCTGCTGTTTATATCGTGCAGCAGTTGACTCATCTGAAGGTTCTAACTTCGGTGCTGGGGGGGCTGGTCTTTGTGGCCATCGCCGTGATGCTGCCGAAGCTTAAGGGGTTAACCCGTTGGTTAACGATCTCTTTTCTCGTTGTCGGAACGGTTCTCATGCTGATTCAGAAAGCCGAGCCTAAGGTATGGTTCGAAGCAGCGGGAATCAATGTGACGATCGTTACCCTATTTATGTTTGCGCCGCTGTTTGGGATTCCCGTACGGCTGCCTGCCTACGTCGAATCCCTGAAGCGATTCTACGAAGCCAACTTTCGAAGCCGAACAGCGCTATTCATGGGCACACAAATGCTTACGCAGATTATGGGCGTGTTCATCAACGTGGGCTCGATCCCTGTCGTGTACCAAATGGTCTTCGTCAACCCGCAGCCCAAGATGTCTCGGCTCCTCGCCAATGCGCTTAACCGTGGATTCGCGGGGGCTATTCTATGGTCGCCGTATTTCGCGGCGATGACATTAGTGACCTCAGCGCTTGCGCTGTCTTGGTCAGCCGTACTGCCCTATTTGCTGGGATTAGCGATCTTGAGTCTTGTCGTAAGCTGGGCGTTGGATTTCCGCGAGCTGCGTCAGGTGGAGAAGGATGTTCAGCCAGAGGCGGATACGGCGCATAAGAAAGCAGCTTTTCCTGTGGGGCTCGGTCTATATTTAATGACGGCGATACTTGCCATTCTTTTGTTGGAGCGGTGGGTTGAACTACCAATGGTGATGTTAATATGTATAGCGGCAGTTCTATTCCCGCTCATCTGGTGCTTGGCTGCAAGGGCGAAGGATGTCTACTTGGAAGGATTGAAGAATCATCTTAACGTCACATTTCCCGCCTTGCAGAAAGAAATCACCTTGTTCATGGCCGCAGGCTTCTTCAGCGGAGCGATCGGGATAACGAAGTTCGGCGCCGCGGTCCCGGCACTGCTAGCACAAATACCGCTGCCGGTATTTTTATCATTTTCGCTATTTACGGTGCTTCTCATTGCAGGTACATCGTTCATCGGACTTCATCCGATTGTGCCGGTCACTATCCTTGTCAGCGGCATTGATCCGGTTAGCGTTCACATCAGCCCTGTCTATTTCGCCGTACTGCTGCTGGGAAGCTGGAGCTTGTCCAATCCCATCTCGCCGGCTTCGGCCGTGAACAATTTGCTGGCAGGATTGTTTCATAAGCCTGTGTTTGAAATGGCGAAGCCGAATTATAAATTTGCCGGGGGGATGGCGGTTACGCTGATCCTTTTCCTGTTGACCGTTATGTTGCTGAAATAGGACCTCAATAAGAAAATATAAGAACCCCTAATGCATTTATTAAAGCAGCCCTCCTCGGGCTGTTTTTTTGCGAGCCGCATTAAAGTGTTGTCATAATGATTACAGTTATGGTAGGATGGAAGGCAGACTCACCGCTTCAAAATTTAAGGGCCTGCTGATCAGGTACTCCAAATCATGGAGTAAGCGGCATATAGAGAAGACGAGTCGTTGATACGGAAAGAAGAAGAGGAGATTCATACGATTATGACGAACAAGAACAATCCGCCCGCGTTCAGGCTGGCTTTGCTGCTCGGTATTTTTTCCATGCTGGGGCCATTTACGATCGATATGTATTTACCGGCGTTCCCGGAGATAGTGAACCAATTCGGTACGACGGCTTCACTCGTGCAGCTTAGCTTGACCTCTTGTTTACTTGGATTAGGCATCGGCCAGCTCGTCATGGGCTCGCTCAGCGACGTGTATGGCAGACGCAATCCGCTGCTGATCTCCATGGCCTTCTATGTCGTGGCCGGTCTAGCATGCGCAATCTCGCCGAATATTTGGCTGCTAATTGCATCCAGGTTCGTGCAAGGCTTTGCCGCTTCGGCAGGCATAGTCATCTCCCGCGCAATCGCACGAGACTTATATAGCGGACACGAACTCACCAAATTTTTCTCGCTGCTTTTGCTGGTCGGTAATTTGGGTCCGCTAGTGGCACCGGTAACCGGCAGCGGCGTTCTCAAATTCACTTCCTGGGTCGGCGTTTTTATTGCACTGACATTGCTGGGAATTTTCCTGCTGGCGGTAACCAAATGGCAGCTGCAGGAGTCACTGCCGCTTGAGCGCCGGAGACCCAGCAATTTCACCGAACAGCTGCGGAATTACGGATCGCTCTTCCGGGACCGCCAGTTCATGGGGTATATGCTGGCACAGGGCATCATGATTGCAGGGGTGTTTGCCTATGTATCGGGAACCCCCTTTATTTATCAAAATATTTATGGCGTTTCGCCGACCGTATTCGCCCTCTTATTCGGTTCGAACGGCGTCAGTCTGATCATCGGCTCCCAAATCGTCGGACGGATGACGCATCGCGTATCCGAGCAAGCTTTCCTATTGTTCGGCCTATGTCTTGCCGCTTTGGCGAGCATCACGGTCTTGATCGTGGCGTTCGTCCATGGACCGCTAGTGGCAATCGTTATTCCGTTATTCTTCTTCGTAGCGGCAATCGGCATTACGTCAACGGCTGCATTCCCGCTAGCTATGGAGAGTCAGGGGCATATGGCAGGCAGTGCGGCTGCGCTGCTCGGCGTCGTTCCCTTCCTGCTCGGCGCGGTGGTCTCACCGCTAGTCGGTATCGCGGGGGAAGACACGGCCGTTCCGTTAGGTGTGATTATTTTGTTGACGAGTGCCGCAGCGATGTTGGCTTACTTCGTTCTGGTAAGGAGACGTACCATCAAAGCGGCTAAAGCAGGGAAAGCTGTTACGAATTAATAAACGTACAGAAAGCAGATCGCCAGAGGCGTCTGCTTTTTTTTGGTGTGCCGCGCATGGCGGTTAACTAGGTGGTGAAAGTCCACTATGGGGGTTTGTAGTTACCAACCATTAGCCAAGAGCAAGGGTGTCCACCGTGAGGTGGAATCTGAAGGAAGCTGGAGGCAAAACTCCGACCCAAGGAACACGAACATGATCAGGCATAAGGTATGGGATGAGTTTGCCAAACAAAACGAAGTCCAATCAACTACACGGACATACCAATGTAAATGATGTGGGTACATGGAGGGAAAGTGAACCGTCTTACCGTGGGAGATCTCATGGACGTGAGTAGATGCACCTCAAATCACGGTTGAAACAAGATTTACCATGAGAAGTCAGCAGACGCCATAGTACCTCGAATCGTCGACAATTCGGGGGAAGGGCTGAACCTTAGGAGGTGGTAGTCAATGAATGGTACCAAATCAGGAGCGAAGTACAGCCAACTTCCAAGAAAGGAAGGCTCCGCGCAGAAGAATAGTACGGAATACGAAGGATATGCGGGAGCGTACATTCCTGAAAGGATAACTGAAAACAACACCACCAACGCAAACGAGTCAAAGAAGGAACTGTTGGAGGAAATTGTGAGCAATAGTAACCTGAATGAAGCATTCAAGAGGGTGAAAGCAAACAAAGGCTCTCATGGAATCGATGGGATGAAAGTAGATGAACTTCTGCAATACCTCAAAGAAAACGGAGAGTCACTCAAACAGTCCATTCTGGACGGAAAATACCGCCCTAATCCCGTTCGAAGGGTGGAAATACCCAAAGAGAACGGAAAGAAAAGAAATCTTGGAATACCAACGGTGGTAGATCGAGTTGTTCAACAGGCAATCGCTCAGGTTCTTACACCGATCTATGAGAAGCAGTTCTCGGAAAACAGTTTTGGCTTTCGTCCTAAGCGGAGTGCACACGATGCGATCAGGAAAAGTAAGAGGAACATACAGGAAGGGTATAAATACGTGGTCGACATGGATCTAGAGAAATACTTCGACACCGTAAATCAAAGTAAACTCGTCGAAGTATTATCGAGAACCATTAAGGATGGACGAGTGGTCTCGCTCATACACAAGTACCTGAAATCTGGCGCCATTGTGAAGCAAAGTTTTGAGG